>CAYVRN010000008.1:61152-67320 GCA_964453855.1 uncultured Rhodobacterales bacterium
AGCGCACTGAATGGCGTGTCCTTCACAGGTATCGCCAAAATCGAGGAAGCCGGATTGCAGGGCATGATCACCCTGCGCGGGGATTTCGCGTCGCAGGGATTCAAGGATGCCTTGAAAAAACTGACCGGCCGCGTGGCCCCGAAAACCCGCGAAACCTATGCTGCCAAAGGCCGCCGCGTTTTGTGGATGTCACCGGACGAACTGATGATCTTGACCGATTACGCGTCGGTGCAGGATGATCTGGCGACTTTGACAGATGCCTTGAGTGGCGAGCATGCCTTGGCCGTTAATGTGTCAGATGCGCGTGCGTTGTTCCGCATCACAGGCGAAAGCGCACGCGAAGTGATCGGCAAGCTGGCCCCCGTTGATATGGGTGCCTTCGAAGTAGGCGATGTGCGCCGCACCCGTCTGGCGCAGGTTGCTGCGGCGTTCTGGCTGACGGAAGCTGGAGATTTCGAGCTGGTGTGCTTCCGCTCGGTCGCACAATATGTCTTTGATTTGCTCAGCGTTGCTGCTCAAGAGGGCAGTGAAGTGGGCGTCTATTAATCAGGCAAGGGGGGCTGTCTGCCCCCCTTGGACCCCCGAGGATATTTCCTGACAAAAGAAATTGGCTTTTCACTCTTGACCTTGGGGGGGCTGGCCCTCCATCTATGGGCAGAGAGACAACGCACGAATAGGAGAGGGTATCCCCATGGCATTCGAACTTCCTGATCTACCTTATGCACACGACGCACTTGCCGATCTTGGCATGTCAGCCGAGACGCTGGAGTATCACCACGATCTTCACCACAACGCCTATGTCACCAACGGTAACGCAGCAATTGCTGGCACCGAGTGGGAAGGCAAGTCGATGGAAGAGATCATCACCGGCACATACAATGCGTCGGCGGTTGCGCAGAACGGCATCTTCAACAACATCAGCCAGCTTTGGAACCACAACCAGTTCTGGGAAATGATGGGTCCCGGCAAGTCGGCGATGCCAAGCGAGCTTGAAAAAGCCCTGGTCGAAAGCTTTGGCTCGGTTGACGAGTTCAAGGCACAGTTTTCGGCAGCAGGCGCTGGTCAGTTCGGCTCGGGCTGGTGCTGGTTGGTCAAAGACACCGATGGTGGTCTGAAAGTAACCAAGACCGAAAACGGCGTGAACCCGCTGTGCTTTGGTCAGACTGCGCTTCTGGGTTGTGACGTGTGGGAGCACAGCTACTATATCGACTTCCGCAACAAGCGCCCTGCATATCTGTCGAACTTCCTGGACAATCTGGTAAACTGGGAAAACGTCGCGTCGCGGATGTAAGCTGGTTTTCAGTGCAAAAATTCAGAAGGTCCGGGGCGTGCTTCGGACCTTTTTTATACTAAAGAGAAAATTCCTGTCACAATGCTTTCTAACAGAGCCGAGATTTGCCCGTTAATATAGGTGTGCGCAAGCATTCAAGGAAATTCCAAACCAAGGAACAACGATTGGAAATAACGGAACGGAAGCTTGAAATATTGCCGACACTTCGGCGGAATCTCTGGCGGATTATTCTGTCGGGTGTGCTGGGCATGTGCACGCTTCCGGTTGTTGCAACCTTGGTGCATCAGGAAGTTCTTCCGCTTTACCGATATTTGGTGCCCATGACCGCAGGGGCGACGATCGGACTGTTTGTTGCCTTGTCGTTGTCGTTTCTTGCGGAGACTAGGCGGCAACATTTACAGAGGCTAAAAGACCAGCGCGAGTTTATACGGCAGCTCAAGTTGAGCGAGGAGCGGCTTTCGATTGCTTTGAATGGATCGAATGACGGGCTGTTTGACTGGAATATTAAAACCGGAGATGTTGTTTTCTCGCCAAGTTTTGCAAAAATTCTTGGCTATCACGAAGACGATCTAACGCAGTCGTCTGAAGATTTGCAAAGGCTAGTTCATCCCCACGACCGCGCGCGCCTTGCAAATCTGGTGGAAGAGTTCATCGCGGGGGCTGTTCCCGTTTTCGATACGGAAATTCAGATCAGGCATAAGGACGGACACTTTCTGACGGTTCTGCTGAGGGCCTCGCTTCTGCATGGCGAAAATGACGAGGTGCGACTGATCGGCACCATGCTGGATGTATCCGCGCGCAGGACGTTGCAACAGGAAAAAGATGCGGCCATCGCGGCAAGTCGGGCCAAATCGGCATTTCTGGCAAATATGAGCCATGAAATCCGCACACCGATTAATGGCGTTTTGGGCATGGCTGAGTTGCTTTTTAAAACTGAACTGGACTATGGGCAGCGTGAAATGCTGTCGACGATCCAGTCCTCGTCGAAGACTTTGATTAGAATTATCAGCGACATTCTGGATATGTCGAAAATCGAGGCGGGCGAACTGGCAATAGACCCGCAGCCGGTCGATTTGACGAAGTTGGCTCAAGAGGTTGTAGAGTTGATGCTACCCGCTGCTGATAGTCGTAACGTGCGGCTGGCAGTTTCGTTTTCGGATGACGTCTATCCCTATGTATTGTTGGATGGCGAGCGCTTGAAGCAAGTGCTGTTCAATTTGCTCAGCAATGCAGTCAAATTCAGTGATGGAAACATGCGTGATGAAATGGGGCGAGTCACACTTGGCGTCACCCAATGGGATGACACGTCGCTGATTTTCACGGTCAACGATAATGGCATTGGCATTGCACCCGAAAAACTGCCCTATTTGTTTAAACCGTTCACCCAAGCCGATGAAGGTACATCGCGGGTGTTTGGCGGGACCGGACTGGGACTGTCTATTTCGCGCCGGTTGGCCGAGCTGATGGGCGGAAGTTTGACTGCCGAAAGTACATTGGGCGAAGGCGCGACTTTTTTCTTGCGCGTTCGGGTTCGTAAAGTAGACCCGTCCGAAGTGCAAACTTTGGTCGAGCCACCTGATTACGGGCATGCCCGTCTTTTGGTCACCACAGAGGCGTCCTCGTTTGTAAAGCGGTTGTCGCAATGTGGTCGCCGGTATGGGTACGCGCTGAGCCAATATGCGGACCTTGACGGCTTGGTCCAGGACTATGCCTCGTGTTCAGAAGAACCTGTTGCCGTGCTGACCGAAGAGTATCTGCCGCAAATTGACGAGGTGCGTGATCGGCTGGCCACAACCGGACGACCTGTTCGGATACTGATGGCGTCAAAGCATGAAACGATTATTCGGCTGCGACGCGAGGCGGACATTGTGACGATCAGGCGCTACCCGCTTTTGCCAAGCAACATTTTGTCGGCTCTGGAATGGTTTCTGAATGAAAGTGGCGTAAGCGAGAAGTCGGCGATTGAAACGCCGGCCCCCAACGATGGCTCCGACAATCGAAAGCGTATCCTGTTGGTCGAGGACAACGCAGTTAATCGCTTGGTGATCGGGAAGCAGTTGGAAACTCTTGGTTATGATTTCGAAACGGCTGAAGATGGCGTATTGGGGCTGTCGCTGCTTGAGGCAAGTGCAGAGTTTGATTTGATCCTGACCGATTGCCATATGCCTAACATGGATGGCTTTGAAATGACCCGTCGTTTCAGGTCTGGACCGGGGGAAACAGCCGGTTCAATGCCGATCATTGCGATCACCGCCAACGCGATGGATGGCGAAGCTCAAGCTTGTTTGGCGGCGGGTATGAATGCATATCTCTCCAAGCCTGTATCAATCGAACAATTGTCTAAGACCCTTGAAGATCATCTGGCGTAAAAGCCTCGGATGACTTGCGGCAACTTTTTTTGTGCGGAGGGGTCAAAGCACCAAGTTAGCCAACCCATAGCGGATCGTGCACAGCGCCCATCAAGGTGCGTCTTTTGAAGGCCTTTTGGTGCAATCCGTCAGGATGGGAAAAGAAAAGCCCGCCGGAAAGGGCGGGCTGATCTTGATAAATTCGGGCTTGGGCAATTACTGCAGCAAGCGACCCATGGCTGCGGCCACATCGGCCATACGTGCCGAGAAGCCCCATTCGTTGTCGTACCATGCCAATACGCGGACAGTGCGACCGCCAACAACCTTGGTCTGATCCGGTGCAAAGATCGAGCTTTGGACCGTGTGGTTGAAGTCGATCGATACCTTCGGCTCGGGGTCATAGGCCATGACGGTGCCCATTTGACCGGCGACCGCTTCGCGGACAACTTCGTTCACGTCGGCAACGGTGACGTCTTTTGACGCTTCAAAGGTCAGGTCCACAGCCGAGACATTCGGGGTGGGGACACGCATCGCGGTGCCATCTAGCTTGCCTGCCAGTTCTGGCAGAACCTCGCCCAGAGCTTTTGCAGCGCCGGTCGAGGTCGGGATCATCGCCATAGCAGCGGCGCGTGCGCGATAGAGATCAGCGTGGCGGCGGTCCAGCGTAGGCTGATCGCCGGTGTAGCTGTGGATCGTGGTCATGATGCCACGCTCGATACCGATGGCTTCGTTCAGGACTTTCGCAAGGGGCGCCAGACAGTTGGTGGTGCAAGACCCGTTCGAGATCATGGTGTCGCCAACTTCCAGGCTACGGTGGTTGACGCCGTAGACGATCGTTTTCTGCACATTTTTCGCCGGAGCCGAAATCAGAACTGACTTGGCGCCGCGTTCCATGTGAACACCGGCCTTGTTGCCGTCATTGAACTTGCCGGTGCATTCCAGAACAACGTCACAGCCGGACCAATCCAGCTCTTGCGGGTCATAGGTTGAGAACACTTCCATCGGACCGCGGCCCAGATCCATGGTGTTGCCTTCGATTTTGACGTCGCCTGCAAATCGACCATGAACGCTGTCGTACTTCAGCAGATGCGCGTTGGTCTCGATCGGACCGGTTGCGTTCAGCTTCACAACCTGAACGTCATTACGGGCGCTCTCAGCGATGTGGGCTAGGGTGCAGCGGCCAATGCGGCCAAATCCGTTGATACCGACAGTGACGGTCATATTTTGATCTCCTGAACGTGCCATGTACGTCGGGCTATAGCCTGTTAGGGGCGATCCGTGAAGGGAAAAGCCCTTATTCTGCAATATGTTATCGTTAACAATTGGGGCGGGCTGGTGTGATTGCGCTAACGTCATGCGCAAACATTCCGATGGCGCCAAAACACATGGGTTGTAACCGGAACCAGACCGAATCTCTCCAAGCGCTATAGCGCACTTTTTAAATTACCTAAGCCGAAAAAACACAAATGCTCTTGTGATTGCAGGACGACCGAATAGTTTGGCCCGAGAAAGCCCGAGGAGAAAGCCATGAGCGGATTGATTGCCCTACTGGATGATGTAGCCGGAATTGCCAAAGTGGCCGCATCCTCGATCGACGATGTCGCGGCGCAGGCCGCCAAAGCGGGGGCCAAAGCCGCAGGCGCTGTTATTGACGATGCGGCGGTGACACCAAAATATGTTCAGGGGTTCGATGCCAAACGTGAGCTGCCGATTGTTGGACGGATCGCGCTTGGATCCATCAAGAACAAACTGCTGATCCTGTTGCCCATCGGCCTTTTGCTTTCCAGCTTCGCACCTTGGATGATCCCACCACTTTTGATGCTGGGTGGGGCATACCTTTGCTTCGAAGGGGCCGAGAAGATCTGGCACGTTCTGTTCCCACATGAACACAAGTGGGATCATGTCGAACATAACGAAGGCGATCCGGCACATCTGGAAGAGAAAAAGGTTGCGGGGGCCATTAAGACAGATTTCATTCTTTCCGCCGAGATTATGACCATTGCGTTGGCGGCGATCCCGGAAAGCAACATCTGGATGGAGGCCGCGACTTTGGCGGTGGTCGCGGTTGGCATCACGCTGGCGGTCTACGGGTCAGTGGCATTGATCGTAAAGGCTGACGATGTGGGGCTTTATATGAGCCGTGAGGGGCGCATTGGTCTGGTGCGCTCTCTGGGGCGTGGAATCGTGAAGGTGATGCCGGGCTTTTTGAAGTTGCTGACCGTGATCGGAACCGCGGCAATGCTTTGGGTCGGCGGTTCGATCATTGTCCATAGCCTAGAAGTTATGGGGTTTGCCTGGCTGGGTCATCATATCCATGATTGGGCCTATGCGGTCGGGCATATGGTTCCTGGCGCATGGCAGGGCATCATCGAGTGGACAGCTACGGCCGCGATGGACGGCGTGTTCGGCCTGGCCTTGGGCGTGTTGATTATTCCGGTTGCGACACGGGTGATCGGGCCGATTTTGGGAAAGGTGTTTGGGGAATAGGGGCGCCAAATGCATGATTTGCCTCGATAGAGCATGCGATTT
>CAYVRN010000009.1:0-32613 GCA_964453855.1 uncultured Rhodobacterales bacterium
AACGGTAAAAGGCTCGAACTTGAGTGGTTCTCGGGTCAGATTGTGCGTTTGGGGCAGGAGCGTGGGGTTGCCACGCCTGTGCATGAAGTCGCTTTGGCTGCTTTGTGGCCTTATCGGAATGGTCCAGCCGTCTAGCGGCTGTCTTCATCCTCGTTGATATGTCCCTCCAATCCGACATCTGCAGTTAGCAGTACAGGGTCGTCATTGCCCAATAGCAAAACTCCGTAGGCCCCAGGTTCGTCAATACTGAGTGTCGAGTTTGCTTCGTCCAGTTCCATGGGCATCTGATGGCATGGGCTTTTCAGAACGGCGCATGGTTTGCCGCCTGCGATCCCCCAGATTGTCCGGTGAACGTGACCGGCCATGACCATCGCGACCGCCGGGCTTTCAGCCACAATCCTGTTGAAAGCTTCGCGGTTTTGCAGGCCGATATCATCCATGCCCGGAAAACCGGTTGTAAACGGTGGGTGGTGCATTGCGATCACGACGCTGCCGCGGGACTTGCCAGCGAGTTGCGCAGACAGCCACGACAGACGATCCTCGCACAGGTTGCCGCCATGGTAGGGCTCGGTCGTAGGGTCGTTGGTGTCCAATATCAGAAGCGTGTGATCCCCGACCTGAATGCTGTGCTGAACAAACCCGTTTTCGTCTTTCGGGGCGTCAGGAAACGCGGCCTGAAATGTCTCGCGGATGTCGTGGTTGCCTATGGTCATATGAACCGGCCAAGGCAGGTCAATCAGCAGGCTTTTGAACTGCGCGTATTGTTCGGCAATGCCATGATGCACCAGATCGCCCATCAGGATCAGAGCGTCCGCATCCGAGTGGTTTTCAGCAGCATGGGCCAGACAGGCCTGAAACCGTTCTGACGGGTCCAACCCGATGATTTTGCGACCGGGTTTCATGATGTGGATATCGGTCATTATGATCAGTTTTCGGTTGAAATCACGCATGGTCGGTCGTCCTTTCTGCTTGCGGGTAGGAAAGCGCAAATGCTTGCGCTGGGCCAGTCCTCAATTTCGAAAGGGCTATTCCCGTTGCAGTCTTAATGACAAAATGTCGCAGGTTGTGGTATCCTGTCTCCACTGTTCGAGCAATGACAGCAAAACGAGGGAGCTGGAGCAATGAATATCGCGCGTAACTTTATTGTAATTGGTTCGATCTATCTGATCGTGGGTATCACACTGGGCATGTACATGGGTGGGGCAGGCGATCACACGCTGGCGCCGCTACACGCCCACATCAACCTTCTGGGTTTCACGTTGATGACGGTATTCGGAGTGTTGTACCGTATTTTCCCCGCCATGGCCGAGAACACCTTGGCCAAAGTGCATTTCTGGGGGCACCAGATTGGGGGGATCATCTTAGTCGGTGGTTTGTATGTTCTTCTGACCAACCCCGAGGCAGAAAGCAGCATGGCGCCGGTGATGATTGTATCAGAGCTTTTGGTATTTTTAAGCGTGCTGGCCTATGCGTGGAATGCCTATAAATCCGTAGATTAAACGAAAAAGCCCATGCCGCGTGGGCAGGGGCTTTCGAAAATCTTGCATCAAGCCACAGGCTTATGCCGCGTTGGCAGCCGCCTGTTTGCGCAGCCATTCCAGTACGTTCTCTGGTGCGCTTTCGCCATAGGGGTCTTCACCATGGTTGTCTTCGCGGCCCGGCTCTTCGAACCATGCTTCGATCACGCCGTCGTTGATGACAGCTGCGTAGCGCCACGAACGGGCGCCAAAGCCCAGGTTGTCTTTGTCGACCAGCATGCCGATCTGGCGGGTGAAAATCGCTGATCCGTCAGGGATCACTTTGACGTTTTCCAGTTTCTGACCTTTGGCCCATGCATTCATGACAAAGCTGTCGTTGACCGACATGCAGTAAATTTCGTCAATGCCGTTGCTGCGGAAATCAGCAGCGCCTTTTTCGTAACCTGGAAGCTGATAGGTCGAACAGGTCGGGGTGAATGCACCCGGAAGCGAGAACAGAACGACGCGCTTGCCTTTGAAGTAATCGTCCGAGGTCATGTCCTGCCAACGAAACGGGTTCGGTCCTTCGATGCTGTCATCGCGGACGCGGGTTTTAAAAGTGACGTTCGGGACGCGGATACCTGCGTGCATAATGCTCTCCATTCATTGTTTGGCTGCGGAACCAACTTGGTGCAGTCTGGAATGGTTCTAATATTGCAATTTTCATATGTATTTGAAGAGCAGTGAGTTGCGCGTTTTGTCGCAATTCTCTATTTTTTTGGGGTCACCGAAGCGCCACCAGATTTTGGCGTATCCCAAGCAGGTAATTCACTTTGGCTTGGCAGCGCCTTCAGACAATAGATTGTCGGTTACCGATGCAGGGGCAATATTTTGAAGTGGTGAAAAATCGCCGTAATCCAGCATTCTTTCTGCCGTGTCGATCAATAATCTATGCGTTGTACGCGCGAGCGCAGCGCCAAGGCTGATGCGGGCAACTCCGAGTGATGCGAATTCGGCTCGCGTGAGCGTCGAGAACATACCGGCCGCTAACGCATTGATTGGCTTGGTTGTTGCGGCGCAAATGCGCGCTAGATTTTCAACTGAACCCGATTGGGGAACATAAAGACAATCTGCGCCTACTGAATCAAATGCCCGGATGCGTTTCAGTGCTTCTTCTATTTCGTAGGTTCCGTGCATGACACCGTCAGCCCGAGCCACAAGAACGAAGTCACGTGGGAGTGCCCGCGCAGCGCTTGCAGCGGCTCGGATTCGTTCCACGGCCAGCTCGAACGCGTAGGGTTTGTCTGACGGCAGGGCAATATCTTCATCCCTGCAAGCCCCGCTTCTGCTGAAAGACGAACTGTTTCGGCGCAGGCATCGGGAGAGTCTCCGAAGCCGTTTTCAAAATCACCGGATACCGGAAGATTTGTGGCAGAAACCAGATCAACGGCATGGGCCAACGCCTCGTCTCGGGTGATGCGACCCAAGTCGGCCCGGCCAAGGGTGAAAGCATGAGCGCCGGAAGAGGTGGCCAGCGCTTGTGCCCCCTTGGCGGCCATAAGACGCGCCGAACCTTTGTCCCAAACATTTATGAGGGAGAAAGGTTCGCCGGGCTTGTGCAAGGCACGGAAGGACGTGCCGGGATCGTGGCGTGGCATGGAAATTCCTAATTTAGGTAAGGACACTAGACCTCACCTGCTTCAGGTCGACAAGATTTATTCCAGCTCGATCAACAGATCCTTGGCGTCGATCTGGCCACCTGGTTGGATGTGAACGGCTTTGACCACTGCGTCACGTTCGGCATGCAAGCCGGTTTCCATCTTCATCGCTTCGATGGTCAGTAGCAGATCGCCTTCGGTAACCTTCTGGCCGGCGCTCACCGCGACAGAGGCCACAACACCCGGCATCGGTGCCCCAATGTGGTTGGCATTGCCCAGTTCTGCCTTTGGGCGCGCTGCGGTGGCGGCTTTGACCTTGCGGTTTGGCACACGGATCGTCCGCGGCTGGCCGTTCAGTTCGAAGAAGACTTTTACTTCGCCTTTTTCGTCGGTTTCGCCAAGGGCTTGCAGACGAATTTCAAGCGTCTTTCCCGGATCGATTTCTGCGGTAATTTCTTCACCCGGCTGCATGCCGTAGAAGAACGTCTTCGTCGGCAGGGTACGGACCGGGCCGTAGGTGCGGTGGCGGCCCATGTAATCAAGGAAGACCTTGGGGTACATCAGGTAGCCGTTCAGGTCTTCGTTATCGACCTTGAAGCCCTCTAGCTGCTTTGACAGGTCCGAGCGCGCCTGCTCGAGATCGACAGGAGGCAAGTGTTTGCCGGGGCGATCCAGATTGGGCTTTTCGTCTTTCAGAACCTTGTTGATGATGGCCGTCGGGAACCCGCCCGGAGGCTGGCCGAGATTGCCGCGCATCATATCCACGACCGAGTCGGGGAAGCTGACTTCGCGGCCCGGGTTTTCAACGTCGTCGCGGGTCAGGTTCTGGCTAACCATCATCAGCGCCATATCACCGACCACTTTCGAAGACGGGGTCACTTTTACGATATCGCCGAACATCTGGTTCACATCGGCATAGGCTTGTGCGACCTCGTGCCAGCGTTCTTCCAGACCCAAGCTGCGAGCCTGTGCCTTGAGGTTCGTGAACTGACCACCGGGCATTTCGTGCAGGTAAACTTCTGACGCCGGTGCCTGAAGACCGCTTTCAAAGGCGGCATACTGACCACGTACCGCCTCGAAGTAGTTCGAGATTTCGCGGATCGCACCGATATCAAGGCCGGTGTCACGGTCGGTATGGCTCAGCGCCTCGACAACCGTTCCAAGTGTCGCCTGAGAGGTATTGCCCGAGAAGCTGTCCATGGCGCAATCCACAGCGTCAACGCCAGCGTCGGCGGCTGCAAGGATCACACCCGATGCGATGCCAGCGGTGTCGTGTGTGTGGAAATGAATCGGCAGGCCGACCTCTTCTTTCAGGGCTTTGAACAACTGGCGCGCGGCGGCTGGTTTCAGCAGACCGGCCATGTCTTTAATGCCCAGTACGTGGGCACCAGCGGCTTCCAGTTCTTTGGCCATGCCGACATAGTATTTCAGGTCATACTTCGCGCGGTCAGGGTTCAGAATATCGCCGGTGTAGCAAACCGTGCCTTCGCAAACCTTGTTGTTTTCGACCACGGCATCCATAGCGACGCGCATGTTTTCGACCCAGTTCAGGCTGTCGAAGACGCGGAACACATCGACGCCGGTTTCTGCCGCCTGACGCACGAATTCTTGCACGACGTTGTCCGGATAGTTGGTATAGCCAACGCCGTTGCTGGCGCGCAGTAGCATCTGGGTCATGATATTCGGCATCGCGGCGCGGATATCACGCAGACGCTGCCACGGGCATTCCTGCAAGAAGCGGTAGGCCACGTCAAACGTGGCACCGCCCCAGCATTCAACGCTGAAAAGCTGCGGCAGGTTTGCGGCATAGGCAGGGGCCGCCTTGATCATGTCGATCGAGCGCATGCGGGTGGCCAGAAGCGACTGGTGGCCGTCACGCATGGTGGTGTCGGTGATCAGCAGTTGTTTTTGCGCCTTCATCCAGTCGGCGACGGCCTGCGGGCCCTTGTCCTCAAGCAGGTTTCTGGTGCCATACGCGGGTTCGGCGCGCAGGGCTGGGGTGCGCGCCGGTTTCAGATCCGCGGCAGGTTTGGTACGTCCTTCGGTTTCGGGGTGACCGTTCACGGTGATATCCGCGATATAGGTCAGAACCTTGGTGCCGCGGTCGCGGCGCTTTTTGAACTGGAACAGCTCGGGCGTCGTGTCGATGAACTTGGTGCTGTACTGATTGTTCAGGAAGGTCGGGTGCTTCAGCAGGTTTTCCACAAACGCGATGTTCGTGGACACACCGCGGATGCGGAATTCGCGCAGGGCGCGGTCCATCCGGTTGATCGCTTTTTCAGGCGTTTGCGCCCAAGCGGTAACCTTGACCAATAGCGAGTCGTAATAGCGCGTGATCACGCCGCCCGCATAGGCAGTGCCACCATCCAGACGGATGCCCATACCAGTGGCCGAGCGATAGGCGGTGATGCGGCCATAGTCGGGGATGAAGTTGTTCTGCGGGTCTTCTGTAGTGATGCGTGTCTGAAGCGCGTGACCGTTCAGGCGAACGTCATACTGAGATGCCTTGCCGGTGGCTTCTGCGATGCTTTTCCCCTCGGCGATCAGGATTTGTGCCTGAACGATATCGATGCCGGTGACCTCTTCGGTGACGGTGTGTTCAACCTGCACGCGGGGGTTCACCTCGATGAAGTAGAACTTGCCGGTTTCCATATCCATCAGGAATTCGACGGTGCCCGCACATTCGTAGTTTACATGTGCAGTGATCTTGCGACCAAGCTCGCAGATTTCCTCGCGCTGTGCTTCGCTTAAGTAAGGTGCTGGGGCGCGTTCCACGACTTTCTGGTTCCGGCGCTGGACCGAGCAGTCGCGTTCATAAAGGTGGTAGATGTTACCCATCTTGTCGCCAAGGATCTGAACCTCGACGTGGCGGGCACGGATGATCATCTTTTCCAGATAGCCTTCGCCGTTGCCAAAGGCGGCCTCGGCTTCGCGGCGACCTTCCAGAACCTTTTCCTTCAGTTCCTCAGGACCGTTGATCGGGCGCATTCCGCGACCGCCGCCGCCCCAGCTGGCTTTGAGCATCAGGGGATAGCCGATCTCGTCGGCTTCCTTGGTGATTGCGTCGAAGTCATCGCCTAGAACCTCGGTTGCGGGAATGACCGGAACGCCCGCTTCAATTGCGACCTTGCGGGCCGAGGCTTTGTCGCCAAGTGCCCGCATGGTGGCCGCTTTCGGGCCGATAAAGGTGATACCGTTCTTTTCGCAAGCGTCTACAAAATCGGGGTTTTCCGACAGCAGACCATATCCCGGATGGATCGCATCAGCGCCACTTTCTTTCGCAACCCGAATGATCTCGTCGATGCTGAGATAGGCTTGGACCGGCCCCATGCCTTCGCCAATGCGATAGGCTTCGTCGGCTTTGAAGCGGTGAAGCCCCAGCTTGTCCTCTTCAGCGAACACCGCGACGGTCTTTTTGCCCATCTCGTTGGCAGCGCGCATGATGCGAATGGCAATCTCGCCTCGGTTGGCAATCAGGATTTTCTTGAACTCGGTCACGGCGGGGCCCTCCAGGTCGTACAAAGTCAGATTGTGACGTGGCGTCACGGATAGGACGATTCTTTTACCGGAACAATGCGTAAGACTGCGTATTTCGGCACAGATTTGGCGTCACTGTTAGCGCTAACTGCGACAGAATGAAAGGTTTGCCTCGATTTTTTTCTGCGAATGCGAAATGCAGATGTGAAAAGTTGGACCAAGCTGTTTCTTGCATTAGGGTCGTATGTAACTAGATAGGAGACATCTTAGATATGGAATATGAAAATGATGAACCGTCGTACTCTTTTGGCAGCCACATTGGCGGCAGCACTTTCACCGGCCGCAGCGATGGCTGAGCAATCGACAATTTCCGCCGCTGAAGCCAACGACGCTGTGCAAGCCGGTTCGATGATCCTGATCGATGTGCGCCGCCCCGAAGAGTGGATGCAGACCGGTGTGGCTGAAGGAGCTTGGCTGCTGGATATGACCGACGAAAACTTCGGTGCCTATCTGATGGCGGTATTGGATCGGAACCCCGAACACGACGTGGCCATCATTTGCAGGACAGGAAACCGTACAGGCTATCTGATGGAGCAGCTTCGCAAGAACGGGATCGACCGAGTGTTGGATGTATCCGAAGGCATGGCTGGTGGGCCGAACGGCACGGGCTGGATTCCAGCAGGGTTGCCGATTGCGGAAGCAAGGGCAACCTATGATGCGATGCCCAAGGATTTGATTGCGGTTAAGTAATCAGGCGTGCTGCAGCTTGCTTGGGGTGGTTCACGCCGATCTGCCCCATGCAGGATATCAGATCTTTCTGCAATATATCGGCCAGATGCGCAGGACCGTCCGCGCCCAATGCGGCCAGTGCATAATGCCAAGCGCGTCCTAGCATCACCATGTCTGCGCCCAAGGCAAGGGCACGCATGATATCCAGGCCCCCTTCGACACCGCTGTCGAAGATGATGGGCAGATCGGTTTTTGCGCGTACTTGTGGCAAAACGTCAATTGCAGCAGGCGCTCCGTCGAACTGACGCCCACCGTGATTGGAAATCCACAGGCCATCTACGCCATATTCTTGCAGTTTGGTTGCGTCGTCGGGGTCAAGCACCCCTTTGACGACAAGCGGGCCGTCCCAGACATCGCGCACCTGTTGCAGATAGTCCCAATTAGGTGCGATGCGCATTTGGTAGCCAGCGTGTGCTGTCGGCGGGGCTTTGGCCTGGCCGCCTTCGACATAGGCATCCAATGTCTTCATGCGGGGCATTCCGTTCACCAGCATGGCCAGAGCCCATTCTGGACGAATCGAGATTTGCGCCAGCAAACGGGGGGTCAGTTTCGGCGGGTGCGTTAAGCCGGATCGCGTTTGCCGTTCGCGCCTGCTGGGGGCGGGTAGGTCAGCGGTTAGCACCATCGTTGTAAAGCCCGCATCCTTGGCGCGGTGGATCATATCATTGCGGATTTTCGGATCGCGGGGCGGATAGAGCTGGAACCACCCGTTCCCGCCGTGATGTGGGGCGATTGCCTCGGGCGTTTCGGCGGCGAGTGTTGAGATGCAATAAGGAAAGTTCGCTTGGGCTGCCGCTTGAGCAAGATGTTGTTCCGCTTTGGGCCAGATCAGGCCAGACATGCCTACAGGGGCGACGCCGAACGGCAGAGCATAGGTTTGGCCGAAAATTGTGACGGAGATGTCCGGTTGATGCTCGCCGTGCAGGATCGACGGTCGAAACAGGATGTTATCAAGCGCTTGTCTGTTGCGTTGCAGTGCCGTTTCGGTGCCGGTTCCGCTGTCGAGGTATTCCCACACAAACCACGGCAGCCGCTTTTTGGCTTTGGCTTTCAGGTCCGCCAGTTCAAGATATCTCTGATCAAAGCTCATGCTGGTATGTTCAAGGAATGCCACTGGAATGCAATGGGCGAATGATCCGGTTTTGGAAACGTCTTGGTTCAGGTGTTTGTGCCGCCACGTTCTGAACCGTGACCATTGACCGGAATCACTTGTCGTGTCTTTTATATGAACAAGTGTTCATTAAACCGAAGGATAGCCCCATGTTCATGGCCACAATGAATTTCGATCTGGGTGAAGACGTCAATGCTTTGCGCGAAATGGTGCATCGTTTTGCACAGGAACGCATCAAGCCAATGGCGGCCGAGATTGACCAGAAGAACGAATTTCCCAACGAATTGTGGAAAGAGATGGGTGAGCTTGGTCTGCTGGGTGTCACCGTTGATGAAGAATACGGTGGGGCGGGGATGTCATACCTTGCACATACCGTTGCTGTCGAGGAAATCGCCCGTGCATCGGCGTCGGTGTCGCTTTCTTACGGCGCGCATTCGAACCTTTGCGTCAATCAGATCAAGCTGAACGGCAACGAAGAACAGAAACAGAAGTATTTGCCCCGTCTGATCTCGGGCGAGCATGTGGGCGCTTTGGCAATGTCGGAACCCTCGGCGGGGTCTGACGTGGTGTCGATGAAGCTGCGTGCGGAAAAACGCAATGACCATTACCGTTTGAACGGCAACAAATATTGGATCACCAACGGACCTGATGCGGATACTTTGGTGGTTTATGCCAAAACCGACCCTGATGCGGGCAGCAAGGGGATCACGGCGTTTCTGATTGAAAAGGAAATGAAGGGGTTCTCGACCTCGAAACATTTCGACAAGCTTGGGATGCGCGGGTCAAACACCGCAGAATTGGTGTTTGAAGACGTTGAAGTTCCCTTCGAAAACGTGCTGGGCGAAGAGGGTAAGGGCGTGCGCGTTCTGATGTCGGGGCTGGACTACGAACGCGTGGTTCTGTCGGGCATCGGCACCGGCATCATGGCCGCCTGTCTGGATGAAATCATGCCCTATATGGCTGAGCGAAAGCAGTTCGGTCAGCCGATTGGAAACTTCCAGCTGATGCAAGGCAAGATCGCTGACATGTACACCGCGATGAACACCAGCCGCGCCTATGTCTATGAGGTGGCCAAAGCCTGTGATCGAGGCGAGGTGACCCGTCAGGACGCGGCAGCCTGTGTTCTTTATGCTAGTGAACAGGCGATGATCGTGGCGCATCAGGCCGTTCAGGCGATGGGCGGGGCGGGGTATCTGAACGACAACCCCGTGGGCCGCATCTTCCGCGATGCAAAGCTGATGGAGATCGGCGCGGGAACAAGTGAAATCCGCCGGATGCTGATTGGCCGCGAGATGATGGGGGCGATGCTGTGATTAAACTGCTGAAGCAGAGCGTTGCAATCGGGATGCTGGCGTTTTCGACGCCGGCGTTTGCCGATGAAGCGCCCTCGCAGTTTTTGCCGGAAATCGCGAAATCGTGCAGCAATACGCTTGGGTTCAACACCCAATGTATCGGTATGGCGGCGAACGCCTGTATGCATGCTTCGGGTAATTTCGGCGATCCGAACATTGCGAAATGGTGCCTGTCTCAAGAGACCGATTACTGGGATGCCAAGCTGAACAGCGCCTATCAAGACCTGATGGTCGAATTGCAGCGTATCGAGGATGAAGCCGGTCAGACGATGTTGCAAACACCCGAGAGTTTGCGCGCGATGCAGCGCAACTGGATTGCGTACCGCGATGCGCGTTGCGAGTTTGAGTATGCGCAATACACCAACGGTTCAGGAGGGGCTGGTTCTTCGACGGTGTCGATCTACGAATGCCAGATGCAAGCGACTGGCGAGCAGGCAATCTACCTGGACAAGCGCCTGTCACAAGCGATGATGTGGTGATGCGCAGGCTTTGCAGGACACACGATCTTATTCTGATCGCAAGTATAATGGCCTTAGCTGTGCCTGCTTTGGCGGACGCTGATTTTGTGTATTCAGATGCAGCGACCCAGAGCTGTCTTGACGACGGTAAGGGGCTGGAATGTGTGGGCCACTCTGCCGAGAAATGCATGGAAGACACCGAGGGCGGCTATTCCACATATGGCATGGGCGGGTGCATGTCGCTCGAGGCGGATTTTTGGGATAGCAAGCTGAATAGCGCATACCAAAGCCTTATGGCGCAAGCGAAAGAGTTTGATGCCATGGCCGCCGAGGATGGATTTACGGTTCTTTCGCAAGCCGACACGCTGCGCGACATGCAGCGGACCTGGATTAGCTTTCGCGATTCCCGTTGTGCCTATGAATATAGTCTTTGGGGTGGCGGTACGGGCGGGGGACCTGCTTCGATCGCGTGCTTCACTCAAATGACGGCTGAACAGGCGCTCTATTTGCAAAATGGCGGGTTGGGTAACTAGAATGCTGTCAGCGGCAGGATCATACGACGAGCTTGTTCGGGACTTCCGTTGGGACATCCCCGACCGTCTGAACATGGCGAGGCAGGTCTGTGATGACTGGGCCTTGGCTCAACCCGGTCGCGTAGCGATTATCGACATGACGGGACCAAATCGCCGGGATGTGACATATGCCGAACTGAAACGCCTATCAGACGGGCTGGCGCATGAGTTGTCCAAAACCGTGAAAATGGGTGACCGCGTCGGGGTGCTGCGCACTCAGTCTGTCTGGACGGCAGCTGCGCACATCGCGGTCTGGAAGCTGGGGGCGATCTCGATCCCTCTGTTCAAATTGTTTGCGCGGGACGCTTTGGAGACGCGCCTCAAAGATGCGGCGGCAGCCATCGTTGTCACAGATATCGACAGCCGTGGTTTGGTTGAAAGTTTAGGGTTTAACACACTGGTTCCTGAGGAACTGGCGCTTTCCGATCATCCGTTCGACACCGCCGAAACAGGATCAGAAGACCCTGCTGTTCTGATCTATACCTCCGGCACCACCGGCAGCCCCAAGGGGGCATTGCATGGCCATCGTGTGCTGACCGGACATCTGCCGGGCGTTGAAATGAGCCACGATCGGCTGGGTCAGGCGGGTGACGTGATCTGGACCCCAGCAGATTGGGCATGGATTGGGGGGTTATTCGACGTGTTGATGCCTGGGCTTGCGCTGGGCGTACCGGTGGTCGCGTCTCGTGCGGATAAGTTCTCTCCGGCTCAAGTTTCCGAATTGGTCTCCTCGGCTGGCATCCGCAATGTGTTTTTTCCTCCAACCGCGTTGCGGATGCTGAAAGCGGCAAATGTGTCTGTCACGGGATTGCGCACCATCGGCTCAGGCGGAGAGCCGTTGGGGGCCGAGATGCTGGCGTGGGGGCGCAAAGCCTTCGGAATTGAGATCAACGAGTTTTACGGTCAGACAGAATGCAACATGATCGCCTCGTCCGCGGGGTCGATGTTTCCAGCCGCGCCGGGATGTATCGGCAAGCCTGTACCGGGGCATGAATTGGCGGTTCTGGACGACAGCGGCCAGCCGACTGACGAAGAGGGCGACATCGCCGTCAAACGCGGCTCGGCCAGTATGATGCTGGGCTACTGGAACCGCCCCGAGACCACTGCCGAGAAATTCAAGGGCGACTGGATGCTGACCGGAGATCGGGGCATTTGGCAGGGTGATTACCTTCGATTTATCGGGCGCGAGGATGACGTGATCACCAGTGCTGGCTACCGGATAGGACCGGCCGAGATCGAGGACTGCCTGCTTAAGCACGACGCCGTGGCGACAGTTGGCGTGGTAGGCAAGCCGGACGACATGCGGACCGAAATCGTCAAGGCCTATGTTGTTCTGAAAGACGGGTTCGAGGCGACGGATAGACTGGCTGCGGAACTGCAAGGCTTTGTGAAAGAACGGCTCGCAAAGTATTCTTATCCAAGGGAAATCGGGTTTCTGGATGCCTTGCCAATGACGGTGACGGGCAAGGTGATCCGCAAAGAATTGAAACGCCGTGCGACGGCGGAAATGGAGGGTTCGAAGTGAAACTCAAATCCAAGGTACTGACAAATTCAGACGACTTTAAGAAAAACCGCGAGGGGCATCTTGAAGCGCTTTCGATAGTTTCGGAAGCCGCTGAAGCTGCCCGTTTGGGCGGGGGCGAGAAATCGCGGGTGCGGCATGAAAGCCGCGGCAAGATGCTTCCTCGGCGGCGTGTGGCGAACCTGTTGGATGCGGGATCTCCGTTTCTTGAGATTGGCGCGACGGCGGCCCACGAAATGTACGATGGCGCAGCCCCTTGTGCAGGTGTTGTCGCCGGTATCGGGCAGGTACATGGCCAAGAGGTGATGGTGATCTGCAACGACGCCACGGTGAAGGGCGGCACTTATTATCCGATGACGGTGAAAAAGCACCTGCGCGCGCAAGAGATCGCCGAGGAAAACCATCTGCCCTGTATCTATCTGGTCGACAGCGGCGGGGCGAACCTGCCCAATCAGGACGAGGTGTTTCCTGACCGCGATCACTTCGGGCGTATCTTCTATAACCAAGCTCGGATGAGCGCCAAGGGCATCCCCCAGATCGCGGTGGTGATGGGATCATGTACGGCTGGCGGGGCCTATGTGCCGGCGATGTCTGACGTGACGATTATTGTAAAAGAGCAGGGGACGATCTTTTTGGCCGGTCCGCCACTGGTGAAAGCGGCGACGGGCGAGGTGGTTACGGCCGAAGATCTGGGCGGTGGTGATGTGCACACACGCCTGTCCGGTGTGGCCGATTATCTGGCCGAAGATGACGCGCATGCGCTGGCCTTGGCGCGCCGTGCGGTCAGTCATTTGAACCGTTCAAAGCCCTCGACAGTGAATTTTCAGTCGCCGGAAGACCCCGTCTATGATCCCGACGAGATTTTCGGAGTGGTGCCCGCCGATTTGCGTACGCCCTACGATATCCGCGAGGTTATCATGCGGGTGGTCGATGGCTCGCGGTTTGACGAGTTCAAGCCGCGCTACGGGGAAACGCTGGTAACGGGTTTTGCCCACGTAAAAGGCTGCCCCGTTGGGATCATCGCCAACAACGGGGTGTTGTTTTCCGAAGCCGCTCAAAAGGGCGCTCACTTTGTTGAACTCTGTTCGCAGCGCAAAATCCCTCTGGTGTTCCTGCAAAACATCACCGGCTTTATGGTGGGCCGGAAATACGAAAACGAAGGTATTGCACGGCATGGGGCCAAGATGGTGACGGCAGTTGCGACGACCAATGTACCGAAGATAACGATGCTGGTCGGGGGCTCGTTCGGAGCGGGCAACTACGGCATGTCCGGTCGCGCCTATCAGCCAAGGTTCCTGTGGACTTGGCCGAACAGCCGCATCAGCGTGATGGGTGGCGAGCAGGCGGCGGGCGTTCTGGCCACCGTCAAGCGCGACGCGATCGAGAGGTCGGGCGGCAGTTGGTCCGCCGACGAAGAGGCAGAGTTCAAACAACCGACAATCGATATGTTCGAGCGGCAGTCGCACCCGCTTTACGCCAGCGCACGGCTTTGGGATGACGGGATCATCGACCCGCGTAAGACCCGTGACGTGCTGCATTTGTCTTTGTCTGCGACTTTGAATGCGCCGATCGAGGACACGAAATTCGGCGTGTTCAGGATGTGAGGTTGGATGATGAGTATTTTTTCCAAGAAGAAGATGCGGTTTCTTTTGTCCGCAAATATCCTCGGGGGTCTGGGGGCAGACAGCCCCCAGCCATGCCTTGCAGAGCAGGAGAAAGCCTATGTTTGACAAGATTCTGATTGCCAACCGAGGCGAGATTGCCTGCCGGGTGATGGAAACGGCTCAAGCCATGGGCGTGCGCTGTGTGGCGGTGTATTCAGATGCGGATGCGGCCGCAAAGCATGTGGCGATGGCGGACGAGTCCGTTCATATCGGCGGGTCTGCGCCTGCGGAGAGTTACCTGAAAGGCAACGAGATCATTCGCGTGGCTTTGGCAACCGGCGCGCAGGCGATCCATCCGGGGTACGGGTTTTTGTCGGAAAACCCCGATTTCGTGGATGCGGTCGAGGCTGCGGGGCTTGTGTTTATTGGCCCTTCGGCGAAAGCGATCCGTGCGATGGGGTTGAAGGATGCCGCCAAGGCTTTGATGCATGAGGCAGGCGTGCCCGTGGTGCCAGGGTATCACGGCGACAACCAAGACCCCGAGCATCTGTCGGGTGCGGCTGACGCCATTGGCTATCCGGTGTTGATCAAGGCCGTGGCTGGCGGCGGCGGCAAGGGCATGCGCTTGGTGGAAAAACCGGCGGATTTCATGGACGCTTTGGCCTCGGCCCGCGCCGAGGCGCGGACAGCCTTTGGCAATGACGCCGTGTTGGTCGAGAAGTTTGTCAGTAAACCGCGCCATATCGAGGTGCAGGTCTTTGGTGATGGCGAAAAAGCGGTGCATTTGTTCGAGCGGGACTGCTCGTTGCAGCGACGCCATCAGAAGGTGATCGAGGAAGCTCCTGCTCCGGGCATGACCGAAGAGATGCGCGCCGCGATGGGGGCCGCCGGTGTGCGTGCCGCCGAGGCGATCGGATACAAGGGCGCAGGGACGGTTGAGTTCATCGTTGATGGCTCGGACGGGCTGCGCCCCGACGGGTTCTGGTTCATGGAAATGAATACCCGTTTGCAGGTGGAACACCCTGTGACCGAGGCGATCACCGGTGTCGATCTGGTGGAATGGCAGTTGCGTGTGGCCTCGGGTGAGAGGTTGCCGAAATCGCAGCAAGAGTTGGCGATCAACGGGCATTCGTTTGAGGCGCGGTTATATGCCGAGGATGTGCCCGCGGGGTTCCTGCCCGCGACGGGCCGGTTGGACCATTTGTGGTTCCCGCCAATAGCGCGGGCGGACAGCGGGGTTCGGTCGGGCGATGTGATTTCGCCGTTTTATGACCCGATGATTTCCAAGGTGATTGTGCATGGCCCTACGCGTGCGATTGCCTTGAAACGGCTTGAGGTCGCGCTGGAGCAGACGCAGGTTGCGGGGACGGTGACAAACCTAGCCTTCCTTGGGGCATTGACGCGGCACAAAGGATTTGCGGCAGGCGATGTGGACACCGGGCTGATTGGGCGGGACATTGACGCTCTTGTCGAGCCGGTGGCGGTCACGCCTCAGATAACAGCGCAGGCGGCTATGGCTGCTTTGGATTTGCTGGGCGATATGTCCAAAGAAACGGGATTTTCCCTTTGGGCGCCATTGATGCGGTCTGTTTCTTTGGTGTCTGGCGAAGACGTCGTTGAAGTGGCTGTTCAATCGATCAGCGCTGACAAAGCGTTTGTGCATGTCGATGGCATGAGCGTTGAGGCGCTGCGTGTGGGCGGTTCGTGGAGCTTTGACGGCGACGCGGCTGCGCCATTTGTGCGTCACGGCGACAGTGTGACAATGTTCGTTGGCGGTGGCGTGAGTTTCGGCGTTTTTGATCCGTTAGCGCGCGATGCCAGCGGCGGTGCGGCCGGGAATGTGATCGAAGCGCCGATGCCGGGGGCAGTGCGTGCGGTGCTGGTGGAGGTCGGCGACACCGTGGTTGAAGGACAAAAATTGGCCGTTCTGGAAGCGATGAAAATGGAGCACGGCCTGTTGGCTGCGCGGGATGGAGTTGTGGCGGCTGTTCTGGTGGCCGAGGGCGATCAGGTCGAGGCTGGCACGGCTTTGGTTCAGCTTGAGGAGGACGAGGCGTGATCCGTTTACACCATGTTGCCCAGTCACGGTCTTTCAGAACGCTATGGTTGCTTGAGGAAATGGGGCTTCAGTACGATCTGAAGCACTGGAACTTTTTCGACGGTTCCATGCGCAGCCCCGAGTTTCTGGCGATGTCCCCTGCGGGGCGGGTTCCTGCGTTGGAAGTAGATGGGCGGACCCTGTTCGAAAGCGGTGCAATTACGCAATACCTTTGCGAAACGCGGCCCGAGGCGGGGTTGGCCCCGATGTCGGGTGACGCTGAGCGGGCCGAGTTTCTGGAATGGTTGCATTTTTCCGAAACGATTGGAAGTTTGCTGGCCAATCTGACTCAGCACCATATCGTCTTGCGTGATCCGGCGATGCGGTCGGAGACCGTGATGCGGTTGGAAGCAAAGCGGCTTGAAAAATGCATTGGCGCAATTGAGGCGGTTGTTTCCGGGCGCGACTATATGCTGGCGCGGGGTTTTTCTGCGGCGGATATCGCAGTGGCCTATGGGATGGTGATCGGGCGTTATTTCGTTGATCTGGCAAAGTTTCCCGCTGTGTCCGCCTATTGGGAGCGGTTGCAGGCGCGGGAGGCGTTCAGAGTCGCGGTTTCCAAGGACGGGGAAGCGGTGATCTACAAGCAGGCGTTTTATCCGCCGCCCGAGGCATAGGGGGCGCTGCCCCCGTCACCTGCGGTGCCCCCCCGGAGTATTTTTGGAAAGATGAAATATGGACAGAGTTGAGATTTTCGAGGTCGGGCCGCGGGACGGGCTGCAGAATGAGAAACGCATGATCCCAACGGCCGAGAAGATTGCTTTGGTTGATGTCCTGAGCCGCGTCGGGTTCCGGCGGATCGAGGTGGCCAGTTTTGTATCGCCCAAGTGGGTGCCGCAGATGGCGGACAGTGCGGACGTTTTGGCGGGGATCAGGCGGCGTAATGGGATCAGCTATGCCGCTTTGACGCCCAATATGCGCGGGTTCGAGGGGGCATTGGCGGCAAAAGCAGACGAGGTGGCGATTTTCGGATCGGCCTCGGAAGGGTTTTCCAAGGCCAATATCAACGCGACGATTGAGGAAAGCCTTGCGCGGTTTGAACCGGTCGCCGAGGCGGCGAAAGCGGCGGGGATACCTGTGCGGGGTTACGTATCGTGCGTGGTCGAGTGCCCCTATGACGGGGCGGTTGATCCGTCTGATGTGGCGCGTGTTGTCGAAAAGTTGCGCGGGATGGGCTGCTACGAGATTTCGTTGGGCGATACTATCGGCCGGGCCGTGCCAGAGAAGATGGATGCGATGCTGGCGGCTGTTGTTGAAGTTGCCCCAGCAGGCGAACTGGCGGGACATTTCCACGATACCTCGGGGCTGGCGCTTGAAAATGTCTCGGTCGCGCTGGAGCGAGGCTTGCGGGTGTTTGATGCCGCGGTCGGGGGCTTGGGTGGGTGTCCCTATGCTCCAGGGGCAGCAGGAAACGTGGCCACGGGCGCTGTGGCGCAACATGTTGAAGAGTTGGGGTATCAGACCGATTTGGATCTGAAATTGCTCGAAGAAGCGGCAGTGATGGCGCGGGCGATGCGAGCAAGTTGATGCCCATGCTCTTGTCTTTTTCCGGATTGCCGGGTGTTGGCAAGTCGACCATCGCGCGGCAGTTGGCAATGGAGACCGGAGCGCTTTGGCTGTGGGCCGATGAAATCGAGGTTGCGATGAGAGCATCCCACATGGAGATTGGCGATCTGGTAGACGGAGGATATGCAGCGGCGCAGGCAGTTGCCAAGCGCGCATTGATGCAGGGGTATGACGTGATTGGAGATTGTGTGAACCCGCTGCGGATTACACGTGATGGATGGGCGCATGTCGCCCGCAATGCTGAAGCAGAGTTTCATCAAATTTCTTTGGTTTGTAGTGATGCGACTGAACATAAAAAGCGTGTGGAAAGCAGAGTTGTCAGTCTGGACGGGTGGCAAGCGCCCACCTGGATAGAGGTGAATCAACGGAATTTTGAGCCTTTTGAAAATGAAAACGAAGTAATTCTGGATACGTGCAAACTTAGTGTGGACGAAGCCGTGTCCATCTTGAGTAAGCAGTTTGGCAGGGCGTAAGGAGAGAGGCGCATGTACGAGACAATTTCCGTTGAGGTGGATGCCAGAGGTGTTGCGACCTTGACGATGACGCGGGTCGAAAAGCACAATGCTCTGAATGCCCAGATGATGGACGAATTGACGGATGCGGCGCTTAATCTGGGCGCGGATGCGGCTGTGCGTGTGGTCATTTTGGCGTCAGAAGGGAAAAGCTTTTGCGCGGGCGGTGATCTTGAGTGGATGCGCGCCCAGTTTGACGCAACCCCCGAGATCAAGGAACGCGAGGCCCGCCGTTTGGCGGATATGTTGTGGACGTTGAACTTTATGCCCAAGCCTTTGATCGGGCGGTTGCAGGGCAACGCCTTTGGTGGTGGAGTTGGTATGGCGAGTGTCTGCGATGTCGCTGTGGGAGTTGATCGTTTGAAAATGGGTTTGACCGAAACGCGGCTTGGTTTGATTCCTGCCACGATTGGCCCATATGTGCTGGCGCGCATGGGCGAGGCCATGGCTAGGCGGGTATTTATGTCGGCGCGTCTGTTTGATGCAACTGAAGCTGTCACTTTGGGACTTTTGGCCAAATGCGTTCCGGCTGATGATCTTGATGCTGCCGTAGAAGCCGAGGTTGCCCCCTATTTGAACTGCGCGCCCGGGGCTGTAGCCGAAGGAAAAGCGCTGGCTCAGTCTCTTGGGGGGACGGTCACACGCGAAGCTGTTGCTGCTTCGGTTGCGGCTTTGGCGCGTCGTTGGGAAAGCCCTGAGTCGGCCGAAGGGATAGGGGCGTTTTTCGAAAAAAGAAAAGCGGCGTGGATGATCTGACTATTTCGCCCAATGCGCGATGACTTTTTCCAAATTGTTGAGGGCAAGAGCCTTTGTCAGATAATCGTTCATGCCGTTGGCCAGGCAGTTTTCCCGCTCACCCTGCATTGCATTGGCGGTTAGGGCGATGATCGGGATTGCTGACTGGCCCAAGGTCTTTTCCGCCTGGCGGATTTTTTGTGCCAGCCCGTAGCCGTCCAGATTGGGCATGTGAAGGTCAGTCAGGACCAAGCTGACGGGCTCGGCTTGCCATAGCCGGAAACCTTCAATGCCGTCTTCGGCGTTGATGTGCTCGTAACCAAGCGTTTCAAGTTGCCGTTCGATGACCATTAAGTTGATCGGATTGTCTTCCACAACAAGAATGCGGCTTTTTTTGGCTTTGGCACCGGCAGGGGCGGTTACCGATTTTGCGTGTGCAGCCGCGAATATGTGTTTGCGCCGCCCTGCGAGGCTTGAGATTTTTTCAAGAAACACGTTTGGAAAAAGCGGGAATGCGCGAATGTCCAAGGCGTTACTGGGGAGAGGCGGTAAAATGCCGGGGTCTTCATAGTCAAAGACCAAAAAACGAGGTGTCAGCCCAGAAGTTGTTGGTTTGCTCAGCTCTTCTAGTTGTTTTATGTCCGAACGCGGCAGAATGACAATCGGCTGATCATTGCAGGCGGATAGCCTCGATTTGAACTCGGTCGGGTCTTCAGCGCTGACTAATTGGCCGCCGTAGTGCCGGACCAGCTTCACATAGGATTGCGGCATATACTCGGGATCACGGTTTATGAGGAATGTCAGGCCAC
This sequence comes from uncultured Rhodobacterales bacterium, assembly GCA_964453855.1. Taxonomy (GTDB): domain Bacteria; phylum Pseudomonadota; class Alphaproteobacteria; order Rhodobacterales; family Rhodobacteraceae; genus JASMHC01. Next base: position 19,721 of record CAYVRN010000009.1, read on the forward strand.
TAAAGTCGATATCAGGTTCCGATCCTGCGACTGGCGGTAGCGGCAAGATCGCCGTAAACGTCGAAACGACGCCAAGTTCGCTTTCTACAACTATGTCGCCGCCCATGCGTTGCGCCAGTCCGCGACTGATGGCAAGGCCAAGCCCCGATCCGCCAAAGCGGCGCGTTGTGGAGGCCTCGGCTTGAGAGAAAGATTGAAACAGCTTTTTCTGGTTCTCTTCTAATATTCCGATGCCGTTGTCTTCGATCGAAAAGGCGAATTGGCCGTCGGGGGTTCTTTTCAATTGAATGACGACGCGCCTGATGCCGCTTTCTGGGCGGGCAAATTTGATAGCATTGCTGATCAGATTCATAATGATCTGACGAAGTCTAACCGGATCACAGCGTACGCGGCCCATGCAATCGGGGTCTGCTCGGAATAGCATGCGGACGTCTGATTGATCCGACAGGGGACGCGTGATGCGCAGAACATCCTCAACCAATCCCACTGGCTGAAATTCAACACTGGCCAGTTCCACGCGCCCGGCTTCGACCTTGGAGATGTCAAGCACGTCGTCGATGATGCGCAATAGAGCGTTTGCTGTATCCGTTATCGTGGATAGCATTTGCCCTTGGTTGTCATCCAAATTCGTTTGGCTGAGCAATTCGCTCATGCCGATGATGCCATTCATCGGTGTGCGGATTTCGTGGCTCATATTGGCCAGGAAACTGGATTTGGCTTCATTGGCCATTTCTGCTTCGCTGCGTGCCCGTTCAAGTTCGGCGTTTGCGTCCTTGATGTCCGAAATGTCGGTGGCCAAACTCATCGAACCAATCACCTCACCCTCTTCATTGCGTAGAAGAGATGGGTGGATGATGCAGGGTACCGTAGAGCCGTTCGGGCGCTTCAAGGTCAGTTCGTAAGACGCGGCATATCCTTTTTGCGAAGCTTATTCTGCGTCTCCAGAGTGTCCAGATTGTCTGTGGCGACGAAATCCGCAGACTTGTGTCCAAGTATTTCCTGTTCCGTGCATTGCATAAGGCGACACATCGCAGGGTTTACTTCTTGAATAATTCGGTCGCGATCCACGCGCCAATAGCCTTGGGACGTGCTGGTAATAATCTGGCTGAACTGAGATTGCGTGGCTTCAAGTTTTTTGGTCCGGTCTGCAACGCGGCTTTCCAAAGTTTCCTGATATTCGATCAGCTTTTCGTTTAACTTGTGTCGGTCGGTAACATCTCGCGTGCTGCCCTCGACCCCTGCGGGTTTGCCGTTTTTGTCCAGAAACAGGCGCGTGTTGGTTTCAACCCAAATTGAGGTTCCATCTTTCCGGATGAGCTCGGATTCGATGGTGACGAATTTTCCGGGGTTGTCGGCGAGGCGGGCCAGCAGTTCGTTGCGCGAGCGCGGGTCTTTGTAAAGGGCTGCGAGCGGGGTGCCGATAAGCTCTTGGGGTGTGTATCCCAACAACCGTTCGACTGAAGGCGATGCGTAGACCACCAGACCATCGGCATCGGTTTGATAAATGGTTTTATAAAGGTTCGTTAGGATTTTCTGAAGTTGTTGGCGCGTCTCCGACAGTTCCCGCACATATTCTTGTTCTTGAGCTTCGCGCTCCCGGTTTTTCTCGAATGTTGCAACTTTGCGTTTGTGGGCGGCCTTGTGAAAGATAACCAGTGCTATCAGCAGAAGGACGCTTAGGACAATGTGTTTAACATCCAGCGTTGTCTGTTTTCCACCTGCAACCCAGGCTGCAATTAACGACAGAGTGCTGATGCCTGCGCTGATAATCGCAGGGCGTGTCGGAATTTGAAAAACGGCCAGAGCTAATAGCAAACTTAGGTAATGTTGCAGCAGATAGCTGTTGCCCTGGATGCCGGAAAAGTAAATTGCCAGAGAATTTGAAAGACTAAAGGCTAGAACAAGGACCAGCTGGGCACTGAAAAGCGCATTTAGTTTTGGTTCGCTGGTGAAAACGAGATAGACTAGAATTGGCACTGGCAGAAAAACCGCTGCGCGCGAAGCGAAAAGGGCTGCGAATTCCGGTGTGTCTGTGCCCAGTTGGACATCAAACTGAAAAACAATATTCCCAAAGAGTGCAAATGCAATAAGCACCGAGAGCGCGGCAGAATTTCTGACGACCTCTTCCCAGCGAGAAACCCAGAAATCGAATTCTTCGATTTTTTGTTTCAATTCAAAACCGCGTGTAGCTGCTTCCCGTTGCACCTTAGCGACACGGGTAGATTTGACAATCGTTTCGAATCCTTAACGCCACTGGCGCGCGGTTCTTTAGATACAGGTATTCAAGCCAGAAGTTATGCCGTCCACAATTTGTTGAGTCGTGTACCGTTGCGGCGGAAACCGAAAACCACATGAAAATCTCGAGAATTTCGCACTAAATAAAAAAAAATACCAAGCGCTGTTTTCGAACTGACGAGCTTGCCTTTGCCGCATTGCAGCAAAGTTCTTGTGAAACTTGACGATTTCGCCGTAATCCAACAACAATTTCAATAATGTGAATGTGTTTTCGGTCAGTTGACCACACCTCTGAGCAGGGCTAAACCCCCCGTGAAGTATTACGTATCGCAGGATGCGTTGCGTATCTGAAAAGGAGCCGCCCGTGGAAGACATGCTACGAGAATACCTGCCCATTCTCATCTTTCTGGCGGTAGCAATCGGCATCGGACTTGTTCTGATCCTTGCTGCCATTGTTATTGCAGTCCGTAATCCCGACCCCGAGAAAGTGTCTGCCTATGAATGCGGATTTAACGCATTCGACGACGCTCGAATGAAATTCGACGTCCGTTTCTACCTTGTGTCGATTCTGTTCATCATCTTCGATCTTGAAATCGCAATGCTGTTCCCGTGGGCGGTCGCCTTTAAGGATCTAAGTATGGTCGCGTTCTGGTCAATGATGGTTTTCCTAGGGGTTCTGACCATCGGCTTTGCCTATGAATGGAAGAAAGGGGCGTTGGAATGGGAGTGATGACCGGAGCCAACACCGCGGGCGCGGACAAAGAAGTCGCAACTCAGGCGCTGAACCGTGAGTTGCAGGACAAAGGCTTTCTGCTGACCACCACCGAAGACCTGATCAACTGGGCGCGTACCGGATCGTTGCACTGGATGACCTTTGGTCTGGCGTGCTGCGCCGTTGAAATGATGCATGCGTCGATGCCGCGCTATGACCTTGACCGTTTCGGTGTTGCACCACGCGCGTCACCGCGTCAGTCGGATGTAATGATTGTTGCGGGAACGCTTACCAACAAAATGGCACCTGCACTCCGCAAGGTTTACGACCAGATGCCCGAGCCACGTTACGTGATCTCGATGGGCAGCTGCGCAAACGGCGGTGGCTACTACCACTACAGCTATTCTGTTGTGCGCGGGTGCGACCGAGTGGTTCCGGTCGATATTTACGTCCCGGGATGCCCTCCGACAGCGGAAGCACTGGTTTATGGCGTTATGCAGTTGCAGCGCAAAATCCGCCGGACCGGCACATTGGTGAGGTAAGCGATGAGTGAAGCACTGAAAGAATTGGGCGCATTGCTTGAGCTGAAACGCGCTGACTGTGTTTTGGGCTGGGATGTATCGTTTGACGAGTTGAACGTTGATGTGGCTCCGTCGAATATCACAGGTTTTGTCGAGTTCTTGAAATCCGACATGGCGTGCAGGTTCACATCGCTGGTCGATATCACTGCCGTAGATTATCCCGAACGCGCGAAGCGTTTCGACGTAGTTTATCACTTTCTGTCGATGCATCAGAACCAGCGCATTCGTCTGCGCGTGTCTGTGCGCGAAGAAGAAATGGTGCCGTCGATTGTGGATATTCACCCCTCGGCCAACTGGTTTGAGCGTGAAGTGTTCGATATGTTCGGGATCATCTTCTCGGGCCATCCGGACTTGCGCCGTATTCTGACCGACTATGGCTTCCGTGGCTTCCCGCTGCGCAAGGATTTCCCGACAACCGGCTATACCGAAGTGCGCTATGATGAAGCTGAAAAACGGATCGTTTACGAACCCGTCAGCTTGGTTCAGGAATACCGCCAGTTCGATTTTATGAGCCCGTGGGAAGGGGCCAACTACATCCTTCCGGGTGACGAAAAAGGTGACGCGAAAGCATGAACCAGTTCGGGGGCATAATGCTGTTCGGTCTTGGCGCTCCTAAAGCCGGGACAAGCTGGCTGCACGGCTATCTGGCCGAGCATCCCGAGGTATTTGTGCCGCCGATTAAAGAGATGCACTTCTTCAACAGTGTTGATGGAGATGTGGCCGGTCGCCTGAAAAAATTGAACGCAAAACGGTCGCGCGTTGCGCAGCGCCTTGAGCGTCAGGGCGGTCCCGAGACCGACCTAGCTGACTTGGACGCAATCCATGCGTTAACGCAGGACGGCACAGATGCGGCGTATCTTGATTTTATGACCAGCCGCGCCGGCACTTGTAAGGTGATGGCAGATATTACTCCGGCTTATGGGCTTCTAAGTGTAGAGCGACTGCTGGCTATGCAATCGATGGCCAACAGCCGGTTCATTTACCTTATGCGCGATCCTGTGGCGCGTATCTGGAGCAACATCCGCATGAATGCGGTGCGTAAATTGCGCAAAACCGGCGGAAACAATATCGCCCGCGTTTGCAAAACAATGTTGGACAATGCGCTTGCAGGTAAAATGCATGCCTTGCAAGCCCGCGCTGATTATGCGTCTGTGCTTGGAAAATTGGCCCAACTTGATCCGAAAAAGGTGTTTGTCGCCTTTTACGAAGACTTGTTCACCAACGAAACCGTGACCCGTATTTGCGACTTTCTGGAAATCGCCGTGATGCCTGCCGACTTTGGTACCCGCATCAACGAAGGGAAAACTGTTGCGTTGGCCGATGCCGACCGCGCCCGTGCGGCGGCCTATCTGAAACCCCAATATGCGGCCGCCGAGGCCTATATGGGACGGCTTCCCGCGTCGTGGAAGCAAACTGTAGGAGTGGCTTGAGATGATGGATGGCTCCAAGGGATTTGAGGACGCCCAGACCGGCGAACAGCAGATCCGTAACTTCAACATCAACTTCGGGCCTCAGCACCCGGCAGCGCACGGCGTGTTACGCCTTGTGCTTGAGCTCGACGGTGAAATTGTCGAGCGCTGCGATCCGCATATCGGCCTGCTGCACCGTGGCACCGAGAAGTTGATGGAAAGCCGCACTTATCTGCAGAACTTGCCGTACTTCGACCGCCTTGATTACGTTGCTCCGATGAACCAGGAACATGCCTGGTGCTTGGCCATCGAAAAGCTGACCGGTGTTGAAGTGCCGCGCCGTGGCTCGCTTATCCGCGTTTTGTATAGCGAAATTGGACGCGTTCTGAACCACCTTCTGAACGTCACCACGCAGGCGATGGATGTGGGGGCGCTGACACCTCCGCTTTGGGGCTTTGCCGAGCGTGAGAAGCTGATGGACTTTTACGAACGCGCTTGTGGCGCCCGTTTGCACGCCAACTATTTCCGTCCAGGTGGGGTGCATCAGGACCTGACCCCCGAGCTTTTGAATGACATCGAGCAATGGGCCAAGGAATTCCCTGAAAAACTGGATGACATTGACGGGTTGCTGACCGAGAACCGCATTTTCAAACAGCGCAATGTTGATATTGGCACCATCGATGAACAGACCGTGCTGGACTATGGTTTCTCGGGTGTAATGGCGCGTTCGGTCGGTATGGCGTGGGATTTGCGTCGCGCGCAGCCCTATGAATGCTATGACGAGTTCGAGTTCCAGATTCCCGTTGGAAAAAACGGCGACTGCTACGACCGTTACCTGATGCGCATGGAAGAGATGCGTCAATCGACCAGCATCATCCTGCAAGCCATTGAAAAACTTCGCGCACCTGAAGGACAGGGCGATGTGCTGGCGCGTGGTAAGCTGACCCCGCCGAAGCGTGGCGAGATGAAGACCTCGATGGAGGCACTTATCCACCATTTCAAACTATACACCGAAGGCTTTCACGTCCCCGCGGGCGAAGTTTATGCTGCTGTTGAAGCCCCCAAGGGCGAATTCGGCGTCTATCTGAAAGCCGACGGCACCAACAAACCCTATCGTTCGAAAATTCGTGCGCCGGGCTATCTGCACCTTCAGGCGATGGATCACATTGCTACTGGGCATCAGTTGGCAGACGTGGCCGCAATTATCGGAACCATGGACGTCGTATTTGGGGAGATTGACCGCTAATGCTCCGCCGTCTTCATCACGAACAGCCTGAGAGCTTTGCTTTCACTGCAGCTAATCAGGCTTGGGCCGAAGCCCAGATGACGAAATACCCCGAGGGCCGTCAGGCTTCGGCTGTGATCCCGCTTTTGTGGCGCGCACAGGAACAAGAGGGTTGGCTAACCCGCCCTGCGATTGAAGCAATCGCCGATATGCTGGGCATGGCCTATATCCGTGTGCTGGAAGTGGCCTCGTTCTACTTCATGTTCCAGCTTCAGCCGACAGGCTCCATCGCTCACGTCCAGATTTGCGGCACCTTGTCGTGCATGATCTGTGGTGCCGAGGACCTGATCAAAGTCTGTCAGGACAAGATCAACGCCAAGCCGCACGAATTGTCGGCAGACGGCAAGTTTACTTGGGAAGAGGTCGAGTGCCTTGGCTCATGCTCGAACGCGCCGATGGTACAGATCGGTAAAGATTACTACGAAGACCTGACAGCCGAGCGTTTCGCCGAGATCCTTGACGAGCTGGCTGCAGGTCAGGTGCCTGTTCCGGGTCCTCAGAATGGCCGCTATGCAGCCGAGCCTCTGAGTGGTTTGACAAGCCTTCTGGATCACGAAGCCGGTAAGGCGCAATACAACGCGTCAGCGCAGTTGGCGACCGATATTGGCGACACTGTGAAGCGGATCGACGGCACCGAGGTTCCCCTGACTGCCCCTTGGCAGGGTGGCGCGGCTTCAAGTGCAAAGGTTCCTGCTGAAGCTAAGCGTCCCAAGTCGGCGGTTCAGCAGGAAAAGGCCGCCAAGGCTGACGATTTCACTCAGCTCAAAGGCGTGGGCCCGAAAGCCGCGGACGCCATCGTTGCTGCGGGTATTACCACCTTTGCGCAAATCGCCGGTTGGAGCGATGAAGACGTAGTTTGGGCCGATGAAAATATCAAAGGCGCCAAAGGCAAAGCTAGCCGCGACGACTGGCGCGCTCAGGCCAAAGCGCTGTTGGAGGGTTAAGAGCTTATGAACTCTGAGATGGATCAGGCACTGACCAAGCAGGGACGCATCGCAGGTGCGACCATTGCTGCTGGCGGCGTTCTGGCGATCTTGGCACCATGGCTGACCGATATTTTGGGTCTGCCAATCCGTTTCGAAATGCTCTTCTACCTCATTTCTATCGCCGCGTTCATTTGGGCGCTGGTGGTGACGTTACAAATTCGGCGGAAACGCCAGGAAAACCAAAGGTGATCTTGCCATGCTGAAGGATCAGGACCGGATCTTTACCAACATCTACGGGATGCATGACCGCACCCTTGCGGGCGCGCGTGCGCGCGGCCATTGGGACGGCACGGCCGATATCATCAAAAAGGGTCGTGACTGGATCATCGACCAAATGAAAGCCAGTGGTTTGCGTGGCCGCGGCGGTGCGGGCTTCCCGACTGGTTTGAAATGGTCTTTCATGCCTAAGGAAAGCGACGGCCGTCCGGCTTATCTGGTGGTGAATGCCGACGAGTCCGAGCCAGGGACCTGTAAAGACCGCGAAATCATGCGCCACGATCCGCATACGCTGATCGAAGGCTGCCTGATTGCGTCTTTCGCGATGAACGCGCATGCCTGCTATATCTACATCCGCGGAGAATACATCCGCGAGCGTGAAGCGCTTCAGGCGGCAATTGACGAAGCCTATGACGCGGGTCTGCTGGGTAAGAATGCGGCTAAGTCCGGTTGGGATTTTGATCTCTATCTGCACCACGGGGCTGGCGCTTATATTTGCGGCGAAGAAACTGCTCTTCTGGAAAGCCTTGAGGGCAAAAAGGGTATGCCCCGGATGAAGCCTCCGTTCCCTGCTGGGGCGGGTCTGTATGGCTGTCCGACCACCGTGAACAACGTTGAATCCATCGCTGTTGCGCCGACCATTCTGCGCCGTGGCCCCGAATGGTTCGCGGGCTTTGGCCGACCCAACAATGCAGGTACCAAGCTGTTTGCGATCTCAGGCCACGTAAACAACCCTTGTGTTGTCGAAGAAGAAATGTCGATCAGCTTTGAAGAACTGATCGAAAAGCACTGCGGCGGCATTCGTGGCGGCTGGGATAACCTGCTTGCCGTGATCCCCGGTGGATCTTCGGTTCCTTGTGTGCGCGGCGAGAACATGCGCGATGCGATCATGGATTTCGACTATCTGCGCGGCGAATTGGGCTCGGGTCTTGGAACCGCTGCCGTGATCGTCATGGACAAATCGACCGACATCATCAAAGCGATCTGGCGTTTGTCGAAGTTCTACAAGCACGAAAGCTGTGGTCAGTGTACGCCTTGCCGCGAAGGCACTGGCTGGATGATGCGCGTGATGGATCGTCTGGTGAAAGGCGAGGCATCAGTCGAAGAGATCGATATGCTTTGGGACGTCACCAAGCAGGTCGAAGGCCACACCATCTGCGCCCTTGGCGACGCGGCAGCTTGGCCTATTCAGGGTCTGATCAAGAACTTCCGTCCCGAGATTGAAGACCGCATTCGCGGCAAACAAGCGGTGGCGGCCGAGTGAGCAACCTTGCGCTCATATCAGGCGTTTCAGCCCCGCGTTATTGCATATCGGCTGAAGGCACCCCGATGTCCGTTGGGAAAGGGAGCAGTGTGTCTGCTCTCTGTACCCTTATGGACAAAGGAGTTTCGGGTATGAAAATGCGCTTTTTAACGGTTTTAGCGGTAGTGGTGGCTTTGGCGACCCCAGCATCAGCCGCGACCGACCGCCCAGCATTGGGCGAAAACCAGCCCCTAAACGACACCCTGTTAGCTATTCTGGTGGCTGACGAAATCCGCAAGCAGTGCGACAGCCTTTCAGGCCGTGTGTTAAAAGGTATCGGCATGCTGTGGGGCATCGTTCAAGACGCCAAGGAACTTGGTTACAACGACGACGAGATCAACGCCTATCGCAATAGCGATGAGGCAAAAGCTGTGTTGCGTGCCCGTGGGGACGCGATGATGGCCGAACAAAACGTCACTTATGACGATCCCGAGACTTTTTGCCGGTGGGGGCGCGATGAAATCGCGAATGAGACCCTGATCGGATCATTACTGAGAGCGAACTGACCATGACTGACCTGCGCAAGATCATCATCGACGATCAGGAGATCGAAGTAGACGGCGCGATGACGCTTATTCAGGCCTGCGAGATGGCGCAGACCGAAGTGCCGCGTTTCTGCTATCATGAACGTCTGTCGATTGCCGGTAACTGCCGTATGTGTCTTGTCGAGGTTGTTGGTGGCCCTCCGAAGCCTGCTGCAAGCTGTGCAATGCAGGTCCGCGACTTGCGCCCCGGTCCGAACGGAGAGCCGCCGGTCGTGAAAACAAATTCGCCGATGGTCAAAAAGGCACGTGAAGGCGTGATGGAATTCATGCTGATCAACCACCCATTGGATTGCCCGATCTGCGATCAGGGTGGCGAGTGTGATTTGCAGGATCAGGCGATGGCCTACGGCATTTCGGAAACCCGTTATTCCGAAGCCAAGCGCGCTGTTGATGATCTGAACCTAGGGCCGCTTGTCAGCACCGCAATGACCCGTTGCATCAGCTGTACGCGCTGCGTGCGTTTTACGTCTGAGATTGCTGGCATCACGCAGATGGGCCAAACAGGCCGTGGCGAAGATGCTGAAATCACCAGTTATTTGAACCAGACTTTGGACAGCAACCTTCAGGGGAATATCATCGATCTTTGCCCAGTTGGTGCTTTGACGTCAAAACCTTACGCCTTCACCGCCCGTCCGTGGGAGCTGACCAAGACCGAAAGCATCGACGTGATGGACGCGCTTGGATCGAACATTCGGGTCGATACCAAAGGTCGTGAAGTTAAACGCATCGTTCCCCGCAACCACGATGGTGTGAACGAAGAGTGGATATCTGACAAAACCCGTTTCGTTTGGGACGGCTTGCGTCGTCAACGACTGGACAAACCCTATATTCGTGAAAACGGCAAGCTGCGCCCGGCAAGCTGGGGCGAAGCCTTGGCTGCCGCATCGGCTGCGATGAAAGGCAAGAAAGTTGCTGGTCTGGTCGGTGATCTTGCGCCTGTTGAGGCCGCATTTGCACTAAAGCAGTTGATCGAAGGGCAGGGCGGCAACGTCGAATGTCGTGTTGACGGGGCCAAGCTACCCGCTGGCAACCGGTCGGCTTACGTTGGGACGGCGGCGATTGAAGATATCGATACAGCCAAGGTGATTTATCTGGTCGGCACAAACCCACGTAACGAAGCGCCTGTATTGAATGCGCGCATTCGCAAGGCTTGGCTGAAAGGTGCAGATATCAAACTGATCGGCGAAAACGCAGATCTAACCTATGACTACGAGCATGTCGGACCGGGGCGTGCCTCGCTGCAGCGTGCTGCGAAGAATGTTGCAAAAACCGAAGGCGCGATTGTGATCGTTGGGCAGGCAGCAATCCGGGACGCGGACGGCGAGGCAGTACTAAGCCAAGCTATGGCCCTGACCGAAGCGCTAGGCGGTGAAATGCTGGTTCTGCACACGGCGGCCGGTCGTGTCGGTGCAATGGACGTCGGCGCTGTAACTGAAGGTGGCATGGATACGGCGCTTGATGGGGCCGAGGTGATTTACAACCTTGGTGCAGACGAAATGGACCTGCCGAAAGGCGCTTTTGTGATCTATCAGGGAAGTCATGGCGATCGCGGTGCGCATCGCGCCGACGTAATTCTGCCTGCGGCTGCCTACACGGAAGAAAACGGCCTGTTTGTGAATACCGAAGGACGGCCACAGTTGGCACTTCGTGCCGCGTTCCCTCCGGGAGAAGCAAAAGAGAACTGGGCGATCCTGCGGGCACTGTCTGCGGAACTTGGGGCGACATTGGGCTATGATAGCCTTGCGCAACTGCGGCAGGCGTTGGTGGCAGAAGTGGAGCATCTGGCCCGCGTTGACCAAGTTGTTGTCAACGACTGGCAGGTCTTACCGGCTGTCGCGTTAGAGAAATCAACTTTTGCTACCTCGGTTGCCGATTTCTATCTGTCAAACCCTATCGCCCGTGCCTCGGCCTTGATGGGCGAACTGTCCGCAAATGCAAAAGCACGCGGAAGCGAAAAGGTGGCTGCCGAGTGATGGGACTGCGCGCTGCACATATCCCTGCTGTAGGTCTGGCCTTAATGGGCGGGGCCTGTGCACCTGTGTGCGGCGATTGTCTAACGGACTATTCCAAGTTCGATTACCTGGGAGTCGAAACCCGCCTGCTGGATGACGACATTGTCAATTTCCGCGTGCGGATGATTGGAACTGAAAGCGCTGTAGATGTTTCGGAATACGCCGAATGCGCCGCCGCGCAATACACTTTGATCCGGGGCTACGGCTTTGCCCGTCACGTGCGGACAACAGTATCACAAACCGAGGATATCTGGTTGGGGGATGCGTATTACACCATCTCGGCGGCCCTTCCCCGGGGAATTAAGCAGATCGACGCTGAAGTGGTTGTCGCTGCTTGCAATGAAAACGGAATACCTACGGTGTGAGGACACATGGCTGAATTCTTTACCACCACGAACTTAGGCATCTCTCTGGTCATCGTTGGCCAGATTCTGTTGCTGATCGTCCCGATCCTCGTGTCGCTTGCATTCCTGATGTACGGTGAGCGTAAAATTTGGGCCGCTGTGCAGTTGCGCAAGGGTCCCAACGTCGTCGGTGTCTTTGGACTGCTGCAAAGTTTTGCAGACTTCCTGAAATACATCGTGAAAGAAGTTGTGTTCCCCGCTGGTGCTGACCGCGCGGTCTTCCTGCTGGCGCCGATGATTTCAGTTGTGATGGCCTTTGTCGCTTGGGCCGTGATCCCGATGAACGAAGGTTGGGCGATCGCCGATATCAACGTGGCCATTCTGTATGTCTTTGCGATTTCTTCGCTTGAGGTATACGGCGTGATCATGGGCGGTTGGGCGTCGAACTCGAAGTACCCCTTCCTTGGCTCACTACGGTCCGCCGCACAGATGATTTCCTACGAAGTTTCAATCGGCCTGATCATTATTGGTGTGATTATCTCGACCGGTTCGATGAACTTTGGCGATATCGTTGCCGCACAAGAAGGCAAATACGGCTTATTTAGCTGGTACTGGCTGCCGCACCTGCCAATGATGTTCCTGTTCTTTATTTCGGCTCTGGCAGAAACCAACCGTCCTCCTTTCGACTTGCCGGAAGCGGAATCGGAACTGGTGGCCGGTTATCAGGTTGAATACAGTTCGACACCGTTCTTGCTGTTCTTCCTTGGCGAACTTCTGGCGATGGTTCTGATGTGCGCGCTGATCGTGCTGCTGTTCTTTGGTGGTTGGCTTTCGCCGATCCCGGGTATCTCGGACGGTCTGTTCTGGATGGTCGCCAAAATGCTAATGGTCTTCTTCATGTTCTCGATGATCAAGGCTATCACCCCCCGTTATCGCTATGACCAACTGATGCGTCTGGGCTGGAAAGTGTTCCTGCCGATGTCGCTGGCTTGGGTTGTGATCGTTGCGTTCCTTGCAAAATTCGAAGCCTTCGGCGGCGCCTACGCCCGCTGGATGATTGGAGGTTAATTCCACATGGCAAGCATCGACTACAGACGCGCCGCTGGCTATTTCCTGCTGTCGGACTTTTTCAAAGGCTTCAAGCTAGGGTTCAAATACTTTTTCAGCCCGAAGCACACGGTAAACTATCCGCACGAAAAGGGCCCGCTGTCTCCACGTTTCCGTGGTGAACACGCCCTGCGTCGTTATCCGAATGGCGAAGAACG
>CAYVRN010000009.1:32623-65235 GCA_964453855.1 uncultured Rhodobacterales bacterium
GCAGCCGCCGGACCACTCGCTATGACATCGACATGACCAAATGCATTTACTGCGGCTTCTGTCAGGAAGCCTGCCCGGTAGACGCGATTGTCGAAGGTCCGAACTTTGAGTTTGCCACCGAAACCCGCGAAGAACTGTTCTATGACAAAGCTAAGCTTCTAGAGAACGGCGAACGCTGGGAAGCCGAGATTGCCCGCAACCTTGAATTGGATGCACCGTACCGATGAGCGATTTGAAAACCCCATTTGAGATGATGATGGCTCAGGCTCAGGAAATGGCCAAGGCCTTCAATCCTGCGCTTGAAACATTTTCACCGAAGGGGTTCGAGGCCCTTTGGCCCACCATGCCGAAAGACATGATGGAAATGACCTTTGGCAAGGGCATCAGCAAGGATGGCCTTGATGCCAAAACACGGCTGTTGCTGACCGTTGCCGGTATGACCATGCAAGGCGCTCAGGCTGACACGCCGTTTCGCATGACGGTACGCCACGCAATGGAAGCGGGTGCCACAAAAGATGAAATCGCCGAGACCATCGCCCAGATGTCGATGTTCGCCGGCATCCCCGCCATGACCCGCGCCATGGATTTGGCGCGCGAGGTTATGGAAGACAACAAGGAAGACAAGCAATGACAGTTGCAGCCTTTGCCTTTTACCTTTTCGCAATCACCACGATTGTAGGCGGTCTGTTCACCGTGATCAGCCGAAACCCAGTGCACTCGGTTCTGTGGCTGATCTTGGCGTTCCTCAGTTCGGCTGGACTTTTTGTTCTGCTCGGAGCCGAGTTCGTCGCGATGCTGCTCATCATCGTCTACGTAGGTGCGGTCGCGGTTCTGTTCCTGTTCGTTGTGATGATGTTGGACGTGGACTTCGCCGAACTAAAGGCCGAGATGGCGCGTTATATGCCATTGGCTTTGCTGATCGGTGTGGTGCTTCTCATGCAGCTGGCTATGGCGTTTGGCGCATGGACCGAGGCTGATCAGGCCCAGTCATTGCGCGCGGCGGTCACTCCGACAGACGTTCAGAACACCGCGGCTTTGGGTCAGCTTCTATACGACCAATACTTCCTGATCTTCCAGCTTGCAGGCTTGATCCTGCTGGTTGCAATGATCGGAGCCATCGTTCTGACCCTGCGCCACCGGACTGACATCAAACGTCAGGATATTTTCGCGCAGCTTTACCGTGATCCGGCAAAAGCGATGGAACTGAAAGATGTAAAACCGGGGCAGGGGCTCTGAACCGGTTCGAATGAATATGATCCGGTGAGTGCCGGACAAGTAAAGAATGATGACGAGGGACACGCATGATCGGAATTGAGCATTACCTGACGGTGGCGGCAGCGCTATTCGTCATCGGGATATTCGGGCTATTCCTGAACCGTAAAAACGTGATCGTTTTGTTGATGTCGATTGAATTGATGCTTCTCTCGGTCAACATCAACTTTGTGGCCTTTTCCAGCTTCCTAGGCGATCTGGTCGGACAAGTGTTCACCTTGTTCGTTCTGACTGTTGCTGCCGCGGAAGCGGCTATTGGCCTTGCGATCCTCGTCTGCTTCTTCCGGAACCGCGGCACCATTGCGGTGGAAGACATCAACGTGATGAAAGGCTGATCAGATGGAAACGGTAATCCTATTTGCACCTCTGGTCGGTGCCATCATCGCTGGGTTCGGTCACCGGATCATTGGCGATAAAGGCGCGCAGGTCGTGACAACCGGCCTGTTGTTCCTTGCTATGGCGCTTAGCTGGATTGTGTTCCTTGGCTTTGATGGTCACACTAAACACATCGAAATCCTAAGCTACATCCAGTCGGGAACGCTCGACACAAGCTGGGGCATCCGCCTGGACCGCTTGACCGCGATCATGATGATTGTTGTGACCAGCGTATCTGCTTTGGTCCACATGTACTCGATGGGCTACATGGCCCATGACGATCAGTTCGCCGAAGGCGAAAGCTATCGTCCGCGTTTCTTTGCCTATCTGTCGTTCTTCACCTTTGCCATGCTGATGCTGGTAACTTCGGACAACCTAGTTCAGATGTTCTTTGGCTGGGAAGGTGTGGGCGTTGCCTCGTATCTGCTGATCGGCTTTTACTTCCGCAAAGACAGCGCCAATGCGGCCTCTATCAAGGCGTTTGTTGTCAACCGCGTTGGCGACTTTGGCTTTGCTCTGGGTATCTTCGGACTTTTCATGATGACTGGTTCGATCCAATTCAATGATGTGTTTGCGGCCGCTCCAGCCTTGGCAGACACGACTCTGACCTTCCTCTGGACGGATTGGAACGCGGCGAACCTGTTGGCTTTCTTGTTGTTTGTCGGAGCGATGGGTAAATCGGCACAGCTCTTCCTACACACATGGCTACCAGATGCGATGGAAGGTCCGACACCCGTGTCGGCACTGATCCACGCGGCAACTATGGTGACCGCAGGCGTCTTCCTTGTTTGCCGCATGTCTCCGCTGATGGAATATGCCCCCGAGACGATGGCGTTTGTCACCTTCCTTGGTGCGACGACTGCATTCGTGGCGGCAACCATCGGTCTGGTTCAAAACGACATTAAACGTGTGATCGCCTATTCGACCATGTCCCAGCTTGGTTATATGTTCGTGGCGGCTGGCGTTGGTGTCTACTCGGTTGCGATGTTCCACCTGTTCACACACGCCTTCTTTAAAGCGATGCTGTTCCTTGGCGCCGGTTCGGTGATCCACGGGATGCATCACGAGCAGGACATGCGGAATTACGGTGGTCTGCGAAAGAAACTACCTTTGACCTTCTGGGCGATGATGATCGGTACGTTGGCCATCACCGGTGTCGGTATCCCGCTGACCCATTACGGTTTCGCAGGCTTCCTGTCCAAGGACGCTGTAATCGAAAGCGCATGGGCGGGTACTGCCGGCGGCTATGCATTCTGGATGCTTGTCATCGCTGCTCTGTTCACGAGCTTCTACAGCTGGCGCCTGATGTTCCTGACCTTCTATGGCGAGGCCCGAGGCAACAAGCACACCCATGATCACGCGCATGAAAGTCCTGCTATCATGACGATCCCTCTGGGTGTGTTGGCTGTCGGTGCCGTGTTCGCCGGTATGGTTTGGTATGGCCCCTTCTTTGGGGATCACATCAAGGTCAATGAGTTCTTCGGAATTCCTGCACATGCGACCGCAGATGCGGGTCACGGTGAGGAGACCTCGAGCGACAGTCATGCGATTGCCGCAGCAACTCAGGATAATGGACACGGCGAGGCAACTGACGACCACGCAGCGATGGCAGCAGAGCATCATGGTGACGAAGCAGTTACCCATGATACGACGGCTTCGCACGGATCCGCGCCCCAAGGCGCGATCTTTATGGCGCCTGACAACCATGTCATGGACGATGCGCACCATGCTCCGACTTGGGTTAAAATCAGCCCGTTCATCGCAATGGTCATTGGTTTCGTTACAGCCTTCTGGTTCTACATCGTCAATCCGTCGCTTCCCGCACGTCTGGCTGAAAACCAGCGCCCGCTTTACCTGTTCTTGTTGAACAAATGGTACTTCGACGAGATTTACGATTTCCTGTTCGTGAAACCTGCCAGCGCCATTGGCCGCTTCCTTTGGAAGCGCGGTGACGGCAATGTCATCGACGGCACGCTGAATGGTATCGCAATGGGAATCATTCCGTTCTTTACCCGTCTCGCAGGCAAAGCCCAGTCGGGTTACGTCTTTACCTATGCGTTGGCGATGGTGCTTGGCATCGTTGCTCTGATTACCTGGATGACGCTCAGCGGAGGAGCGCACTAATGGCAAACCTACTTTCCATTGTTACGTTTATCCCCGCGGTTGCAGCACTGATCCTTGCGATCTTCCTGCGCGGTGAGGACGAGGCCGCGAATGGCCGCGCTAAAATGCTGGCGCTGGTGGCAACCTCGGTGACATTCCTTGTGTCGCTGTTCATCATGGGCGGCTTTGATCCCGCGAACACTGATATGCAATTCGTGGAAGATCGCGAATGGCTGATGGGCCTGAGTTACAAGATGGGTGTGGACGGTATCAGCGTTCTATTCGTCATGTTGACCACCTTTATGATGCCGTTAGTCATTCTGGCCAGCTGGGGTGTTGAAAAGCGTGTGAAAGAATACATGATCGCCTTCCTGTTGCTCGAGACCCTGATGCTGGGTGTTTTCATGGCACTGGATCTGGTTTTGTTCTACCTGTTCTTCGAAGCTGGTCTGATACCGATGTTCCTGATCATCGGTATCTGGGGGGGCGCGAACCGCATTTATGCATCCTTCAAGTTTTTCCTCTATACCTTCCTCGGTTCAGTTCTGATGCTGGTGGCGATGGTGGCGATGTACGCAGACGCGGGCACCACTGATATGGTCGCTCTGGCCTCGCACGAATTCGCATCAGAGACATTCTCGGTCATGGGTATCTCCGTCGTGGGAGGTCTACAGACCATGCTGTTCCTGGCGTTCTTTGCCAGCTTTGCGGTGAAAATGCCGATGTGGCCTGTGCATACCTGGCTTCCTGACGCACACGTTCAGGCGCCTACCGCCGGTTCGGTCGTGCTGGCCGCGATCCTGCTGAAGATGGGTGGCTACGGCTTCTTGCGGTTTAGCTTGCCGATGTTCCCTGTGGGTGCCGATGTGATGACCGATCTGGTGCTGTGGATGTCGGTTATCGCGATTGTCTACACCTCACTGGTGGCGCTGGTGCAGGAAGACATGAAAAAGCTGATCGCTTATTCATCTGTCGCGCACATGGGCTATGTAACGGCCGGTATCTTTGTCGCCAATCAACAAGGTGTTGATGGCGCGATCTTCCAGATGATCAGCCACGGCTTTATCTCGGGCGCGCTCTTCCTGAGCGTCGGCGTCATCTACGACCGCATGCATACCCGCGAGATTGACGCCTATGGTGGTCTTGTAAATCGTATGCCGGCCTATGCGCTGATCTTCATGTTCTTCACGATGGCAAACGTCGGCCTGCCTGGTACTTCAGGTTTCGTTGGTGAATTCCTGACCCTTATGGGCATGTTCCAATACAACACCTGGATTGCCGCAATAGCGACCTCTGGTGTGATTTTCTCGGCGGCTTATGCGCTGTGGCTCTATCGCCGAGTTGTCTTTGGTCAACTGATCAAAGAGGCTCTGAAAACGATCGAGGACATGACGGCCCGCGAAAAGTGGATCATGGCTCCATTGGTGATCATGACCCTGCTGCTTGGTGTCTATCCGTCGCTGGCAATTGATGTCGTATCACCGTCGGTTGAAAACCTGCTTCATAACTATCACGCGGCCCTGGGTTCGGTCGCAGATCACGGCGCTGCCGCCGTGGCAACGCATTGAGGAAGTGAAAGATGCTTCAGGCTGATCTAAATACAATCCTGCCGGAAATCATTCTGTCCATCTATGCGATGGTCGCGCTGGTGGCAGCTGTTTATACTGGAAAAGACAAGACAGCACCGATGCTGGTCTGGTTGACCTCGGCATTGCTTGTCGTCATTGGCATCTGGGTCGCAATGAGCGGCAGCGGAGACACGCAAGCATTCGGTGGTATGTACAACGACGATGCCTTCAGCCGCTTTGCCAAGGTAACAGTTTTGCTGTCTGCAGCCGCAGTCCTGGTAATGAGTCAAGGCTACATGGAACGGCGCGGACTGCTTCGGTTCGAGTATCCAATGCTGATCGTTCTGGCTGTTGTAGGTATGATGGTCATGGTGTCCGCCGGTGACCTGATGACGCTTTACATGGGCCTCGAGCTGCAATCCTTATCGCTTTACGTGGTTGCATCTCTTCGCCGCGACAGCATGAAATCAACTGAAGCCGGCTTGAAGTACTTTATTCTTGGTGCCTTGTCTTCTGGTCTGCTTCTCTATGGTGCTTCACTGGTCTATGGCTTTTCGGGAACCACTTTGTTTGCAGGTATCATCGAAGCGACGCATGGCGATGAAATGCCGTTGGGTGTCTTGTTCGGACTGGCCTTTATGGCAGCGGGTTTTGCATTTAAGGTATCTGCGGTTCCGTTCCACATGTGGACACCAGACGTATACGAAGGTGCTCCGACCCCTGTAACGGCTTTCTTTGCCACGGCGCCTAAAGTCGCTGCGATGGGTTTGTTCGCGCGCGTTATGCATGACGCATTTGGTGGTATGGTTGGCGATTGGCAGCAAATCATCGCCTTCATGGCGGTTCTGTCGATGTTCCTTGGTGCGGTCGCCGCAATTGGACAGCGCGACATCAAGCGTCTGATGGCCTATTCTTCGATTGCTCACATGGGTTATGCGCTGATGGGACTGGCATCGGGTACGGCGTTTGGTGTGCAGGCAATGCTGGTTTACATGGCGATTTATGTGACCATGAACATCGGCACATTCGCCTTTATCATGAGCATGGAGAAAGACGGTCAGCCGGTAACCTCGATCGATAGTTTGCACCTGTATGCGCGTCGTGAGCCAGCAAAGGCTTTGGCGATGCTGGTTCTTTTGTTCTCGCTGGCGGGTGTGCCGCCCCTGGTCGGGTTCTTTGGTAAGTTCTACGTATTGCGCGCGGCCTATGACGCTGGTCTGGTATGGTTGGCAATTGCAGGTGTGATCGCTTCGGTGATTGGTGCGTTCTATTATTTGCGCATCGTATACTTCATGTACTTCGGCGAAGAGCGTGAAGGGCTGGATGGTGGCAAGTCGGCCATGCTGTCGGGCATGTTGATGGCGTCGGCTGCGATAATGCTGGTCGGGGTTGTGAACCTGTTCGGTATCGAAGCCCCGGCTGCGGCGGCAGCGGCGATGCTTGTGAACTGAGTTGACGCAAGTGCGGAAAACAGCGGTGACGCGCCCATTGGGCGCGTCTCTTTGTTTTGTAGGCCCCTTCGGGGCGCTTTTGAGTATTTGGGGTAAGATGAAGTGATGGACTGGCCAGATGGGTACGACCGGCGTGTATTGGCCGAGGTTGACAGCACGAATGCGGAAGCCGGACGGATTGCAGCTGAATTGTCCATGCCAACATGGATATTGGGGCTAAAGCAGTCATCTGGGCGTGGCCGGCGCGGTCGGTCTTGGGAGATGCCGGACGGCAATTTTGCCGCCACTTTGGTGATGCGGCCCTTGGAAGCTCCGGATCAGGTTGCCTTGCGCAGCTTTGTAGCGGCTCTTGCTTTATACGATGCATTGGAGGCTGCGACCGGGCGCACGGACCTTCTTTCGTTGAAGTGGCCAAATGATCTCCTGCTGCGCGGTGGGAAAGTGGCTGGCATTCTGCTGGAAAGCACGGGGTCCGGCGCAGGGATCGGCCATATCGCGATAGGGATTGGCGTTAATCTTGTGGCTGTGCCGGATGGTGCTTTGTTGGAGCCGCATGCGGCTGCGCCGGTTTCGGTCTTTGGTGAGACATCTGTCAAGATTGCACCAGAGGCGTTTCTGACCCTGCTCGCGCAATCTTTTGCCCGCCACGAACATAGCTTTGTCACGTATGGCTTTGCCCCTGTTCGTGAGCTTTGGCTTTCCCGAGCCGCACGCTTGGGTGAAATCATTAAGGCCCGCACGATGCGCGACGAATTTACGGGAACGTTTTCTACAGTCGATCCCTCGGGCAATCTTGTGCTAGAGACCGCACAAGGGCGGCGGGTAATCCCGGCAGCTGATGTTTTTTTCGAATGAGGGTGGCAAATGCTTCTGGCAATTGACTGCGGAAATACCAATACGGTGTTCTCGATCTGGGACGGGACCCGGTTCCTTTGCACTATGCGCACCTCGACCCACCACGCGCGGACGGCGGACGCCTATTTCACGTGGTTCTCGACGCTGATTAAACACTACGAGCTTGATCTGGATATCACCGACGTGATCATCTCGTCGACGGTGCCGAGGGTTGTCTTTAATTTAAGGGTCTTTTCCGATCGTTTTTTCGGATGCCGGCCTTTGGTTGTCGGAAAATCGGACTGTGTTTTGCCAGCCGAGCCTAGGGTTGATCAAGGCACGCAAATCGGACCCGATCGACTTGTGAACACGGCAGGGGCGTTTGACCGTCACGGGGGTGATTTGATCGTTGTCGATTTCGGAACCGCGACGACGTTCGACGTGGTTGCCAAAGATGGAGCCTATGTCGGCGGGGTTATTGCTCCGGGGGTGAACCTGTCGCTTGAGGCGTTGCATATGGCCGCAGCTGCCCTGCCGCATGTGGATATCGCAAAGCCGCAAAAGGTGGTTGGCACAAATACGGTCGAGTGTATTCAGTCCGGTGTTTTCTGGGGCTACATCGGGATGGTTCGAGAGGTATGCCAACGGATCAAAGCTGAACGTGACCGTCCGATGCGCGTGATTGCGACAGGTGGTCTGGCCCCATTGTTCGGGCAGACAGAAGATCTATTTGACGTCTACGAGGATGATTTGACCATGCATGGTCTGACCGTCATTCACAACTATAACAAAACTCAAGGAAACTCATGACCAAGGAACGCTTGATCTATTTGCCGCTGGGTGGTGCCGGTGAAATCGGAATGAACGCCTATGTTTATGGCTATGGAAAGCCTGGCGACGAGCGGTTGATTCTTGTGGATCTGGGCGTGACCTTTCCAGACATGGATGGCACGCCGGGCGTTGATCTGATCATGCCGGATATTTCCTGGCTCAAAGAACGCAAAGAACGTCTTGAGGCGATCTTTATCACACATGCACATGAAGATCATGTCGGAGCCGTTGGGCTGCTTTACGAGGCGCTTGGTGCCCCCGTTTATGCGCGCGCATTTACAGCAAATATCACGCGTGGGAAAATGTCCCAGCATGGCCAGCCGGAAGACGCCGTGACCACCGTGTCAGCGTGGCCGGAAACAGTAAATGCGGGGCCGTTTACAGTTGGCTTCCTGCCGATTTCGCATTCAATCCCTGAAAGCTCGGGTCTGGTGATAGATACGCCAGCTGGACGGATCGTACACTCAGGCGATTTCAAGATTGATGAAACACCTTTGGTTGGAGAGCCGTTTGACGCTGACCTTTGGGCGTCGATTTCTGAGGTCGGGGTGAAGGCACTTGTGTGCGATTCAACCAATATCTTCTCGCATCACGCAGGACGATCCGAGGCAGAGCTGGGTCAACCGATTGAAGAATTGATCGCAGCCGCACCGGGTATGGTGGCTGCAACGACCTTCGCCTCTAACGTGGCGCGGGTGAAAACCCTTGCACAAGCGGGCGCGCGCGCAGGGCGCAAGATTGTGCTGTTGGGGCGCGCGATGCGGCGGATGATCGAAGCGGCAACGGTTACCGGTGTTTTGCAGGATTTCCCAAAAACTATCAGTCCCGAGGATGCAGCCAGCCTGCCACGGCAAAGCCTGATGCTGATTACCACAGGGTCGCAGGGCGAGGGGCGAGCAGCAACGGCGGCTTTGTCGCGCGGAAAATATCTTGGGTTGAGTATGAAACAGGGGGATATGTTCCTGTTCTCTTCAAAAACCATTCCCGGCAATGAACGCTCGGTGATCCGCATCATGAACAACTTTAGTGAGATGGGTGTTGATGTGGTTGATGACATGGGCGGTCTTTATCATGTGTCGGGACACGCGAACCGCCCCGATCTGGCACGGATGCATCAGATCGTGCATCCTCAGATGTTGATCCCGATGCATGGCGAACACCGTCATTTGCGCGAGCACGCGAATTTGGCACAGGACAGTGGCATTCCTTCGATCACAGCGGTGAATGGAATGATGCTGGATTTGACAGGAGCGTTGCCCGAGATTGCGGGATATGTGGATACCGGTCGGACATATCTGGACGGGACGGTGAAGATTGGCGCATTGGACGGCATTGTTCGTGAACGGATCAGGATGGCCGTCAACGGCTTGGTCGTTGTGACTTTGGTTCTGGATGAAGAAAACGAACCCTTGGGAGACCCTTGGTGCGATTTGCGCGGATTACCTGAACTGGGTCAATCAAATGCGCCTTTATCCGATGTCCTTGAGGAAGACCTGTCCCAGTTCATTGGTAGGGCCAGCGGGAAGACGCTGGCGGACGATGACAAGCTTGAAACCGAAATCAAACGCATTGTCCGCAAGACGGCATCGGATGAAGTTGGCAAAAAGCCCGAGGTGCACGTCATCGTATCGCGTTTGGTCTGAAACCGACTGAAGCTGCGTCGTCTTCTGGCGTGACGGCCATACAAAACTTTCCTTTGCTGTAGAAAACGGCGGAGGAAAATATGGTTTATATCGCGCAGGATTTGATTAATTTGGATCGCTACCCGATCCATGCGGATGGAGCATCACGAGTAGCGCTTGTCGAGCGGGTTCAACAGGACTTGGCGCGTGATGGCTGCGCCGTTCTGAAAGGCTTTTTAAGTCAAAAAGGGATAAATGCTATCATTGCTGAGGCAAATGGTGTTGCGGGTAAAGGGCATCGGTCGTTCAATCGGACCAATGTCTATTTCACCGCTGACGACCCAACACTTCCGGACAGTGACCCTCGTCGCAGGTTTTTTGAGCGCTCGAATAGTTTCATTGCGGCGGATAATTTCGCAGCAACCGGAGCTTTGCGTACAGTGCACGACTTTCCCGCATTTGATCCGTTTATAAAAGAGTGTCTTCAGCAAGATGCTTTTTATCGATATGCGGATCCTCTGGCCGATGTGATCATCAACATGGCAGGTGAAGGCAACGGTTTTCCGTGGCACTTTGATACGAACAACTTCACGGTGACCCTTGCGATCCAGAATGCCGAACGTGGTGGTGACTTCGAATATGCGCCCTGGCTTCGAAAAGGAGATGAAAACTATGACGAAGTCAGCCGAGTATTGGATGGGACCTCAGAGACCGTTAAGGTTTTGAAACTGGAACCGGGTGATCTGCAATTGTTTCAGGGGCGCTATAGTTTGCACCGTGTTGCCCCTCTCGCCGGAAGCACGCCCAGATATGTCGCGATCTTTTCCTATGTCGACCAGCCCGACATGGTGGGCAGTCCCGAACGCACCCGCCAATTGTACGGACGCGTTTTGCCGGTTCACCTTGAGCGGGCGGGCTTAAGATCTGACGCTTATCTGGACTAACTGGCGGCGCTGATTATTAGCTTGCCATACGCTCGGTAAAGCTGAGGGCAATGAATTGCGGCATGTGATCGCCCATGCCGACGGTCGTGTTCTTTTCTACCCGTCGATCCTGGCCTCGGCGAGGGTTGCGGGGCTTGCTGTCCGCTTGAGAGGACGCGACTGGCTTGGGCTTTTGCTCCGCTTGAGCGGATGCGTCTGGCTTGGGCGTTTGGGTCAGGTCTTTTTTCGGTACGCTAGCAGCTTTGCGCGGCTGTTTTTCTTCAACCTGCTTAACAGGGTTGTCGACGCGGGGGATAGCTTTCTGGATGAGGGCTTCTACAGCGGCCAAGGTTTTTTCGTCGCGCGGCTCACAAATTGTAAAGGCTTTACCTTCACGGCCTGCGCGGCCTGTGCGTCCAATACGGTGCACATAATCCTCGGCGTGGCCAGGGACGTCAAAGTTGAACACGTGGCTGACGCTTGGCACATCAAGGCCGCGTGCAGCCACGTCTGATGCCACGAGAATGCGTAGAGATCCCTCGCGGAACGCATCGAGCGTTTTCGTTCGTTGGGACTGATCTAGATCGCCGTGAATAGGCGCTGCGTTGTAGCCGTATTTCTTCAACGACTTGGCGCATATGTCCACGTCGGTCTTGCGATTACAGAAGATGATCGCATTGGTGCACTTTTCGCCTTCCATGTCGATCAGGCTGCGAAGAACCTTGCGCTTCTCGCTGGCCGCGCGATCACGGCGCGAGCCTTTGAACATTACAACGGCTTGTTCAATGGTTTCGGATGCTGTTGCCTGACGAGCTACTTCTATTTTTGCGGGGTTCGACAAGAAGGTATTGGTGACCCGTTCGATCTCGGTCGCCATTGTGGCTGAGAAAAAGAATGTCTGACGGGTGAACGGGGTCAGGCTAAAGATACGCTCGATATCAGGGATAAAGCCCATATCCAGCATGCGGTCTGCTTCGTCGACCACCATGATCTGTACGCCAGTCAAAAGCAGCTTTCCACGCTCGAAATGGTCCAGCAGGCGACCCGGGGTTGCGATCAGGACATCAACGCCCTTGTCGATCAGCTGATCTTGTTCTTTGAACGAAACGCCACCGATCAGCAGCGCTTTGGTCAGCTTAAGATGTTTCGAATAGGTGTCGAAGTTTTCCGCCACCTGAGCCGCCAACTCACGGGTTGGGCAAAGGACAAGCGAGCGTGGCATACGCGCGCGAGCGCGGCCACGGGCCAGAAGCGAGAGCATCGGCAGCGTAAAGCTGGCGGTTTTCCCTGTACCTGTTTGGGCGATGCCCAAAACGTCACGGCCTTCCAATGCCGGAGGAATTGCGCCTGCTTGAATGGGTGTTGGCTGGGTGTACCCTGCCTCTTCGACGGCTTTCAGAACTTTGGGGTTCAGATTCAGATCTGAGAAATTGGTCATGTGTATCCACAGTTTGCGGACACAATCGGCCCGCGCGTCTAGTCTTGGTTGGGCCACTTCGGCCACTTCATATCCCTACGGAAACCTTCGCGATCCTTTAAACCATTAGGACTGCATAATCAACAGATCGTCATTTTCGCTGTCGATGCACTGGTCTATACGGCCCAAAGGTCACTTTTTTGCAACGAAAACTCGTTTTGCTGTAGGCAATATTGGTCTAAACCATCATTTCCTTGGTCGCCGTCAGTGTGACATCAGGATAGTCGCGCTCGATCCGATCAATGTCCCATTGAAGTCGCGTCAGGTAAACAACGTCTCCGTCATTATCATGACTGATATGCTGTTTGTTGGCCGCAACGAACTTGTCAACGGCCTGCTTGTCACCGTTTACCCAACGGGCGCTTGTGAATTGGCTTTGTTCAAAGCGGACGGGTAGGCCGTATTCCATTTCGATCCGGCTGGCGAGCACCTCGAACTGAAGAGCGCCAACAACTCCGACGATAAAGCCAGAGCCGAACGCCGGTTTGAAGACTTTGGCAGCGCCTTCTTCAGCGAACTGCATCAGAGCTTTTTCAAGATGCTTGGCTTTCATTGGATCACCCGCGCGGCAATTCTGCAAAAGCTCTGGAGCGAATGAGGGAATTCCTGTAACGCGAAGTTCTTCGCCTTCGGTCAGGGTGTCGCCGATGCGAAGCTGACCGTGGTTCGGAATGCCAATGATGTCGCCGGCCCAGGCTTCGTCTGCCAGTTCGCGGTCAGAGGCCAGAAACAGCACGGGGTTGGACACAGCCATCGGCTTTTTGGTGCGAACATGAGTCAGCTTCATACCGCGTTTGAAATGGCCGCTTGCCATGCGCACAAAGGCCACACGGTCTCGGTGTTTCGGGTCCATGTTCGCTTGAACTTTGAATACAAAGCCAGCGACTTTCTTTTCTTCCGGCGCGATTTTGCGTGGCGTTGCCGACTGAATCTGAGGTTCGGGGCCATAGGTGCCAATACCGTTCATCAGCTCTTTTACGCCGAATGAGTTGATTGCCGAGCCAAACCAGATCGGGGTCATGTGGCCTTCGAGAACTGACTGAGGATCAAGCGCAGGCAGAAGTTCTCGCGCCATTTCGACTTCTTCTACGAGCTTTTCAAGCAAGTGTGCGGGTACGTAATCGGCCAGTTTGGGGTCATCCAGACCGGCGATCTCGATGGATTCGGCCACGCGGTTCCGGTCGGCGCGGTCCATCAGCTCCAGCCGATCATTGAGCATGTCGTAGCAGCCCAGAAATTCGTGCCCGATCCCGATCGGCCAACTGGCTGGTGTGACGTCGATGGCAAGGTTTTCCTGAATTTCGTCGATAATGTCGAATGTGTCGCGGCTTTCGCGGTCCATCTTGTTACAGAAGGTCAGGATCGGCAGATCGCGCAGACGGCAAACCTCGAACAGTTTCTGGGTCTGGCTTTCCACACCTTTCGCGCCGTCGATCACCATGACCGCGGCGTCTACGGCGGTCAACGTGCGGTAGGTGTCTTCAGAAAAGTCGCTGTGGCCGGGGGTGTCGACCAGATTGAAGCGGAAGTTCTTGAAATCGAAAGACATAGCAGACGCTGAAACCGAGATTCCGCGGTCTTTCTCCATCTGCATAAAGTCCGAGCGCGTACGGCGGGCTTCACCCTTGGCGCGGACCTGTCCCGCCATTTGGATTGCGCCACCGAAAAGCAGGAATTTTTCAGTCAGAGTCGTCTTACCAGCGTCGGGATGCGAGATAATCGCAAAGGTCCGGCGGCGGGCAATTTCTGGCGGTAGTTCGGGGCGGTTCGAGGTCGTGTCCAACATGGGGTGCCTATAGTCGGGCCGAGCGAGTGGCGCAAGATGGCAAAGAAAAAGGGGCCTCGAAAGGCCCCTTTGAATTCGAATGTGCGTCGATTTTATTCGCGATTGCCGAACAGGCTGAGCAGCATCATGAACATGTTGATGAAGTCCAGATACAGGCTAAGTGCGCCCATGATCGCCGCTTTTTCAAGCCACTCGCTGTCACCGTGATGGGCGTGTGCCACATAGGTGTTCTTGATTTGCTGAGTGTCATAAGCTGTCAGGCCTGCGAATATCAGAACGCCGATCACGGAAATGGCGAATGTCATTGCGCCCGACGCAAGGAAGATGTTCACAACCGACGCTACGATCAGGCCGATCACGCCCATGATTAGGAATGCACCCCAACCCGAGATGTCTTTCTTGGTGGTGTAGCCGTAAAGCGAAAGGCCAGCGAAGGCGATTGCGGTAATCAGGAAGACCTGAATGATCGAATAACCTGTGTAGATCAGGAAGATTGAGCTGATTGACAGACCCATAGTTAGCGCAAATGCGTAGAAGATAAACTGGACGCCCGCGGCTGACATGCGGTTGGCGGCTGCGCCGATACCGAAAACAAACGCCAGAGGTGCGAACATGATCACCCATTTCAGGGGGGATGCATAGATCGAGTAGCCTAGCTGGGTCAGATATTTTTCGGCGCTCAATTGTGCGACCGCCATTGACGGATCAGTTGTTACCGCCAGACCCGAGATTGCCCAAGCTGCTGCAAAAGTTATCAACATGCCTACCGACAGCGTGCCGGAGACTTTGTTCATGTGGGCGCGCAGGCCCTCATCAATCTGGGCAGCGGTGCGGGCACCTGCGGTCCGGATAGTGCTATATTCAGACATCATTTCCCTCCGAAAAGTCCAAAAGTTCGGCCGCTTTGATATTTCTACGGCACTTGACTCAAATATCGGTAAAGCCCCTCGCAATTTCAAGGCTTTGACAACAGAATGTTCGTCGTTGGTGGTTTGCTCAGCTATTACCGACCTTAATGACAATTTTGCCTGTGGATTGGCGCGTCCGCAACATCTCCAAACCTTCGGCGCTTTGCTCGAACGGCAATGCATGGCTAATGTGCGGTTGCAGGCGACCCTCGGAATGCCACGTCATTAGCTGGTTCATGCTGCCGATCAGGATCTCCGGAGCGAACTTCAAATACCCTCCCCAGTAAAAGCCGATGACGGTGATGTTTTTTACCAGCATATGATTCAATTTTGCTTCAGGCACTTTGCCGCTCGCAAAGCCGATGGCCAAGATACGGGCATCCGGATTGCATGCTCGGAACGCTTCGATGAACAGATCGCCTCCGACCGGATCATAGACTACATCGGCTCCCCCAAGTGCTTTGATTTCTGCGCGAATGTCGTCGACCTCGGTATCCAAAACATGATCAGCGCCGGCGCGTTTGGCAATCTCAAGTTTTTCTTTTCCGCGCGCACAAGCGATTACCCTTGCCCCCATCAGTTTTCCGATTTCTACGGCCGTCAACCCGACCCCACCCGCTGCTCCCAATACAACCAAGGTTTCTCCAGCCTGAAGGCGAGCTTTGTGAGACAGGGCCAAATGGCTTGTGCCGTATGCGACCTGAAAACCGGCAGCGATCTCGTTCGACATACTGTCCGATATAACGACTGCGCGCTCGGCCGGAAAAACGCCGTATTCGGCAAGTCCGCCGTTACCACCAAAAATGGCAACGCGGGTTCCTATGGCTGGTCCCTCTGTCTCTGGTCCAATCGCCTCGACTATTCCGGCAACTTCCATACCCAGTGTAAAAGGCACGTCAGGCGTGTCCTGATATTGGCCTTTAATCATCAGCAAATCGGCAAAGTTAAGTCCGCATGCCGTGATTCGTACCAACAATTCACCTTTTGCCGGTAGGGGACGGTTCACATCTTCAAAAGAAGGTGGGTGTCCGATGTGGGTAACGCGAAAGGATTTCATTTCTGTTTCCTTTGTTTTTGGGTCTTTCGGAGAGCGCTGGTGTTTGTCAATGTGACAATAAGTATATCTTCACTATACCTTCGCCTTTAGATTGTGTATCAATGGGGCTGCGAAACCCTATGACGAATAGAGTTACTTGAATTTGCACGCGAACCGAGTACTGTGCTGCTTGTAGGTCGCCTCTCGCGGCATTGCAAATCCACTCTCGGTTCTACTGACCGGTTAAGTAAGTTGATACGCAAAAAGGTGTATCGAGTAAATGTAAGGAGCCTTAGGATGCCACACCCAGTTGATGTGCATGTGGGCAAACGTGTACGGCATCGCCGTTGGTTGGTTGGTATGACCCAGCAGCAGCTTGCCGAAAAAGTTGGAATTAAGTTCCAACAAATCCAAAAATATGAAACTGGTGCAAACCGTATTTCGGCCTCTCGCCTTTGGGACATTTCCGAAGCTATGGATGTTCCGGTGAATTTCTTCTTTGAAGGTCTGGATGACCAGAATGATGTCGTCGCAGAAGGCCAGGTCCCCTCGGATCTGCTGGGCGACAAAGAAGCGCTGGATTTGATCCGGTCATACTATGCGATCCCTGAAAATCAGCGTCGCAAACTTTTCGATCTTGCGCGCGTTCTAAGCGAGGTCGCTTGAGTTTCACGCCTCCCTGCTTTAGCGGTTTACGCGAGAGTAGGGGGCGATTGTGAAACTATCCGATCACGACCAAAACAATCTGATCCGTGTGGCGGGGCTGTTAGCAGACGCCGCGCGGGTTGAGACGTTAAAGTATTTCCGTAAAACTGAACTGGGCTTGGAAAACAAGCTCTCGCAGGGGTTCGATCCTGTGACCGTCGCAGATCGGGCGGCCGAAAAGGCTATGCGGGCTATTTTGTCCACAGAGCGACCTCATGATGCTATTTTGGGCGAAGAGTACGGCGAAACCGTTGGAACAAGCGGGCTGACTTGGGTGCTCGATCCGATTGATGGCACACGTGCCTATATTAGCGGTTCGCCAACTTGGGGCACACTGATCGCAGTGTCGGATGACGCGGGGCCTCTGTGTGGCATCGTGGATCAACCCTATATTGGCGAGCGGTTTATAGGGGCGTTCGGGCAAGCGACTTTCTCGGGCCCTCACGGAAGTGGCGGAATATCCACACGAAAAGGATCTAGCCTGCACGATGCGACGCTTTTCACGACATTCCCCGAAGTTGGAACACCAGACGAAGGCGCAGCGTTTCGGCGCGTGGCTGAAAAGGTGCGTTTGGTGCGGTATGGAATGGATTGCTATGCCTATGCGCTTTTGGCGGCAGGTCAAATTGATCTCGTAATTGAGGCAGGATTGAATTCTTACGATATCCAAGGGCCAATCGCTGTCATCGAAGGGGCTGGAGGGATTGTGACCAACTGGCAGGGCGGCCCAGCCCACATGGGAGGGCAAGCGATTGCGGCTGCAAACCCGCACATTCATCGGGAAGCGTTAAAACTGCTTCAAGCCATCTGACGTTGATTTCAGCTGGATAGCAGTGAATAAGCCTAATTACGGTGCCCGAGTCCTTCGCCCTTTTCTGTCGGCCCGTCATTGCCCGATTGGGACACCGAAAAGGGTCTGGAAAACAGACACGAGGACACAATGACCGAATTCCTGATAAAAAATGCCGATGCGATCATGACGATGGACGATCAGCGGCGCGAATTACATGGCGCAGACATCCGCCTGACAAATGGTGTTATTGCTGAAATCGGATATGAATTGGAAACCCTTGGCGAAATCGTTATGGCCACAGGGTGCAGCGTGACGCCGGGATTGGTGAATACGCATCATCATTTATATCAAACGCTTACGCGCGCAGTTCCGGGCGGGCAGGACGCACTTCTGTTTGGCTGGCTTCAAACGCTTTACCCCATTTGGTCACGGTTTGGGCCCGAAGAAATGCGGGTTTCGGCTATGGTCGGTTTAGCGGAAATGGCTTTGTCCGGATGCACATTGTCGTCGGACCACTTGTATCTCTACCCCAACGGGTCGCGTTTGGATGATACGATTGATGCTGCCAAAGAGGTGGGCTTGCGGTTTCATCCGACGCGCGGGTCAATGAGTATTGGTGAAAGCGATGGAGGATTGCCGCCAGATGCGCTGGTTGAAAATGAAAACAATATTTTAGAGGACTGTATTCGTGTCATAGATGCGCATCATGACTCTTCAGAGGGCGCCATGGTTCGAGTGGGTGTGGCACCGTGCTCTCCGTTTTCTGTCAGCCGCGAACTTATGCGGGACGCTGCTATTCTGGCGCGGGATAAATCGGTGATGCTGCACACTCACCTTGCTGAAAACGACGAGGACATTGCTTATTCATTGGAGAAATTCGGCGTGCGACCGGGGCAATATGCCGAGGATCTAGGCTGGACTGGGGACGATGTGTGGCATGCGCATTGCGTCAAGTTGGATGGTCAAGAAATTGATTTGTTTGCAAAAACAAAAACAGGCGTAGCACATTGCCCTTGCTCGAATTGCCGACTTGGTTCCGGAATTGCTCCGGTTCGGAAGATGCGTGATGCAGGGGTTAAGGTTGGGCTGGGGGTCGATGGATCGGCCAGTAACGACAGTGGCAACCTGATCGCTGAGGCGCGGCAATCCATGTTGCTTCAAAGGGTTGCAAACGGGGCCGATGCGATGAGTGCGCGTGAGGCGTTGGAGATTGCAACACGCGGTGGCGCACAGGTTCTGGGGCGCCACGACTGTGGTCAAATCTCGGTTGGAAAGCGCGCAGATATCGCCATTTGGGATAGTTCTGGGGTGGAAAGCGCCGGATCTTGGGATAAGGCGGCTTTGCTGCTGGCGGGACCGACCAAGGTGAAGCATTTGTTCGTCGAGGGCCGTCAGATCGTGCGTGATGGGAAGATGGTCACGATAGATTTGCCAAGGCTGATTGAACGGCAAAATCAGCTTGCGCGCGCTTTGGCTGGATAAAAGGGGGCTGCTGCCCCCTCTGCCCCTAGCGGGTCATTCACCCCTGCGAGTATTTAAAGAAAGATGAAATGGGGCGCCGGTTAATAGCGCCCCATGTGAACTACTTACTGTGTGCTACGTTGAGGGCCTGATCAAGATCGCGGATCAGGTCGTTGGCGTCTTCGATGCCGATCGAGATGCGCACGACGTCGGGGCTGGCGCCTGCGGCCACCTGTTGTTCTGCGGTTAGCTGACGGTGGGTGGTTGAGGCCGAGTGGATCACTAGCGAGCGTGTATCGCCAAGGTTTGCAACGTGGCTGAATATCTGCAGGCTGTCGACGAACTTGACGCAGGCGTCATAGCCACCTTTCAGGGCGACAGTGAACAGGGCTCCAGAGCCTTTGGGTACAATCCGCGAGGCTTTTTCTTTGTAAGGTGAGCTGTCAAGTCCAGCATAGGTCACACCAGCAACATGATCGTGGCCTTCCAGCCAGTCAGCGATGATTTTGGCGTTGGCCACGTGTTTTTCCATACGCAGAGAAAGGGTCTCGATGCCCATCAGCGTATAATGCGCTGCTTGCGGGTTTAGCGTCATGCCCAGATCGCGCAGGCCGATGGCGATACCATGGAAGGTGAAGGCCAGCGGACCGAAGGTTTCGTGGAACTTCAGGCCATGATAAGCGGGTTCTGGATCGCTGAGCGAGGGGAACTTACCCGAAGCGGACCAGTCAAAGTTGCCGCTGTCGACGACGACGCCACCGGTGACGGTGCCGTTTCCGGTCAGGTATTTTGTCATCGAATGAACCACCAGCGTTGCGCCGTGTTCGATGGGGCGGCACAGGTACGGGGTGGCAGTGGTATTGTCCACGATCAAAGGAAGACCGACTTTATTGGCTACGGCTGCGATGGCATCCAGATCGGTGACAACGCCGCCCGGGTTGGCGATGGTTTCACAAAAGATAGCGCGAGTGTCATCGTCAACAGCGGCTTCGACTGCGGCGGGGTCGTCGAAATCGACGAACTTGGCCGTCCAGCCAAAACGCTTGATAGTCTGGCTAAGCTGGGTGATCGAGCCGCCGTATAAACGGGTCGAGGCGACCACGTTGTTGCCGGGCTGCATCAACGGGAAAAGGGCCATGATCTGTGCGGCGTGACCGGATGAGCAGCAAACAGCGCCGACACCGCCCTCAAGAGTTGCAACACGTTCCTGCAGAGCTGCGACTGTGGGGTTGGTCAGACGTGAATAGATGTAGCCGACTTCCTGAAGGTTAAAAAGCGCGGCCGCATGTTCTGCATCGCGGAACACATAGGCGGTGGTCTGGTAGATCGGAACCTGACGTGCACCTGTCGCCGGATCTGGGCGGGCGCCTGCGTGGATTTGCAGCGTGTCAAAGCCGTAGGTCGGGGTATCTTTCATGTTTTCGTCTCCTGAAATGTTGCAGGATTTATGGGGGTTTTGTTGACTGGTAGCAATGGTGTTCCATTGCATGCGACGTTGTCAGTACCTAAACGGGAAGATATTCTGTTTTCATCGACATGTGTGGAACAATCCAAACCCGTTACCGCATCCAGAAACCATTTTTCTTTAGTTTTTGGCGGATACCTTGTTCCTTGACCGGAAGATTATCGCGGTCAAACAGGGCGCGGGCTTTCTTGCCGCGTCCTTGATAGATAAAGCGCAAAGCGGGTTCATGCAGCTTCAGGACTTTTTTGACCTCGTTGGCGGCCGTGATATCTTCGAGCAGTGCCACAACCTGATCGCTTTCGCGGGCATAAAGCAGCGGGAAGGTTCGGTAGTGACACGAGGTTTTTTCGTCGATCCAACCCGTTTCCAGCGCCTTGGGACCGCCACCCAGTTTGTGGATGACAAGCGGCAAAGCGATCTGGTCAAGCCATGGATAAAGCGGTTGGCACACCAATTCAGGCGGGGTGTGTTCGCGGATGGTTGTGGAAATGTTTTCAAAAAGCTGCCCGAAGATACGAGGGCATTTGTAGTAGAACATGCCCGCGTTGAAATAGGGATAGCGCAGCCAGAATTCTTCGGGCTGAGAGCGATCAAGGGCGTCGTTCACGTCCATTCCGAACATGGCATAAAGCGAGCCCCAGATCTTTTGATATCCGGGACCGTAGAGTTCCAGCACCGGCCACGTGCCTTCGCGCCGCAGGCTGGCCGAGGGACGGTTGAAATCGAAGGGCACTTTGAAGGGATCATCGAGGATTAGAGTGTCGCTATCAAAGAACACGAAAGGCTCATTTTCGGGTAGGGCACGCAGGGCTTCGATTTTGTTTCCGTTCGGGTAATCCTGGCCGAAATGTTTGCTATTAAAGGGGATAATAGTGGCGCCCGTGGCTTCAATCAGTTTGCGCAGAGGCTTATCACGCATGCGTGGATTGCTCTTCCAAAGGGGGCCGTTTTGGGGCTCGGCGACGTAAAGATGCTTGCAGCGATCGGGAGAAACTTTGGCGAGCGACAAGGTAAACAGCAAAGCCTCATAAGCCAAACGGCCATCCTGACCGACGATCAGTATGTTGAATGGTTTTGTCTTAGTTTTGCTCTTGGCCACTGCCGCACCCTAGCGTTTTCGAAGATCATAGGGTGGGGTTGCAGGGCTGCCAAGCACGGATGCGTTCCTGGTTTGCGTTCTCGGGTGGTTGTCTTGGGCCATTGCCTGCAGTAGCGTAGTTTTAATGGGCCCACATAAGGCGATCACTTTGGAAATGATTAACGATCCAGATGTTTATTTTCGCGATGGTTGCGGGCGGTGCAATAAATTTGCGACCGATGACTGCAAGGCCCGAAAGTGGGGTGAGGGGCTTCGTGGATTGCGTGAAATTTGTCTCGACATGGCTCTTGAGGAAGGCGCTAAGTGGGGCCAGCCGGTTTATATGCTAAACGGCAAAAACGTCGTGATGTTTGCGGCGTTTAAAGACGACTTCAATCTGACGTTTTTCAAGTCATCGTTGTTGAAAGACCCTGAAGGCATTTTGACCAAGCGGGGAGAGAACACCCAAAGCCGGAACATGATTTCGTTCAAGGACGTTGAAGACGTTGCGTTGAAAGAACAGATTATCCGCGCCTATCTGACCGAGGCGATTGCCAATGAAAAGGCGGGCAAGGTGGTCGAAAAGAAAACGCCGAAACTGGATGTGCCGGATGAATTGGTTACAGCAATGGATGACAATCCGGCATTGGCCGAGGCTTTTATTGCACTGACGCCCGGGCGCCAGCGCAGTTGGTGCATCTATATAGGGCAGGCAAAGCGATCCGAAACGCGCAAAAAGCGCGTCGCGGCGGCGGCTCCTAAGGTATTGGAAGGAAAGGGTTTCTTTGATTGAATAGAAGCGGATTGAAAATGTGCACTGGCGTCACGCTGTGCAGGCGATCCGACGTTTTGTTTCGTCGATCACTTCCAACCAGTAGCGCAATGTTAATCGCTGCTCCGCTTCTTCAGTAAGAGTGTCCGGGTAAATATAGTTTTGCAGCAT
This sequence comes from uncultured Rhodobacterales bacterium, assembly GCA_964453855.1. Taxonomy (GTDB): domain Bacteria; phylum Pseudomonadota; class Alphaproteobacteria; order Rhodobacterales; family Rhodobacteraceae; genus JASMHC01. Next base: position 55,255 of record CAYVRN010000009.1, read on the forward strand.
TTCGTCGGACAATTCTTCGTAGGAATTGACTTCTATGATGGGCAGACCTTCAAAAAGAGATGAAATACTGGTTCGGCGAATAATTGGCACAGCCCCCAAAACGATTGCTTCCCAAGTTCTATGGCAGTCGGTGCCCGCTCCGATTGGGGACAGCACAAACTGGCATTCGCGCACGGCTTTCCAGTATTGCGATCTGCTTATTCGAGCAGGAAGAAGTTTAGTGCCAGAAAGCATTTTACTGGCTTCAAAGGCGCGGTTCCTGTCTGTGGCGTTTGCATGCAAGCTATGATGGAAATCCACAAGGACGTTGGGATTTTTGTTTTGCCATGCTTTCGGATTCCTTTGATTATCAGCCAATCGGATTAAAGCCTGGTCTTGCTCAAGATATGGTGTGCGCTTTTCCCCCCACATTTTGCGACGGTTTAGCGTATGGTAATCCAAGCCCAAAGGGATTGGTGTCATCAGTTCATGTTCGGGCGCATCGCAATTCTGGGTAAACCAATGCAAAATAATGCCGTCAGAAATGATCTGCTCCAGCGAAGCTGAGGAGACCTGCGATAAAATAGCGTTTGGAGCCGAATTGATGGCATCTCCGGTTACTAGAAATATCCGAATACCTTCGCGCAGTAACCTAGGATAAACCGTCTCGAACCATTCTGGTAGCGCTGAAGTGGTTACATAGACGAGATCGAAAGGTTTGAGTGCCGCATAATCTTTCGGTTCAATAGTTTTGCGATCAGAGGAAAGGATAATAGGTGCCACGTCGCAATACTTTGCCACGCCGATTTTATTGAAGTAATGAGTTTGATAATTGCCTTCGTTCGGAATGATGAGATGGTTAAGTCGATAAGTTTGGATAAATCGCTTTATTTTGTTCATGAAACTCAGTCTATTACGTAAGAAAATTTTTCGGCTTCGGTTTTAATTTCTGCTTTTCGTGCAATCGAAATTTCAGGCACTTCGAATACGGCTTGTCTGCCTTCAACGTGTACCGGCGCTATATAGTCTTCGACCAAATGATAAAGCGGTCGGTTTGTGTAATCGTCGAAAATCAAGGTAGTTCCAGGCTTTGCCTCGATCAAGGATGTCAAAAAACAGCTGACCCTGAACCTCCCATCGACCAGAACAACATCAGGAGACACAGGCAGGGACCAAAGATAGCCAACATATGTCGGGATATGCTGTCTTCGTTCATATGAAAGCGGACGCCCCCATTCCCCGAGAGGACCAAGGTCAACATGGTGTAAAAACACATTGTTCCGCGAGCCAATGTCCTGCTTTGTTTTTTCAATCCACTCGTTGGAAGTATCGACGGCATAAACCGCAGCGCTGGTAGAACCACATACCCACTTGGTCGAGGAGCCACATCCATATTCAAAATATACATCGGCTGCCTTGAGACGTTTCTTGAATTCAGCGTCATCGCCTTCAAAAAGAGGCGCAGACGCAGGGTTTTGTTGCTTTTTTTTGAAAATTTTTTTCAGAAAACTAATGTGCTCGTCCTCCAAAGTTTCAAATTTGTTTAGTTGAATCGAGAGCGACTGGAAACCGAATTCAACTGGTAGCTGATACTTCCCGCTTGTAGCTATGGGCAAACTGTCACGGCAGTTGTCAAACAGGATGCAAGATTTTAGATAAATTGGAAATTCAATTTCATATCACTTCAATTTGTTAGACTTTTCTTGCGGAAAACTAGGACCGATATGCCAAAACTGATTGTTTCCCTTACAACAATTCCTTCGAGGGTTCGTTATCTTGAGGAGTTTTCCCGCTCGTTGCTCAGGCAAACAGTCTCTCCAGATCGCATTGAGTTGAACCTTCCACACGAATACAAACGGCGTAAGTTTACCGATTTAGAATTGGCGCAAGTTCCATCTTGTTTTGACGTGCACCGGTGCGATGACGTTGGGCCGGCCACAAAGCTGCTTCCGACGTTGAAACGATACTGGGGGAGTGACGCTGTTATAATATATTGCGATGATGATCGGGTCTATTCGGAAGACTGGATCGAAAGATTTCTTAGATACGCAGAAGTAAATCCATCTTGTGCCATTGCAGACGAATGTTTGCCTATAGAGTCCGTGCGCGTTTCTCGCTTGGGCGCGACACGGGATTGGAAGTATAGATTGAAACGCGCGGCCTCGCTGGGGGTGTACCGTCCATATCACTTTGACGGAACCAAATTTCCAGACATTGCTGAGGGCTTCGGAGGGGTGTTGGTCCGTCCAGATTTTTTTAATGAGCGCGTGTTTGATGTTCCCGATCAGTGCTGGCCTGTGGATGACGTTTGGCTATCCGCGAATATCCGTTCGTCTGGGCACGAGATAGTCCGATACCCCAGAAACTTGCAGCAGAGAAGTTATCCGTTGAAGATCGAAGGTGAAGATGTGGGCCGGTTAGGAGATTCGCTTACGCAGACAACAGTTGACGGCCAAGGGCGGGCTTCGTTGAATTTCCACGCAGTAAAATACTGCATGGAAAACTTGGGAGTTTGGCCGGAGTATTCTAAGGGATTTGCACAGTTATAGGTCTGATCAGATATGTCCGCGGGAGACAAAAACTACCGCGCCCGTTGCACCATCCCGAACAGGTCGCGAGGGTCGTCGGGGTCGGCGAGCATGTCCAACTCAACGGCAAAGTCGGTGCCTTTGACCTTGTCGTGTACAAAGCGCAGGGCCGAGAAGTCCTCGATTGCAAAGCCGACCGAGTCAAACAGGGTGATTTGCTTGTCGTCGCGACGGCCGTGGGCTTCGCCCCGCATGACCTGCCAGAGCTCGATAACGGGGTGATTATCGTCAAGCTGCTGGATTTCACCCTCGATGCGGGTTTGCGGCGGATATTCGACGAAAATGTCCGAGCGCAGCAGGATATCACGGTGCAACTCGGTTTTGCCTGGGCAGTCACCGCCGATGGCGTTGATGTGCTGGCCGCTGCCTACCATATTGTCGGTCAGGATTGTTGCGTACTGCTTGTCTGCGGTGCAGGTGGTGATGATATCAACGCCCACGACTGCGTCTTCGCCGGTTGTGCAAGCGGTGATATTGAAGCCTTGGGCTTCTAGGTTGCGTTTGGCCTTAGCGGTGGCTGCCGGGTCGATATCGTAAAGCCGAAGGGTGTCGATGCCGAGAATGGCGCGGAAGGCCATCGCCTGAAATTCGCACTGGGCCCCATTGCCTATCATTGCCATGGTTTTCGCGTTTTTAGGGGCCAGATATTTCGCCACCAAGGCCGAGGTTGCGGCAGTGCGCAACGCAGTCAAAACGGTCATTTCGGTCAGTAGCACCGGATAGCCGTTTGCGACCGAGGATAAGACTCCGAATGCAGTGACGGTCTGATAGCCTTCGCGCATGTTCTTGGGGTGGCCGTTGACGTATTTGAAACCGTAATTTTCGGCATCGGCCGTGGGCATCAATTCGATCACGCCTTCTTTCGAGTGTGACGCGACGCGCGGGGTTTTGTCGAATTCGGGCCAGCGCTTGAAGTCGGCTTCGATGTAGTCTGCAAGTTCGCGAAGGACATGTTCAATGCCATATGCGTTGACCAGTCGCATCATGTTGTCGACAGACACAAACGGCACCATCGCCAGTTTCGACGGGGTAGGGCGAAGGCCTTCGGTTATTTGGTCTTTGGTCGGGATCATCATGCTGCAAAGCTCCGGGTCATACGGTCTAGGACGCGGCGGCCCATAAGGGACGCGGTGAGATCAACAAGCAGCGAAGCGGTGCGCCCGCGCTCGTCAAGAAAAGGGTTAAGTTCGACCAGATCCAGCGATGTGACCAAGCCACTGTCGCAAAGCATTTCCATGATCAGGTGAGCCTCGCGGAAGGTCGCTCCACCGGGGACAGTGGTTCCCACAGCGGGGGCAATTCCCGGATCAAGGAAGTCTACGTCGAAACTGACGTGTAGATGTCCTTTGGCCGCTTGAACGCGGGATAAGAATGCCTTTAGCGGGGTTCCGACGCCATGTTCGTCGATCGCGCGCATGTCGTGAACTTCTATGCCCTGATCGAGGATCAGCTCGTGCTCGGCGGGGTCAACAGATCGTATGCCCATCATGCAGATGTTTTCAGGCGAAACGCTGGCCGGCAGTGGGGGATAGGCGTCAAAATCGGCCTGCCCCGTGACATAGGCCACGGGCGTTCCGTGCAAATTGCCGCTGGTCGTGGTGTTCAAAGTGTGCAGGTCTGGGTGTGCATCAAGCCAGAGCAGAAACAACGGGCGGTCTTCGTCATTGGCGCGTTTTGCCATGGCTGCGACGGTGCCGGCTGAAATCGAATGGTCGCCACCCAGAAAAACCGGTAGGTCGCAGCCTTTTGCGGCCTCAAGGGCTGCAGGGATCAAGGCCTCGATCCAGGCGCGGGTCTCGGCCAGGTGGTGCAGAGCAGGGTTTGTGTGGGTGACTGGCGCCTGCTCGGCAATTCGAACGTTGCCAAGATCATGGCAAGTCCAGCCGAGAGTTGAAACTGTTTTAACCAACCCGGCGGTGCGCAGGCTGGCTGGTCCCATAAGGCATCCAGGCTGGGACGCGCCGGTTTCGATTTCTGCGCCGAGGATGTTGCAAGTTCTGGTCATTGTTGATCCTTTGTTCTGCGTTTAAGGATCACAGATTTATTAGACGTATTGATCTATAAGTTTTGAAATATTGATAAATTATTTTATACAAAATGAGCACACAAATGGGCAAATTGAATAATGTCAGACCTTTCAGATACGCAACGGCGAATCTTGACTGCTTTGCGCGGCAATTCGCGGATGTCGGTGACCGAGCTGGCCGCGATGGTAGGTGTAACCAGGGCCACTGCAAAAACGCAGATGGACCACATGATCGACAGCGGTCGAATTCGGCGATTTACGATCGAAACGGACGTGGATGTCGAAGGAGAGGTGCGCGCGATTACCATGGTCGAGTTGCAGGGGAAAATGTCGCGTTCGGTGACCAAAACTTTGTCGCGCATTCTAGGGGTGTCTACGATATATGCCACCAACGGTGCTTGGGATCTGGTGGTGGAGATTCGTACCGACAGTTTGGTAAGTTTCGATCGGATATTACGGGAAATCCGAGAGATACCCGGGGTCAACAACAGCGAAAGCAGTCTTTTGCTTAGCCATGTCGTATCTTAATTGAACGACCGGATCAGCGTGTGAAACGCAACGTGTTAAGTGGGTACCATTTTTTGAAAATGGTGGGCGACCCTGGAATCGAACCAGGCGTGCGTCTCCGCGAGGGAGTTACAGTCCCCTGCCACACCTTGCGGCCTGTCGCCCACTGTGGGGGGTGATTACCCGCGGTGATTTCTGGCGTCAACAGGAAAATCTCTTGTATCTGCAAGGTTCTCGACGCATTGTCCGGCCTCGGTCGAAAATAGGCGGAAATGCAATGAAAAAGCCCAAGTGGGTTATCGAAAAAGAGCAGTCCAAACGGGCAGCGGCAGCTGAAACCGTGTGGTTATTTGGGCTGCATGCCGTGCGCGACGCGCTTCAAAACCCTGCCCGCGATAAACTGCGATTGGTGGTGACTCGGAATGCTTTGGACAAGCTGGCAGATGCAGTAGCTCGCGCAGGTATCGAGCCAGAAATTTCGGACCCACGTCGATTCGCCGCTCCGCTTGATCCACAGTCAGTGCATCAGGGGGCAGCTCTTGAGGTGAAGCCGCTGGATTGGGGGGCATTGGCCGAAACCTGTCTGCGCGATAACGGGCGGCCGCCGCGTGTGGTTTTGCTCGATCGCGTGACCGATCCCCATAATGTCGGTGCGATTTTACGATCAGCCGAAGTTTTCGGCGCGCAAGCGGTTGTCGCCGTGCAGCGCCATTCGGCCCCCGAAACCGGTGCGCTGGCAAAAACAGCCAGCGGTGCGTTAGAGCGGCAGCCCTATGTGCGGGTGAAAAATCTGGCTGCGGCGATGGAGGAGCTGAAAGCGATGGGCTTTTTAATGCTCGGTTTAGATGGTGAGGCTGAGTACACTATCGAGCAGGTTGTGGATGGACAAAAAGATCGACCGATTGCCCTGGTGATGGGCGCCGAAGGGCCGGGGTTGCGGGAGAAAACTAAAGAAACCTGCGACAAACTGGTAAAAATCAACTTCGCGGGTGGATTTGGTTCGCTCAACGTCTCCAACGCGGCTGCAGTTGCCCTATATGCTACTCTGAACCATTCGGAGGGCTAAGCTATTCCACATCACACCAAGATAGCGACCTGCTGCTATTGTGGTACCCGCGCAGCGTTTCAGCTTTCGGGTGAAGTACAACATAGGTTGGTGTGCAGCGCATGTGGTGCTCCGCTGAGTAAAATGACCCAAATGCCGCTAAAAAGAGATACGACGCCCAAGTGTTCATCTCATCCGGCACCCAAGGGCGGGTATTCGAAAAAGAAAAGCAAGAAGCTTAAAAAGCCCAAGAAGCGGATCAAGAGCCTATTCGGTGAAGCTTTTGATCTGATCGAAGATATTTTTGATTGACCACCAAGGTCACGTTTTCCTGAACTGATCTTTAAAACTTTTTCGTGTACCCTATGTCTATTCCAGAGGCGCGATGTCGGAACCTTCGCGTTTTCATTCACTGTCCCTCGTTCCGTACTGGCGCCCAAGTTTTACTTGGGCGCTTTTTTCTTGCGCCTGAAAATGACTTGGATAGTGTCCGCGTATGAACCAGAATTATCCCGATGATCACCTGAAAAATGTCTTAAAGCGCACAAAACGTGTTGCTGTTGTCGGGGTGTCCATGAACCCCGTGCGCCCGAGCTATTATGTGGCGCGGTATTTATCGCTAAAGGGCTACACGGTTATTCCGGTTAACCCGGGCCATGCAGGAAAGATGCTTTTTGGCCAGACTGTACAGGCTAGTATGAGCGACATTAAAGACGGCGTTGATATGGTCGATATCTTTCGGCGCTCAGAAGCGGTGCCTCCGATTGTTGATGAAGCGCTCGAGGTGTTTCCGGGGCTAGATACGGTTTGGATGCAAATTGGCGTTGAGAATGTCGAGGCAACCAGAAAAGCCGAGGCGCGAGGGGTGACAGTCATCCAGAACCGCTGCCCAAAAATCGAGTATCAGAGATTGTTCGGTGAGCTGCGCATGGGCGGGTTTAACACCGGTATTATATCCTCGAAGCTGTAGATCAGTAGCGCGCGAGCGTCAGAGGCATGTTTTCCATTGCTTCACGATACCAAGTGACTATCTGGCGGCGTTCGTCTTCCTCCATCCATGATACATTGGCTGGGGGCATGGCGTGTGTCACGCCCGACTGGATGTAGATCAGGCGAGCCGCTGCCGCGATGTCCGAGGGTGTTTCCAGCAAAATGCCTTTTGGGGCGTACGTAATGCCCTCCCAGAATGGTTCACGCGCGTGGCACATAGCGCAGCGTCCGGGGACGATACTTGTGACTTCTTGGAAGCCTTCAGCGCTGGCAAAGACCTGTTCTGAGGTCGACAGTTCGCGGGATTCGCTTTCTTCCCATGTGTCCTGACGGAGCGGGGCGGTTGATAGCCACATGATCAGGACAAAGAGCACTGCCGTTACCAGCCATGTCCAGTTCGGCTGACCCTTTTTGGCGTGCATCGTGTTGAAGTAGTGTCGGATCGAGACCCCCATCAGGAATACCAGTGCGGCAATGATCCAGTTATTGTCGGTGCCAAACGCCAGTGGGTAATGGTTGCTGAGCATCAGAAAGATAACCGGCAAGGTCAGATAATTGTTGTGGGTCGAGCGCAGCTTGGCAATTTTGCCGTATTTCGGATCAGGGGCCTTTCCGGCTTGCAGATCAGCCACAACGATCCGCTGGTTCGGCATGATAATGAAGAACACGTTGGCCGTCATAATGGTGGCGGTAAAGGCACCCAGATGAAGCATGACTGCGCGTCCAGTGAAAACCTGATTATATGCATACCCCATGATCACCAGAAGAATGAACAGAAGGATCATCAGAACGGTCGGTTGCTCGCCCAGCTTTGATTTGCACAAGAAGTCATAGACGATCCAGCCGACTGTCAGGGACAGGGCCGAGATGACGATGCCGATAAATAGGCTGATTTCCGCTTTGCTCTGGTCGATTAGAAAAAGCTCTCCGCCCGCCCAGTACACAATCATCAGCAGGGCCGCGCCTGATAACCAAGTGGTGTAGCTTTCCCATTTGAACCATGTCAGATGCTCGGGCATCTGATCGGGGGCAACTAGGTACTTCTGAATGTGGTAGAATCCACCGCCATGGACTTGCCACTCTTCGCCGTCGGCAGGGCCTTGGATATTGCGGTTTAGACCCAAGTCGAGCGCAATAAAGTAGAATGAAGACCCGATCCACGCGACGGCTGTGATTACGTGCAACCACCGAACGGCAAATTCCAACCAATCCCAAATTATGGCCAATTCACCCATGCGTACCCCTCCGACTGATGATGGTTGTAAACTATCAGCGGATTTTCTTTCAAGGAAACCGAAAAATATTCCAAGCTGCTTCAAAAATAGCCTAAGAATGATTCATGGCTTATTTTGACAATATCCGCACATTTGTGCGCGTTTACGAATTGGGAAGCATGTCCGCTGCTGCCCGTGACTTGCGGATTTCTGCGGCTGTGGCTTCGTCGCGGATCTCCCAGTTGGAAGAACATCTGCATGTGCGCTTGTTCCAGCGTACGACGCGGACATTGAACGCGACCGAGCAGGGCAATCTGTTTTACCCCGGTGCCAAGAAAATTCTTGAATCCGTTGAAGAGGCCGAGGCGGAAATTGTCAGCGTAACCCAAAGCCCTAAGGGAACAATCCATATCGCGGCACCTTTGGGGGTGGGGCAAAGATTGATCGCACCGTTTGTTCCCGAATTCCGCGAGCTATACCCGCTTATTCACGTGCGGTTACGTTTGTCGGACCGCAAACTGGACCTTGCGGCCGAAGGTTTGGACGTGGCCTTTATTCTGGGTGTTCCAGAAGACTCGAACCTGCGCATTCGGAAAATAGCCGATTGTTCAAGGTTGTTATGCGCTGCCCCCGAATACATCGCCAAGCACGGAAAACCAACAGACAGCGCCGCTTTAAAGGGGGGACGGTTTGACTGTCTTAACCTGCGCTATCCCGGCGCGCCCGAGTTTCAATGGCCTCTGACAACCCCGGGCGGGGTGGTGCGCGTGCCTGTCTCTGGTCCGATGGAAAGCGATCACGGAGATGTGCTGACCAACTGGGCACTGGATGGTCACGGGATCATTCTTAAAGCCCGTTTCGAAGTGGCCGAGCACCTTGCTAGCGGCCGTCTGGTACCCGTGCTTGAACACGAGCCTCCTGTGCCGGTTCAAATGGCCTGTCTTTATACTCACCGACGGCGCCAAGACCCGAAGACACGACTGTTCATCGATTTCATGGTAGAGAAGATACAGCAGTCAATATAATTCGGAGCCTTGTGCTAATTAGCGTCACGTGTATTTTCTTTCACACTTCAGCGCAGAGCTTCGGTTAGGTGATGCGATGAGCGCGGTTTTGGAAATCACTTAAAAATCCATGCGCATAAAGGAAGCGATGACTTTTGGTCAACAGTCGCAGGCGAGCTAGAGAAATACAGTATCGCCTCGATATTCTATGCATCTTTTCCCTCGCATGCTATTCGCGGCGCAGAGGACAACCGCTATCAGGAAATGTTTTTCTGGACGAACCACCCAAAGGAATGGGTGAGAGCGGTCGAGGCAGAAAATCTTCTGGACCACGACCTGACAAGCGAATTGGTCATCGCTGGTGCGGAAATCGTCGATTGGAAGGATCCGCAAATTTGGGAAAATGCGGCGCCTGAGTATGTTGTACAAGCCCAGTTGGAGCGCGAACTGGGCCTAGATCAAGGCAAAACCCTTGCTCTTTCCAGAGTTTGGGGGTCTGGAGTGTTTTCTGGCATTGGTCTGAGTATGCCCAATCTGAGTACTCGCGAGCTTGATATCCTGTGGCGGGACTACCAAGAAGAGATAACCCAAATGAGCTTTGCTGTGGATGAAGCTATTCGGGGAGAGC
>CAYVRN010000010.1:0-5687 GCA_964453855.1 uncultured Rhodobacterales bacterium
ATTGCCCCTGCGCCCCGGGGTCTCGTCGCTTGTCGAGGCTGCGTGGAATGCGGGGCTGAAGGTCGCGGTTGCCACAACGACGAACCGGCCAAACGTCGATGCACTGTGCCAATGCTGTTGGGGTGTTGATGCCGATCAGGTTTTTGATGTGATCGCCGCCGGAGACGAGGTTCAGGCGAAAAAGCCTGCGCCGGATGTGTTTCTGTTGGCATTACAGCGCTTGGGAATGACCGCTGATCAGGCGATTGCCTTTGAGGATAGTCTGAACGGGGTCCGCTCGGCGCAGTCGGCTGGTTTGCGCGTTCTTGTGACCCCATCGGCCTATACGGATCACGAAGATTTTTCGGACGCCGAATGGGTGGCCGCGAATCTAAGGCCGCCTTCCTTACCAAGCGAGCTCTTGGACGCGATCAGCCCTATGGAAGCGGGTCGTCGGACTGGGTGATTGTGACGGTCACGCGGGAATAGCGTTTGGGGGTGCCGCGATTATCGCCCAACATTGTCCAACGTAGGAAACCGTTCACACTGACCGCCAGCGACATCCAAAAAGCCCGAGCTTCGGACATTTTGTATTCAGGCAGTTGATGCAGGACCCAATACTCGTTGTCCTCGAATTCTCGATTGTATCGATGCCAATGGTCTAACGCGACCAAGGCGTCGTGGACCATGGCGACGTAAATATCATTGCCGGGATAGCGGTTGTCGTCTGTCGGGGCGCTGGGCAGAAATTTCGGGAAAAGCGGGCGTGCAAAGAATGGCACCGAGTGCGAGTCAAACCGGAACCCTTTTGGTAGCTCCAGTATATGTCCATTGTGCAGTGTGATCACTGTGTCTTCGTCCAGATACCAGTCGTTGAACTGGTCGCGGTCTTTCAAGATACGCGGATAGGTCGGGTAAATGCTGGACTGAACTGTGCTAAGGTCGGGACGTGTCATGAAACAACCCTAAGGATGATATCCTTAGGGTTGCAATCTTTTTCGACTTTGGAAGTGCTTATTCCGGCAGAATGCGAACGCCGCCTTTGTCCGCGGACGAGGCGAGAAGGGCATAGGCTTTCAGCGCAGTTGAAACTGCACGTGGACGCTTTTCTGCAGGCCCCCATGGTAGCGGACCTTTTGCTTCGCGCCGCGCCGCGAGAGTAGCTTCGTCCACCGCCAGATGAATTGTGCGGTTCGGAATGTCGATTTCAATTGCGTCGCCGGTTTCGACCAAAGCGATCATGCCGCCTTCGGCAGCTTCCGGAGACACGTGGCCGATTGACAGACCCGAGGTACCGCCCGAGAAGCGTCCGTCGGTCAGAAGCGCACAGGCTTTGCCCAGACCTTTGGATTTCAGATAGCTGGTCGGATAGAGCATTTCCTGCATGCCCGGGCCACCTTGCGGGCCTTCGTAGCGGATGACAACCACTTCACCGGCCTCGACTTTGTTGGTCAGGATGCCGTTTACAGCGTCGTCTTGGCTTTCAAAGACTTTGGCTTTTCCAGTGAATTTCAGGATCGAGTCATCCACACCGGCAGTTTTCACAATGCAGCCGTTTTCGGCGATGTTGCCAAATAGTACAGCCAAACCGCCGTCTTTCGAGAACGCGTGCTCAACCGAACGGATCACACCGCCCTGGCGGTCTTTATCCAGCTCTTTGTAGCGGTTTTCTGTGCTGAAGGCTTCGACGGTTCGAACTCCACCAGGGGCGGCGCGATAAAAGCGATCAACCGCTTCGTCATTGGTGACCATGACGTCCCATTTCGCAATGGCTTCAGCCATCGTGTCGCTATGAACCGTGCGGCACTCGCCATGCAGCAGGCCACCGCGATGCAGTTCGCCGAGAATGGCCATGATGCCACCGGCCCGGTGGACGTCTTCCATGTGGACGTCGGCTTTGGCAGGGGCCACTTTGGACAGGCAGGGCACTGTACGCGACAGGCGGTCCATGTCTTGCATGGTGAAGTCAACGCCACCTTCATAGGCAATCGCCAGCAGGTGAAGAACGGTGTTGGTGGAGCCGCCCATGGCGATATCAAGGCTCATCGCATTTTCAAAAGCTTTGAAATTGGCGATATCGCGGGGAAGAAGCCCTTTTTCTTCGCCTTCGTAGTGGCGCTTGGTGATCTCGACGATCTTGCGACCCGCCTCGAGGAAAATCTCTTTCCGGTCGGCGTGGGTGGCTAGCATGGATCCGTTGCCGGGCAGGCCAAGGCCCAACGCTTCGGCCAAGCAGTTCATCGAGTTCGCGGTGAACATGCCCGAGCACGACCCGCAAGTCGGGCAAGCATTTTCTTCGATGTGCTGGACCTGTTCGTCGGTGAAATTGTCGTCGGCGGCGTAAACCATCGCGTCTACCAGATCGACGGCGTGTTCCAGATCGTTGATCGTGACTTTACCGGCTTCCATTGGGCCGCCGGAAACAAAGATCACAGGAATGTTCAGGCGCATTGCGGCCATCAACATGCCCGGAGTGATTTTATCGCAGTTCGAGATACAGACCATCGCGTCCGCGCAATGGGCGTTGACCATGTATTCGACGCTGTCGGCGATAATCTCGCGCGAGGGCAGGGAATACAGCATCCCATCGTGTCCCATGGCAATGCCGTCATCAACGGCGATGGTGTTGAATTCCTTGGCAACACCGCCGGCTGCCTCGATTTCGCGGGCAACCATTTGCCCCAGATTGTGTAGGTGGGCGTGACCAGGCACAAACTGGGTAAAGCTGTTCACCACCGCAATGATCGGCTTGCCGAAATCCCCGTCTTGCATGCCTGTGGCGCGCCAAAGACTGCGGGCTCCGGCCATATTGCGGCCGTGGGTCGATCTGCGGGAACGGTAATGCGGCATTGTCGTTGTCCTTTTGGTAAACCTGAGCCAAATGGCTTTTCCGGCCGAGAAATACCGATAAGAAAGGCAAAGGACAATGGGGCACGGGTCTTTCGTTGACGCTGACCCATTGCAGCGCGTATGTCATAAGAAACCACGAGCGGACCCTTTCATGTCAAAGCTGATCTACATTCTAAATGGCCCGAACCTGAATCTTCTGGGCAAGCGGCAACCCGAGATTTATGGTGCGTCAAAGCTGGAAGATGTCGAACAGAATTGCCGCGCGATTTTGAAGGATGGGTACGACGTGCGTTTGTTGCAGTCGAACTATGAAGGCCAGCTGATTGATTGGGTGCATGAAGCGCGTGAACAGGCGTGTGGGATCGTCATCAATCCAGCGGCCTTTACGCATACGTCTGTTGCGTTACTGGATGCCCTGCACACCTTTGAGGGCCCGGTGATCGAGGTGCATATCTCGAACGTGCACCAACGTGAAAGCTTCCGTCACCACTCGTACGTCAGCTTGCGCGCCGAAGGCGTCATCGCAGGCTTGGGAATCGAAGGCTACGAAGCGGCCGTGCGTCGTGTGATGACACTGACGGCATCGTCTTAGAATTCAAGGCTGACGGTCGCCCCAAGATTGAAGGTGTTCACGCCTGCGTAGTTGCCTGCGTTTTGCTTGTGCGAGGCGCTCCAAGCCCATGTTTCGCCCCATGGGCCTTGGGTTAGATAGTCAAACCCGATCTCGAATTCACGGGCGTTCGGGGCAAAATCCAGCTTCAGATCCGACAAGGCCGCTTTGCCGCCATCGCCTGCTGTCTCGATCGAGAAGGTTGCCGAACCGCTGATGACGGCCACGGGTTGGCGTAGGAACAGATTGAGGGTGTCACCATAGGCAAACAAGTTGCGTTTGGTCAGATCGATTGCCAGAGAATTATACGCGAGGGTTTCGTAGTCTGTAAGCAGCTCGTTTCCGCCCGAGCGTGAAACACCTGCCAAACCGGAAACACCGAGTGCCAAACTGTCAGAAAGGGCGTGGGTCCATTCGGCTTCGATTGTGGTTTGGTTTGCTGTCAACGTATTGCCCGCGATGACTGCAAGTCCGAGATCGTCGCGAGCTTTGGCGATGTGACTGACCGCGAAGCTTAGATCACCCTGGGGTGTCGATGTGACCGAGGCAAATCTCGCCCCGATGTCACCGTTGGAAGTTCGGGGTAACAAAAGCTGTAGTCCGTTCAATGAGGCTGCTTCAAGGGGCAAGGTTATCCCGTTGGCCATATCAAAGGTTGACTGCCCGCCGTTGGCTGGATCCGAGCGTTGCCAGACTGGATACGTAGGCACAGAAAGGCTTGCCGCCAGCGAGGCGGCTTTGATTGCAAAGCCACCTTCCAAGGCATCGCGTCCGTAATATGATACATCTGAAAGCGCCGTCTTGACAGCATCTCCGCTTGCCTGACCTGAGACCAGAAGCGGTTGGTCAAAAGAAATAGATTGCCCGCTTTTGGCTGTTGTCGTGACGCTGCCGATAGGCAGCAATGCTGCGCGCACATCCAAAAAGCCGTGTCCGTAGACCCAGTGGTAGTCGTGCGTGATGCCCTCGGCGAAAGTCATCGTGGAGATATTGCCGGTGTCCGAGGCGAAAAAACCGTTGTCTGCTGTGACTAGAAGACGGTTGCGCAGCTCTTTAGACGTCAGTGTCGGGAACGCCTGCGAAAGCAGTGCGATAGCCCCAGAAACACGTGGGGCGGCATAGGACGTTCCGGTTCCTATGGCATATCCCGTCGGATCGTTTGCGTTGGCGATATACGATGTGCCGTCGGCGGCAATACACCAACGCGCCGCTTCCATGCACCCAGATGAGATAAGGGCAATGTCTGAATTTCGATCCCGAAATTGGTTGTCATAAGAAGGGTCATACTCACGGGCGAGGTTGATAACTGTCAGCCAACCTTCCTCGAGCGCGGGCATTTTCGAGGGTAGGGCCGCCATGAAAGTCGATTGAGTTTGGTCTTCTTCATTGGATGCAGAAAACACGACGACGCCTTCGTCGCCTGCATAATTTGTTAAGGCGTTCCGGTAACTGCTGGTGATCAAACTAAGGCCGTAGTCGTTGATGCCGCATTCGTCGAACGCGTCACCTTCGCAGATAAATCCCCAAGAATTGTTTTGTGCGATCGCGCCTGCTGCTTCAGCGGCTTGTACTGCTGATGCTTCGGCACCTTCGTCTATCCAGGATGAAAGGAGAAGATCCGCTTCGGGTGCAACGCCTGATGTTTCGCCGTATAGGCTTGATCCAGCTGCAAGCGCGGCGACGGCCGTGCCGTGACTGTCTTTATGAATCGTGTCCGCGGTCATTCCACCGCTGAAATAAAGCGTTTTGTCAGTAAATTCGATGTGGTTAGGATCGAAGCCTTCGTCGCGAATAGCGATCAGTTTTCCATTGCCAGTGATATCCAGCGCGTGGGCATACTCAATCCGTCCCGCAACCAGAGAATTGGAATTAAAGGACGGTCCGGCGCTATAGTTTGAGATCGTTTGCGCCTTGTACTCATCAGATTTTCTGAGTTCGTAGGCGGCGTATTCCAGACTGGTTGTGATTTCGTCAATACACCCGCCGGTTCCGCCGAAACTTAGGGCGTCAGTGCTTGAGGATGCCCCTGATCCGTCGCAAGTCGGCGCAGGATCAGATGATCCGGGCGGCACATAGATCGGGATCGTAACACCGGAAGAATTGCAGCCCGAAAGCAATGCGACTGTCAGACCAAAGATCGCTGATCTGCTTGAAAGGCGTTTCAGAGTTTGGTCTCGGTCAATCGGCATAAATATTTTCTTGCGGCTGCTCACCATGTCTAACGTCAGAATTTCGGTCTTGTGTAACG
>CAYVRN010000010.1:5787-57612 GCA_964453855.1 uncultured Rhodobacterales bacterium
ATCGTCTGCCGTTTCGATGCTGAAAACCGCCGAGCCTGAAGTTACAGCAACAGGCTGTCGGGCAAAGAGGTTTAGACGGTCCCCTCTTGTAAGGACATTTTTCTGTGTCACGTTCACCGTTAGTGCGCTGTAACGAATGCTATCCATATTGGACAGGAATGCGCTGTCAGGATTTCGGGAAACCCCAGCAAGCCCCAATAGACCAATTTGCATTCCGTTGCCGAGTGCCCCTTGCCACCCCATTTCCAAGGCGATTTGATTGGCGGTCACTGCCTCGCCTCCGACCATGGACAAGCCCATGTCATTGCGTCCTTTTGCAATCTGGCTGACGCCAAGGGAAATATCGCCGGATGCGAATTGGGTTGCAGTCGAAAGTCGTGCACCTACATCCCCGTCTGGGGTTACTGGAATTAGTAGATCCAAATTGGCCGGAAGGTTTGCCAAAACAGGAATGGTCTGACCATTTGCGTTGTCAAAAGATGAGACCGAATGAGATCGCCCTTCCGGGTCTTGCCATAGCGGGGTCGGTGCTATGGATAGGGTGGTCGCCAAAGGTGCTGCTTTAACCGCGAAGCCGCCCCCCATTATGTCTTTGGCGTAAATGGAAACGTCCGAAAGGGTGGCCTGCACCGCATCACCGGTCGCTTGGCCCGAGACCAACAATGGTTGATCCATTGAAATAGACTTTCCGTCTTTGGCCCGCGCCGAGATCGAGCCTATAGGCAGCAATGTGGCGCGAACGTCCAGAAATCCGTGGCCGTATATCCAGTTGTAATCGTGGGTGATGCCTTCGGCGAAGGTCATGGTTGAGGTGTTTTCGGTGTCCGAGGCAAAGAAGTCGTTGTCTGCGGTGACCAGAAGACGGTTGCGCAGCTCTTTGGCCGAAAGGGTTGGGAAGGCTTGCGATAGCAGCGCAATGGCCCCAGAAACACGCGGCGCGGCATAGGACGTTCCGCTTCCGATTGTGTAGCCGTCGGGGTCCCCCGCCACGGCCACACGGGCTGTGCCGTCGGCGGCAATACACCAACGGGCAGCCTCAAGACAGCCGGAGGAAATAAGCGAAATGTCTGAAGCGCGGTCGCGGAACTGATCGTCATAGGTCGCATCATATCTGCGCGCGACGTTGATCACCGATAGCCAGCCTTCTTCAAGCTCGGGCATCAGAACCGGCAAGGCTGCCATGATCGTGGCCTGGGTTTGATTTTCCCGATTGGACGCCGAGAAAACAACGATCCCTTCGTCACCGGCATAGTTCCGCAAAGCTGTGCGATAGCTGGACGACAATATATTTGCGCCGTAGTCATTTACCCCGCATTCGTCGAATGCATCGCCGTCACAGACATATCCCCAAGAGTTGTTTTGAACGATGGCGCCATTTGCTTCAGCGGTCAAAACCGACGAGGCATCGCTTTCGTCGTTCCATGAAGACAAAAGCAGAATCGCATCAGGGGCTGCGCCAATGTAGGTGTCAGATCCGGCGGCCAAGCCCGCCACAGCGGTTCCGTGGCTGCTGAATGCGATAGTGTCTTTCGTTGTGCCTCCGCTGTAATAGATGGTTTTGTCGGATAACTCTTGATGGCTTGTGTCATAGCCCTGATCCCGGATCGCGATAATTTTGCCTTGTCCTGTGATATCAATCGCATGAGCATATTCGATCCGACCGGCCGCCAATGAGAATGAGTTAAACCCGAAACCTGCACCGTAGTTGGCGACGACCTTTGCCTGATAGGAGGCGGACAGGCGGATTTGGTTGGCCGCATTTTCGTGGTTGGCAGTGATTTCGGTCACGCAACCGCCGGTTCCCCCGAAACTGAAGGAGGCGGTGCTTGTCGTTGTGCCGCTTGCGGTGCATCCTGTTGCGGCTTCGGTCGATGTCGGCGGATTGAAACTGGGTATTCCGACCACGCTGCTTTGGCATCCGGCCAGTAAGAGGCCAGAAATGCTGACATAGGCGATGCGTTTCGCAACGGGCAGTGAAATAATTTGAAATAAAGGCATAAGTCGTTGAGCGCATTCTTTGACGTGTGATTGCGAACAACGACTTGGCAGAGCTCTGATGTAGAGCTTACCGACTTAGTTTCCTGAAAAATTTCGTTTGGGTTAGCGACTTACAAACTAATTGATATATCGTGGTAAAGTTGCTCTGGATTTGCGGCCCCAAATTTGCGAGTCTGCCTGAAACGGCACGAGACATCGTGAAACTGCAAGGAATGAACAGGTGCAGATTGAAAACACTAGGTTAAGCGGCGTTCTACTCTTAACACCTGTACGTTTTGGCGATCATCGCGGTTTTTTTAGCGAAAGCTGGAGCCGTAAGCGGATGTTGGAGCATGGGATTGATATCGATTTTGTGCAGGACAACCACTCGCTTTCAGCTCAGGTTGGGACGGTGCGCGGGCTGCATTTTCAGTCGCCACCCCATGCGCAGGACAAGCTGGTGCGCTGCGGGCGCGGGTGGTTGTTTGATGTTGCGGTCGATATCCGCAAGGGCAGTCCGACTTATGGGCAATGGGTGGGCGAAGAACTGAGCTTTGCGAACGGCAAGCAGCTGTTGGTGCCAAAAGGGTTCTTGCACGGGTTCATGACCTTGGAGCCGGACACCGAGATTATTTACAAATGTTCGGATTATTACGCGCCCGAATGCGACGGGGCGGTACGCTGGGACAGCTGCGGCATCGACTGGCCTTTGGACGTGGCCGCACCTGTTTTGTCTGACAAGGACAAGGTTGCGCCGCTGCTGGCTGATTTTGACTCACCCTTTGTTTACGAGAACTCCCTATGAAGATTTTGGTCACAGGTGGCGCGGGGTTCATCGGCTCGGCTGTAGTTCGTCTGGCTGTCTCGCGCGGACATAAGGTAGTGAATCTTGATGTGCTGACCTATGCCGCGTGCTTGGACAATGTCGCCAGCGTGGCCGACAGCCCGCTTTATGCGTTCGAACACGCGGACATCCGGGATCGGGCGGCTTTGGATCGGGTGTTTGCCAAACATCAACCCGATGTCGTCATGCATCTGGCCGCCGAAAGCCACGTGGACCGCTCGATTGACGGGCCGGGGGATTTTATCGAAACCAACATCACCGGCACCTACAACATGCTAGAAGCGGCGCGCAGCTATTGGGTGGGTCAGGGTAAGCCGGAAGGTTTCCGCTTTCACCATATCTCGACCGATGAGGTCTATGGCTCGCTTGGTCCAACGGGACTTTTCACCGAAGACACGCCCTATGATCCGCGCAGCCCTTATTCGGCATCGAAAGCCAGCTCGGACCATTTGGTGCGGGCCTGGCATGAAACCTACGGCCTGCCGGTGGTGCTGACCAATTGCAGCAACAACTACGGGCCATTCCATTTCCCCGAAAAACTGATCCCGGTCATCATCCTCAACGCGCTCGCTGGAAAGCCGCTGCCGATCTACGGCGACGGGTCGAACATCCGCGACTGGCTGTTTGTCGAAGACCACGCCGACGCGCTGCTGCTGGTGGTGGACAAGGGCGAGCTGGGCCGCAGTTACAACATCGGCGGCGAGAATGAGCGCACCAACCTTGAGCTGGTCAAAACGCTCTGCGCGATCCTTGATGATCTGCGCCCCAAAGCCAGCGGGAGCTACGCCGACCAGATCACCTTTGTCACCGACCGCCCCGGTCATGACGCACGCTATGCCATCGACCCGACACGCATCCGCGAGGAGCTGGGCTGGCGTCCGTCAGTCACGGTCGAGGAAGGCCTGCGACAGACCGTTCAGTGGTATCTCGATAATGAGGTTTGGTGGAAAGCCCTGCAAAGCCGCGACGGTGTTGGGCAAAGGCTGGGGGTGAAGACGTGATCCTTGTCTTCGGCAAAACCGGCCAAGTGGCGACGGAACTGCAGCTTCAAGCAGATGTGATGGCTGTGGGTCGGGATCAGGCGGATCTCAGCGATCCGGCCGCTTGTGCGCGGGTGATCCTTGAAAGCGATGCATCTGTTGTGATCAACGCGGCAGCCTATACAGCGGTGGATCGGGCGGAAGAGGAAGAGGCATTGGCTACCGTTGTTAATGGCGAAGCACCCGGAGTTATGGCGCGGGCTTGCGCGGAGAAGGGCATTCCGTTTCTGCATGTCTCGACAGATTACGTCTTTGCGGGGGACGGTGTGTCGCCGTGGGTGGAAACCGATCCCGTCGCACCACAGAACGCCTATGGTCGGTCCAAACTCGCCGGTGAGCAGGCGGTTTTGGCGGCGGGGGGCAATTCGGCGATCTTGCGGACCAGTTGGGTTTATTCCTCCCACGGTAATAACTTTGTGAAAACCATGCTGCGATTAGCGGAAACGCGCGATGCGCTTAGCGTCGTCAATGATCAGATCGGCGGCCCCACACCAGCAGACAAGATTGCCGAAGCTTTGCTGACCATGGCCGAAGCCGTGCAAAACTGGCAGCAAGGTGGTGTCTACCACTTTGCGGGCAAACCCGATTGCTCATGGGCGGATTTTGCCACCGAGATATTCAAACAGGCTGGTAAAGCGGTGAGTGTGACTGGCATTCCAAGTACTGATTATCCAACTCCTGCCAAGAGGCCGCTGAACTCGCGAATGGATTGCAGTAAGTTAGAGGCAGATTTTGGAATTATTGCGCCTGACTGGAAAGCAGGCGTGGCGCGTGTATTGGAAGAATTGAAAGTGAGCACGGTATGAGCAAACGCAAAGGCATCATTCTGGCCGGCAGTTCCGGCACGCGGCTGTATCCGATCACCATGGGTGTCTCGAAGCAACTGCTACCGATCTACGATAAGCCGATGATCTATTACCCGCTGTCGGTTCTGATGCTGGGCGGCATGCGCGAGGTGGCGATTATCACCACGCCCCACGACCAAGAGCAATTCCAACGGATGCTGGGCGACGGTAGCCAATGGGGTATGAGCTTTACCTACATCGTGCAGCCCAGCCCAGACGGGCTGGCGCAGGCGTTCATTCTGGCCGAAGAGTTTCTGGATGGCGCACCGTCTGCGCTGGTTCTTGGGGACAATATCTTCTTTGGGCACGGGTTGCCGGAGATTCTGAAACGTGCGGATGAAAAGACCGAAGGCGGAACAGTGTTTGGCTATCGTGTCAAAGACCCTGAACGCTACGGCGTGGTCGGCTTTGATGTGGATGGAATGGCTGAAACGATCATAGAAAAACCCGAGGTGCCACCGTCGAATTTTGCCGTGACGGGCCTCTATTTCCTTGATGGATCCGCGCCGGAGCGGGCCAAACGGGTGAAACCCTCGGCCCGCGGCGAGTTGGAAATCACGACGCTGCTGGAGATGTACCTGCACGAAGGCGCACTATCCGTCGAACGTATGGGCTGCGGCTATGCATGGCTGGACACGGGCACTCACGCCAGCCTGCTGGATGCCGGAAACTTCGTGCGCACCTTGGAAGAACGCCAAGGCCTGCAAACCGGATCGCCGGACGAGATTGCCTATGCTAACGGATGGATCGACAAAGGCCAGCTGCGCGAACGGGCAAAGATGTTCGGCAAAAATGAATACGGCGAGTATTTATTGGGATTGGCGAAATAATTCTATTTCTTCATCACCCAGGCTGTGATCTTTTCCAGATCGGCAGTCAGTTCGTGCGCGAACTCACCTGCGAAAGTGATGAAGCTTTCCAACAAGCTTTCGTTGACACCCAATAGTACCGGCACGTCCAGATCAAGAGCCTTAACGATGACATCACGAAAGCCCTGACCGTCTCTTTCTTGTTTGCCAAACTTATTCAGGATGAGAACCCGCTCGCTTCCGTCGAGTGCCTTAAAAACCTTGTGGGCAGCGATTTCGAGTGCCTCTGAGTTTAATTGGCACCCTTTTGCGTATGGGCCGAGGTTTTGCGAAATTTTGATGATCTCACCTGTGCCAAGCAGTTCGACGTTCATTTCGGCTCTGTGTACTTGCGTGTCTAACCTGTCGACTTGAATGGCGCCGGCTAAAGCGATGTTGCGGCTTTGCAGATGTCGCGCCACGTCGGATAAAAGTCGGTCGGTGGCACCTTTTTCGCGGACTGTAATATACCCCAGCATAGGATTCTCCGGTTGGCGTCAGGAAAAAGCCACGCTACTTGCATAGCACTCAGGCCGGTTTCATATTGATCCGCGCACAGGAACCCGAAGTTATGCAGAAATTCAAGAAAATTTTGCCAGACCCGATGGCCAAAGGTCTTACGCGCGCTGTGGCAGGAATCGACCATGCGGGCCAACCTGTTGAACTGCTTGTTGTCGAAGAACGCCCTCTGACGATTTACTTGAACAAGCAGGAAATCGTGACGGCCATGACAATCGGAGACTACCCCGAGCTTTTGGCAATTGGGTTTTTGCGCAATCAGGGAATGTTGCTGGCTGATGATATTGTAACGGGTATCGACTTCGACGAAGAGCTTGAAGCCGTCGTGGTCAGGACCGAGCGGCAAACCAGCTATGAGGAAAAGACCAAAAAGAAGACCAGAACCTCGGGGTGTGCTGTCGGTACGGTTTTTGGCGATATGATGGAGGGGCTTGAGGGACTGACCTTGCCTGCCTCGAATGTCAAAACCAGTGATCTTTACGCGCTAGCCAAAGAGATAAACACGTTGCCGTCGATCTATCTATCTGCTGGCGCCATTCACGGGACTGTCTTGTGTCAGAACGATCAGATACTTGTTTATATGGAAGATGTTGGACGGCATAATGCGGTCGACAAAGTGGCGGGGTGGTTGTTCCAGGAAGGTATCGGTACATCTGATAAGATGCTTTACACAACGGGTCGGCTGACATCTGAAATGGTGATAAAGACGGCACAGATGGGCATTCCCGTACTTGCGTCTCGGTCTGGCTTTACCGCGTGGGGTGTCGAGATTGCGCGACAGGTCGGATTGACTCTGATCGGCAGGTTGCGAGGGCAACGATTTGTGTGCCTATCAGGACATGAGCGACTGATCCGCGATGCGGAACTGAGCAGCGTTTTGGATGAGCCGCGTAAAAGCGGACGGAAGGCTGCTCATGACTAAGGGAATGGCGGGTATCATTCTGGCAGGTGGTCGCGCCACGCGAATGGGCGGGCAGGACAAAGGCCTGCTGCCATTGTCATCAGACGTGTGCTTGCTGGACGAGGTCATTGCGCGTTTGTCGCCCCAAGTTGACGCGATGGCGATAAATGCCAACGGTGATCCGGATCGATTTTCTGGGTTCGGGCTGACTGTTCTACATGATAATATCACAGGATTTGTCGGGCCTCTTGCTGGTGTTCTGGCGGCTTTGGATTGGGCTGCAGATCAAGGTTTTGAAAGTGTTGTCTCTGTGGCCGCGGATACTCCGTTTTTTCCTCGAAACCTTGTATCGAAGTTAGTCGATTTTTCTGGCCCCACGGGTTTGGCGATCGCGGCAAGCTATGATGAACAGGGCAAGCTGTGGCGGCAACCCACTTTTGGTCTTTGGCCGGTGTCGTTGCGGGACGATTTGAGAGGCGCTTTGACGCAAGAAGGATTGCGCAAGATCGTGATTTGGACGGACCGTCATTCGGCGGGTCAGGCAGAGTTCGACGCAAATCCCGATGGAACCGATCCGTTTTTTAATGTGAACACGCCAGAAGATCTGGAAACAGCGCAAAGCATTTATTCAGTACAGGAGCCAAGATGAAAATCTTCGGAGTGACCGGTTGGAAGAATGGCGGAAAGACGAGTCTTGTCGAGCGGCTGGTCAAGGAAATCGTCTCTAAGGGGTATACGGTTTCCACCGTCAAACATGCACACCACGACGTTGAGGTGGACCATGAGGGCACAGATAGTTTTCGGCATCGTGTGGCAGGGGCTTCACAAGTTATTCTATCGTCGCGCGATATTTGGGCGCTGATGACGGAAAACCGAGGGGCGCCCGAGCTTCCGTTGGCAGATTTGTTGCGTAAGCTTGATCCCGTAGATTTGGTTTTGATCGAGGGGTACAAAACTGCGCCGCATCCCAAAATTGAATCGCATCGGCTTGAAACGGGAAAAGCGCCTTTGGCGTTGGAAAATACGTCGATCATCGCAGTCGCGAGCAACGCGTCACCTGATCTTGATGTGCCGGTGTTCGACTTGAACGACACATCCCTTATTGCAAGTTTCATTTTAGAGCAAACGGGGCTCACGAGTGCAACCTAAGGCGCTGCAAGCCAAATGTCGTGATTAGTCTTTTTGGATGTAATACGCTTCAGCCTGTTCTTCGGTTTCCGAACCTAGGAAAGTGTGACCGTTTTCATGACAGAAGTGCGGGACGTCCACGGCGGCGGCCGGATCCGAGGCCAGGAGCTTTATTGTAGCACCTGAAGATAACGGTTGCATGCGCTTACGTAGTCGCAAGACTGGCAAAGGGCAAATCAGCCCGATCGCATCAATTTCCAAGTCATGTTTCATGTTGCCGTTTTACGTTTGCCGCGACGGCATGTCCACATCGAGAGCAATAGAAAAAAACTATCAACTAACGAAATATTGATGTTGAATTGGGGGGCAAACTCCCTCAGGGAAGAGTTAGATTCATAACTTCGCAAGCATGCGAGAGGGTAATATGGCATTGGACAATCAATCCGGCGTTTGGAAGTCGGGCAAAGGCAAAGGCCGTCGCACGCCTAAAGGTCGTCAGCTGAATGAAACCGCTTGGGATCAGGTCAAAGCGCTGTTGGGCGACCAACCGCGCCGTCGTGATCTGCTGATTGAATTTTTACATTTGATTCAAGACGCTTACGGTCATTTGTCGGCCCCACATTTGCGCGCCTTGGCAGAAGAAATGCGGGTATCAATGGCCGAGGTTTGGGAGGTTGCGACTTTCTATGCCCACTTTGATCCGATCCGCGAGGACGAAACTCCTCCGCCCGATCTGACCATTCGCGTTTGCGATTCTTTGGCCTGTGAGTTGGCCGGATCGGAGGCGCTGTTTGATGCGCTGGCGGATGGGCATGACCCTGCAAGAGTTCGCGTTCTTAGGGCGCCATGCATGGGACGCTGCGACACGGCCCCTGTGGCCGAAGTCGGACATCGCCATGTTGACCTTGCGACGCCTGATTTGATCTCCGACGTGATCGCTTCGGGCGATTTGCATCCGGTCATGCCTGATTACGAAGATTTTGCCCAATATGCCAAAGCTGGGGGGTATGAAACACTGGAAAGCCTACGGGCAAACGGTGATCCCGAAGCGGTGCAGGACAAGGTGCTGGAAAGCGGTCTGCGTGGATTGGGCGGCGCGGGATTCCCGTCGGGCCGAAAGTGGTCGTTCGTACGCGGTGCGTCGGGCACAAAGTATCTGGCCGTCAACGGAGACGAGGGCGAGCCCGGTACGTTCAAAGACCGCTACTACCTTGAGCGTACGCCGCACCTGTTTCTAGAGGGCATGTTGATCGCAGCTTGGGCTGTGGATGCCGAGACCTGCTTTATCTATCTACGCGATGAGTATCCTGCCGCACGGAAGATTTTGCAGACCGAGATTGCCGCATTGGAAAATGCGGGCATCGTTGAGAAGGGTTACATTGATCTGCGACGTGGAGCAGGGGCCTATATCTGTGGCGAAGAAAGCGCGATGATTGAGTCAATAGAGGGCAAGCGTGGGTTGCCGCGTCACCGCCCGCCTTACGTGGCGCAGGTGGGGATCTTCAACCAGCCAACCTTGGTCCATAATATCGAAACTCTCTACTGGGTCACCAAAGTTTGCCGAGAAGGCCCAGAGGTTCTGAATGCGGTCGAGAAAAACGGACGTAAGGGGCTGCGTAGCTACTCGGTTTCCGGGCGTGTGAAGAACCCCGGCGTACATTTGCTTCCGGCCGGGTCGACCATCACCGATATTATCGAAGCAGCGGGCGGCATGCTGGACGGCCACGTGTTCAAAGCCTATCAGCCGGGTGGCCCGTCAGCTGGGCTTTTGCCTGCCTCGATCAACGATGTGCCTATGGATTTTGACACATTACAGCCGCTTGGAAGCTTCATTGGTTCGGCGGCAATTGTGATTTTGTCGGATCAAGACAGCGCCCGTGCGGCGGCATTGAACATGCTGCGGTTCTTCGAGGACGAAAGTTGCGGTCAGTGCACTCCGTGTCGCGTTGGCTGTGAAAAGGCCGTCAAGCTGATGCAGGCTGAAAAGTGGGATCAGGAATTGCTTGAAGAGTTAAGCCAGACGATGGTGGATGCGTCGATTTGTGGTTTGGGGCAAGCCGCACCGAACCCGATCCGTTTGGTGATGAAACACTTCAAGGATGAGGTGTAAGATATGACAAATAAAGTTAAATTTATCCTGAACGGCAAAGAAGTTGAGGCGCAGGTAGGCGAGACCATTTGGGAAGTCGCTAACGGTGGTGGGCTGAAAATCCCGCACCTTTGCCACAAGCCGCAAAAGGGGTATCGCCCTGACGGAAATTGCCGTGCCTGCATGGTCGAGATCGAAGGAGAGCGCACCCTAGCTGCGTCCTGCATTCGTACCCCGACAGAAGGCATGGTGGTTACCACTAACTCGGCTCGCGCCGAGAATGCGCGCAAAATGGTGGTCGAACTGCTATTGGCCGACCAACCCGAGAAAGATGCTGCGCACGATAAATCGAGCCATCTTTGGGATATGGCCGAGGAGAATGGCGTGTCCGAAAGCCGCTTCCCGACGGTTGAAGCCGAGCGTATTCCGCTGCTGGATGACAGCCATGTGGCGATGCGGGTCAATCTGGATGCTTGTATTCAGTGTAACCTTTGCGTCCGCGCCTGCCGCGAGGTTCAGGTGAATGACGTGATCGGAATGGCGGGTCGGGGGCATGATGCCTATCCGACCTTTGATTTTGCCGATCCTATGGGGGCTTCGACCTGCGTGGCCTGTGGTGAATGTGTTCAGGCTTGCCCGACCGGGGCATTGATGCCTGCGACAGTCGTAGATGAACAACAGGTCGGTGACAGCGCGGACTATGACAGCGAAACCGAAACCGTCTGCCCATTCTGCGGGGTTGGCTGTAAAGTCAGCCTGAAGGTCAAAGACGGCAAGGTGAAGTATGTCGAGGGCATTAATGGCCCTGCAAACGAAGGACGATTGTGCGTGAAGGGCCGCTTTGGGTTCGATTATATCCATCACCCGCACCGCCTGACAAAACCGCTGATCCGTCGAGAGGATGCGCCTGCGAAGGGTCTGAATGTCGATCCGGGCAATCTGTCGACCCATTTCCGCGAGGCAACTTGGGAAGAAGCAATGGATGTGGCTGCCAAAGGCTTGGTATCCCTTCGCAACACTCATGGTGGTCGTTCGGTCGCTGGTTTCGGTTCGGCGAAGTGCACCAATGAGGAAGCCTATCTGGTCCAGAAATTCATCCGACAGGGGTTTCTTCACAACAACGTGGACCACTGCACCCGTCTTTGCCATGCATCGTCGGTATCTGCCCTGATCGAAAACGTAGGCTCGGGGGCAGTAACCGCAACGTTCAACGAGATTGAAAATGCGGACGTGGCGATCGTGATCGGGGCTAATCCGATTGAAAACCATCCGGTCGCTGCGACCTATTTCAAACAGTTCACCAAACGCGGTGGCAAGCTGATCGTGATGGACCCGCGCGGCGTTGGCCTGCGTCGGTTTGCAACCGAGATGCTGCAGTTCCGTCCTGGGGCAGACGTGTCTTTGTTGAACGCGATCATGCATGTGATTGTCGAAGAGGGTCTTTACGATGCCGAGTACATCGAGAAGTTCACGGAAAACTGGGAAGCCGAGAAAGAGCACCTGAAAGGGTTCTCGCCCGAAGCTATGACAGAAATTTGTGGTATCTCTCCGGAACAAATCCGCCGCACGGCCCGCACTTTCGCAAATGGTAAAGCGGGTTTGATCTTCTGGGGAATGGGCGTTTCCCAGCATATCCACGGAACTGACAACTCGCGTTGTTTGATTGCATTGGCGCTCATGACCGGCAATGTCGGTAAACCGGGGGCAGGGCTGCACCCGTTGCGTGGCCAGAACAACGTGCAAGGCGCGTCTGACGCCGGTTTGATCCCGATGTTCCTGCCGGACTACCAGTCGGTCACCGAAGACTCGGTGCGCAAAAGCTTTACCGATGTGTGGGGCAGTGGCGACTTCTCGAACGAGAAGGGGCTGACTGTTACCGAGATCGTCGATCAGGTTTATGCTGGGAATATCAAGGGGATGTACATTCAGGGCGAAAACCCTGCCATGTCTGACCCAGACGTGGATCACGCCCGCGAGGCCTTCGCCAAACTGAAGTTGTTAGTAGTACAGGACATTTTCCTGACTGAGACTGCCAACTTTGCCGATGTCATCCTGCCTGCCTCGGCGCTTTACGAAAAGAACGGAACGGTGTCGAACACCAACCGTCAGGTGCAGCGTGTCCGTCCGGCAGTCACGCCTCCGGGCGATGCTCGCGAGGATTGGGCGATTACGGTTGAATTGGCGCAACGGTGCGGTTTGCCGTGGGTTTATTCGGATGTCAGCGAAGTCTTTTCCGAGATGAAGCTGAACATGAAGTCGCTGAACAATATCACGTGGGATCGCCTTGAAACCGAATCCATCACTTATCCATCGCTATCAGAAACCGACCCGGGGCAGGCGATCGTATTCGGTGATGGATTCCCGCGGGCAGAGGGTCGAGCGCGCTTTGCACCCGCGAGTGTGATTCCACCGGACGAGGCACCGGATGCCGAGTATCCGATGATCATGACCACGGGTCGCCAGCTTGAGCACTGGCATACTGGTTCAATGACACGCCGCTCGATGGTGCTGGACGCGGTTGAGCCCGAGGCAAACTGCTCGTTGCATCCGAAGACGTTGCGGCGTTTGGGAGTTGAACCGGGAGAGTATGTGTCGATTTCATCGCGCAGGGGGCAAATCACCATTATGGCACGCGCGGATCGCGCGGTGGCAGAAGACATGGTGTTTGTGCCTTTTGCCTATGTCGAGGCAGCGGCCAATGTCCTGACAAATCCGGCGATCGACCCGTATGGCAAGATCCCCGAGTTCAAGTTCTCGGCCGTTCGGATTGAGAAAGCCCAGAAATCTGTCGCGGCCGAATAAGCGCTTAAAACAGGTGAAGTAAAAAAGCCTGCTCCGGAAATCGGTGCAGGCTTTTTCGCGTGTGCGCGCGGTTTGCAGGCTGTTTCGATCACCTGATCCAGATCAAGGGACGCTGGAGATAAAGCCTGTATTGCAGACTTAGGTTTAAAAAAGTTCGAGGTAAGTCATGCGCATTACTAAACGCTCTAATTTGGCCCTACGAGTGCTGATGTTTTGTGGTGTGAACCAAGGGCGTCTGGTCACCAAGCATGACATTGCCGGAAAGTGTAATTCTTCCGAGAATCACTTGGGGCAGGTTGTGAACCAACTGGCCCAAAAAGGCGTACTGGATACAGTGCGAGGCCGTGGTGGTGGCATCCGTTTGGGAATGGATGCCACGGAAATTCGCATCGGTGATATATTTCGAATGCTTGAAGCGGACTCTCCTGTGGCAGAGTGCTTTGCAGATGTCGATAACACGTGCCCGCTAGCGGTAGCCTGTCGCCTAAAGTCTGCCATTACCGTGGCTGTGAATGCGTTTTACGCGTCCTTGAACGAGTTAACGTTGAAGGATTTGATCGAGGACAACCGAAGTCTTGAGCAGATCCTATGCCTGGATCTGGATTTCAATTGCGAAGGACAACAGGCCGCCGTTGCTTAAATATCTGCGTCAAAACCGCTGATCAATTGTCGCAACCCGAATGCAGCTCCGGCGAATATGCTGACGAAGGTGACTGGCGCGGAATAGGCTAGCACCGAAAACGCCGTGATACCCTGACCAACGGTGCAACCCAAAGCAATGACTGCTCCGGCGCCCATCAACATCGCGCCGAAAATCTGGCGACGCAGTTCGCGTGGATCTTCGCAGGCTTCCCAGCGGAAGTGGCCTTTGACCAAGCTGCCTAAAAACGCGCCCAACCAGACGCCGGCAACGGATCCTACGGCAAATGAAAGATCACGCCCTGATGCGGTCATCGCATACAGGATCGATTCGCCAAGAGGTGCCGAGAAACTATGTGACACCACGGGCAGCGCTTCAAACCCAGTGCGCGCAACCCATTGGGTGCCAGCCCAACCGGAAACCACGGCTAGCCCGACTACGCTTCCCCAAAAAATCATTTTTGGATTTCCCCGAAAGTCCGACGATGCAAGTGTGAACAGGATCAGCAGACAGCCAATCACTATTCCGATAACATTGGACGACATACCGGTGAAATTACCAATCGCATGTGCGACCCCTTGGGGAATTTGTGTATCTGGTGCGACCTGTGGAAACACGAAGTCACGGATAAAAGCGAACGGACCCGATAGAACGGCATAAGCGGATACGCCCATAACCAATACTATCACAAAGGCGCGCATGTCGCCGCCACCCAGTCTGGCAATGGATCCGAAGCCGCAGTTGCCCGCCAGTGCCATGCCATATCCGAACATCAGCCCACCCAGAATACTGGCGACTGGCATCCAGGCGACGGTGTAATAATAAGTCTGGTCGATTTTCAGAAGGTCTGTGCTGATCAATAGAAACGAACCGACGATAGCAACGCCGATAGCAAGCCCCCACATGCGCATCCGTGCGCTGCTTTGGCCATAGAGCATATCTTCAATCGCACCCATGGTGCAAAAGCGGCCTAAACGTGCTGCAAGGCCAAGGGCGATACCACCCGCTGCGCCAATAAGTGCAACAATTGCCTGTTCTGACAAGAGCTCCATGCGAACCGCCTCTCACTAATCGATAGTAGCGGTTAGCCGATCACAGGATATGGGGCGCGTCAATCCCCGCAAAAAAGCTCGTAGACGGTCTCGAGTAGTTTTTTGGGGCGATCATCCGCCAAGCGATAGTAAATCGCTTTCCCATCACGACGGGGAACAACCAAACCCTCAAGCCGAAGACGTGATAGCTGTTGGGAAACAGCCGCTTGGCGTGCCGACAAAAGCTCTTCTAGTTCTGTAACAGACTTCTCTCCGGTCACAAGGTGGCACAGGATGACCATTCGTCCTTCGTGGCTGAGCGCTTTTAAGAAGTTACTTGCCGTTGTGGCGTTGGCTATAAGCGTGTCCAGTTCGGACTCGTCCATGTCAGGTTCAATTTTAGGTAGCCCCATGATACGGTTCTCCTGTTTTTCTACCTTTTGCCTAAGGCTCTGCACCTGAACCACTTATAGGGGCAAAATGCAAGTTTTTAAGCCCCTTGAGCGGGTTCGTATTGTGTCTTTTCGGTTAATAATGCCTCGAGCAGTGGCCAGAAAAACAAATCTCCAGTGTAGCCCAGTAGGCGGCCGACCTCGTGGCCGTTCTCAACCAAAACAAATGTGGGCGTAAATATGATTGGTGATGCATATCCCCCCTCAAACGGAGCGTCTTCAGAAATATCTACGACCGTCAAAGGTGCAAACTTTCCCTCTGCGGTCTTCGGATATATCGGCCCTATAACCTCTTTCCATTCAATGCAGTAGCTGCACCCTGGTCGTTCGACCATAATCAATTCTGCTGCGCTTACAGCGACGCCGTGTGCCGAAACGAAAAGCACCGCAATCATGAAATATATTCGTTTCAGCGAAAAAGTCATTTGACGTACCTCTGTCAAACTACATAATCTGAATGTATGAATAATTCAAGGCTTCTAATATGTTCGACATATCGTTTGCCGGAGCAGCGCTAGCGGGGCTACTTTCGTTCTTCACGCCATGCATCCTTCCAATGGTGCCGTTTTATCTGTGCTATATGGCCGGGATATCCATGTCTGAGTTGAATGAAGACGGAGATATTTCGTCTGGCGCCCAAAAGCGGCTTTTGCTGTCTGCTGTGTTCTTCGCGCTTGGTGTGACGTCGATTTTCGTCATGCTCGGAATGGGAGCGACCGCATTGGGGCAAGTCTTTGCCCAATGGAAAGAGATTTTGTCCTATGTAGCGGGCGCAATCCTCTTTGTGTTTGGGCTTCATTTTCTTGGGGTGCTCAGAATTGGGCTCTTATATCGCGAAGCCAAGATTGAAAGCAGCGTCAAGCCCACGTCAGTGGTAGGCGCTTATGTCATGGGATTGGCATTTGGATTTGGTTGGACACCCTGTGTTGGACCTGCACTGGCGGCGATTTTGATGATCGCTAGCGGGTTTGGAAATATTTGGCAGGGTGGGGCGTTGTTGTTCGTTTACGGGGTGTCGATGACATTCCCGTTTGTGGTTGCTGCTATCTTTGCCAAACCTTTTTTGCGTTGGATGCAGCGCAACAGAAAGTATTTGGGGCACGTCGAAAAGGTGATGGGCGCGATGCTGATACTTTTCGCGCTTTTGATTGTTACAGGAAGCGTAAATCTGATCGCGGATGTAATGATTCGATGGATCCCGTCTTTTGGCAACCTTGGGTGATCCCTGTAGGAGGATTAAAATGAAAAGACTATTCGCAGCGCTGTTGATCTCGATTCTTCCCTCGACGGGGCTTTGGGCCGCCGAAATGGGGGACGATGGGTTGCACAAAACGCATTGGATGAATGACACTTTTCTGGATTTGCGTGAAGACCTTGCCGAAGCGAATGCCGAAGGCAAGCGCTTTGCGATCATTATAGAGCAGCGCGGGTGCATGTACTGTAAGAAAATGCACACCGAAATTTTCCCGCAGCCTGAAGTTGATTCTATCATTTCTGAGAATTTTTTCGTGGTCCAGCTCAATATGTTTGGGGACCGGGAAGTCACAGATTTCGATGGGGAAGTGATGAGTGAGAAAGACATCATGTTCCGTTGGGGTGTGAATTTTACGCCGACGTTTATGTTCTTTCCCTCCGATGTTCCCGAAGGGCTGAACGCCAAGCAGGCCGCGGTTGCGCAGATGCCTGGGGCATTCGGAAAAACAACAACTTATGCGACATTCGATTGGATTCTGAAAGAAGGGTACGCCAACGGGATTTCGCTTCAAAAGCACGTAGCGGCTATGGTTGGTAACTAATTTTTACCAATCTGGCCAAGAATGCCGCAGTGCGGAAAAATTCATAATTGTGAATTTGATGTTGCGTTTCGCTGGGTGGTGCCCTACGGTATGCATAGCTAACCAAGCCTGAAATAAGGGTAGCCAATGGGAGGAAACATGAGGCTGACGAAAATTACTCTGGCCGCTACACTGGTTGTAGCAGGTGCCGCAGTCGCAGACACCGTCGCTCCGGGCGATGTTGTATTCGACGAGTATGGGGCGATCGAAGCGTCTTTGACCGGTGTTGCGGGTGATGCCGCGAACGGTGAAAAGATTATGGTCACCAAATCAAAGGGGAACTGTGTGGCGTGTCACGCAGTAACAGCTTTGGAATATGCGCCTTTCCATGGCGAAGTCGGTCCAAACCTAGATGGTGTTGGTTCCCGTTGGAACGAGGCGGAGCTTCGCGGAATCGTGGCCTTTGCCAAAATGACTTACGAGGGGTCGGTGATGCCGAACTTCTATCAGGTCGAGGGCTTCAACCGTTTGGGTGATGCTTACACAGGTAAAGCCGGCTCCGAGCCAACGGATCCGCTTTTGTCCGCTCAGGAAATCGAAGACGTAGTGGCGTTCCTTCTCACTCTCACTGACGAGTGATCTGGGGCATCGAGACTAAGGAGTTAATAATGGAATTCACAAGACGCGATACATTGGCGCTTGGCCTTGGCGCAGCGGCACTGACCGTGCTGCCGTTCCGGGTCGCAGCGGCAACTGACGATGCGATCGCTGCCTTCACCGGTGGTGCGGACGTGGGCGAGGGTGGTTTGACCCTGACCGCGCCGGAAATCGCAGAAAACGGCAACACTGTTCCGATTTCGGTTGATGCGCCCGGCGCAGCGGCGATCATGGTTCTTGCGGCCGGAAACCCAACACCTGGCGTGGCCACTTTCAATTTCGGTGCTGCTGCAGGTTCTCAGTCCGCATCCACCCGAATTCGTTTGGCTGGCACGCAAGACGTTGTTGCGATCGCCAAGATGGCAGATGGCAGCTTCGTTAAGGCACAGTCGACCGTAAAGGTCACAATCGGCGGCTGCGGCGGCTAAGGCATAGGAGATAAAAACAATGGCATCTGGTGTAAAACCCCGCGTAAAAACTCCGAAAAAGGCCGCAGCTGGTGAGGTCGTAACGATCAAAACTCTGATCAGCCACACCATGGAGTCCGGTCAGCGTAAAGATGGCGATGGCAATGTCATCCCACGTTCGATCATCAATCGTTTCACCTGCGAAATGAATGGCGCCAACGTGATTGATGTTGAGTTGCATCCCGCGATCTCGACCAACCCATATTTTGAATTCGATGCCACTATCGCAGAAGCGGGTGACATGGTCTTCACTTGGTATGACGATGACGGTGACGTTTATACGGAAACCAAATCGATTGCGATCGGCTAAAACGGATCAAGCAGCCAAACCCCTGCCTGTCGCGGGCAGGGGATGATCCTAAGGGAGGAAAAGCAATGAAAATAAAAGCATTGACCGCGATTGCAGCGCTGCTGATCTCGGCACCGGCACTTGTGTCGGCCGATGAAACAGCCGAGCTGGTGATCAATGGTTCAGAAACAATGGTAACCCGCACGGTTGCACCGGATCATCTTGATGGTGCACTGACCGAAATCATGTCTGGTTGGGTTTTCCGCGATGATGAAACACAACTCATGCAAATGGACGACTTCGACAACCCAGCCATGATCTTCGTCGATCAGGCCATGGACGACTGGGACAAAGTCGAGGGTACCGCGGAGAAATCCTGCGCATCCTGCCACGGCGATGTCGAGGAAAGTATGAAAGGTGTGCGCGCTGAATACCCCAAGTGGAACGAAGCAGCAGGCGAGGTGCGCACGATGGCGCATCAGATTAACGACTGCCGTGTGAACCAGATGGGGGCCGAGAAGCTGGGTTACACCAGTTCGCAAATGGCCCGTATGGAGGCACTGATCTCTATGCAGTCGCGTGGTATGCCAGTTAATGTCGCCATTGACGGACCTGCTGCCGAAATGTGGGAAAAAGGCAAAGAGATGTTCTACGCCCGCACCGGTCAACTTGATCTGTCCTGTGCGTCCTGCCATGAGTTAAACTATGGAAATCGCATCCGTTCTGACCATCTTTCACAAGGCCAGATCAACGGTTTCCCAGTTTACCGCCTGAAAAACGCCAAGCTGACAACGCCCCATGGACGTTTCAAAGGCTGCGTACGAGATACACGCGCAGAGACTTACAGCCCCGGTGGTGAAGATTTCATCGCACTTGAGCTGTATGTAGCATCTCGTGGTAACGGATTGTCCGTCGAAGGCGTATCTGTCCGTAACTAATACATAAAATTGAGGCCCGCGCTTGGAATAATTTCAAGCGCGGGCTTTAAACATCCAAACAAATGCATAAATGCGAATTTGTGCACAAATAATCGGAAAGGCTCCGCTACATGATTTCCCGTCGCGATTTCCTCCAGACTAGTATGGCTGCATCCGCCATTGTAGGTGGTTCTGGTTTTGGTAACTGGGCTGCTCTGGCTGCAAAGCAGAGCCTAACTCAGGATCAGTTGCTTCAGTTTGACACGTTCGGCAATGTATCTTTGATCCACGTGACGGATATTCATGCCCAGCTTAAGCCGATTTACTTCCGTGAGCCGGAAATCAATCTTGGTGTTGGCCCGGCGAAAGGGCAGATGCCCCATATTACTGGCGCCGACTTCCGCCGCGCATACGGCATTGCAGACGGATCTCCATCTCATTATGCGCTGACGTACAACGACTTCACCGCCATGGCCCAAACCTACGGAAAAGTTGGTGGCCTTGACCGTGTTTCAACAGTGATCAATTCGATCCGTGCAGATCGTCCCGACGCTCTCCTCCTCGACGGCGGCGATACATGGCACGGATCGTATACCTGTTATCAGACCGAAGCTCAGGATATGGTCAACGTCATGAACGCGCTGAAGCCCGATGCGATGACCTTCCACTGGGAGTTTACTCTGGGCTCAGACCGCGTGAATGAGTTGGTCGAAGGGCTTCCTTTCGCAGCTTTGGGACAAAACATTTTCGATGCGGAATGGGATGAACCGGCTGAACTGTTCAAGCCATACAAG
This sequence comes from uncultured Rhodobacterales bacterium, assembly GCA_964453855.1. Classification (GTDB taxonomy): domain Bacteria; phylum Pseudomonadota; class Alphaproteobacteria; order Rhodobacterales; family Rhodobacteraceae; genus JASMHC01. Next base: position 25,803 of record CAYVRN010000010.1, read on the forward strand.
TTCTTCGAGCGTGGCGGTGCAAATATTGCCGTCATCGGTCAAGCCTTCCCTTACATGCCAATCGCAAACCCAGGTTGGATGTTCCCTGAGTATTCGTTCGGTATTCGTGACCAGCGTATGCAGGAAATGGTCGACGAAGTTCGCTCTATGGGCGCAGATTTGGTTGTCGTTCTGTCTCACAACGGTTTCGATGTGGACAAGCAAATGGCCAGCCGCGTTTCAGGGATTGATGTTATTCTGTCGGGGCATACCCATGACGCGCTGCCTGAACCTGTTCAGGTCGGTCAAACTTTCATTATCGCCTCTGGCTCGAATGGTAAGTTTGTAAGCCGCATCGATCTTGACGTCCGAGACGGACGTATGATGGGTCTGCGTCACAAACTGATCCCGATCTTTTCGGATGTAATCACACCTGATGCGGCGATCACACGTCTGATTGATGAACAGCGCGCACCTTATGAAGCAGACCTGACCAAAGTAATTGGCCAGGCAGACGGGCTTCTTTATCGCCGCGGCAACTTCAATGGCTCTTGGGATGATCTGATTTGCCAAGCTCTGATTGAAGAGCGTGATGCAGATATCTCGATGTCGCCAGGCGTACGTTGGGGTCCATCGATCTTACCGGGACAAGATATCACGCGTGAAGACATTTGGAACGTCACATCAATGACTTATCCGAATGCGTACCGCACCGAGATGACGGGTGAATTCATCCATGTGATCATGGAAGACGTGGCCGACAACTTGTTCAATGTGGACCCCTATTACCAGCAGGGTGGCGACATGGTTCGCGTTGGCGGTATGGGCTACAAAATTGACGTCAGCAAAAAGCAGGGCGAGCGTATCAGCGAAATGACCTTGCTGAAAACCGGCGAAAAGATTGATCCGTCCAAGACATACACGGTAGCAGGATGGGCATCGGTCAACGAAGGCACAGAAGGTCCGGCAATTTGGGATGTTGTTGAGTCTTACATCACTCGCAAAGGTGTCGTTGAAGTAAAAGAGAATACCAGCGTGACTGTCACAGGCGCGTAATGGTTTGAGGGCTTTTGGTTCCTCTCTGAGAGCCCTTTTTTGTTTAAGTTGCCTGTATGGCAGAAACTAAGGAGTCAGATATGTCTGATAGCTTCAAGGGGCCTTTGGCTTCTCGTCGTCAGTTCCTTGCGGGTGCGGCTACGGCTGGGGTGGGCGCATTGGCCGCCGGTTCAGCAAAAGCAGCCGGCGATCCGCTGATCACTGAAGTTCAGGAATGGGCGTCAGGGTTAGGGGACGGTGTTGATGCAACGCCCTATGGTATGCCGATCCGCTTTGAAACCGACGTGGTGCGCCGCAATGTGCCGTGGTTGACTGCGGATCCGATCAGCTCGATCAACTTTACGCCGATTCATGCGCTTGATGGAACGATTACGCCACAGGGTTGTGCGTTCGAACGCCACCACTCGGGTGCGATCGAATTGCGCAAGCAGGACTACCGTTTGATGATCAATGGCCTAGTCGATGCGCCTTTGGTTTTCACATACGAAGATCTTGAGCGGTTCCCACGTGAAAACCACGTGTATTTCTGCGAATGTGCGGCGAATACAGGTATGGAGTGGGCGGGCGCGCAGTTGAACGGTGCTCAGTTCACGCACGGCATGATCCACAACATGGAATATACCGGTGTTCCTTTGCGCACCCTGTTGCAAGAAGCCGGACTGGACGCTGCCGGAGACCTGAAGGACAAGTGGGTGTACGTTGAAGGTGCAGATGCATCGTCGAATGGTCGCTCAATACCAATGGAGAAAGCGCTGGACGACGTTCTGGTTGCTTTCAAAGCCAACGGTGAGGCCCTACGTAAAGAGCATGGTTATCCCGTTCGCCTGGTCGTTCCGGGTTGGGAAGGCAATATGTGGGTCAAATGGCTTCGTCGCGTTGAAGTCACGGACAAACCTGTTGAGAGCCGCGAAGAAACATCGAAGTACACAGATACGCTCGCCGACGGCACCAGCCGCAAGTGGACATGGGTTATGGATGCAAAATCCATCGTGACCAGCCCAAGCCCGCAAGCTCCTATCAAGCATGGAACTGGCCCGCTTGTAATCACAGGACTTGCATGGTCAGGCCGTGGTGCGATCAAACGGGTCGATGTGACGCTCGATGGCGGCAAAAACTGGCAGGAAGCCCGATTGGCAGCCCCAGGGGAGTCAATGGCGCTGACACGTTTCTATCTTGATATCGATTGGGACGGGTCTGAGATGCTACTTCAAAGCCGTGCCATCGACGAAACCGGATATATCCAACCTACCAAAGAACAGTTGCGTGAAGTTCGCGGCGAAAACTCGATTTACCACAACAACTGTATCCAGACCTGGTGGGTGAAACCAAACGGAGAGGCCGAAAATGTTGAAATCTCTTAATCTTTTCGCCGCTGCTGGCCTTGGAACTGCGGCGATCCTAACCGTTGCCGTCAATTTCGCTGATCGCAATGTCAGCAATTTTGGCGGAGAGCCAATCTATCTAGCCGACGGTTCCTCGAACGTGGAATCACTTCTGATTGCGGCTGCGAATGCATCGCCTGAACATGCGGGTGTTTTTGGTTTGGGTCGCATTGCTCTTCCTGAAGAGATTGCCGCGTGGGATTTGGATGTCTCGCCGGACGGCACTGGTTTGCCGGTTGGTTCAGGCTCTGTTGAGGACGGGGAAAATCTGTTCTCGGACTATTGCGCGGTCTGTCACGGTGAGTTTGCAGAAGGTGTAGGAAACTGGCCAAAGCTTTCAGGTGGGGATGGCACGCTTGCTGATGAAGATCCCCTGAAAACGGTCGGTTCTTACTGGCCCCACCTGTCTACAGGTTTTGACTATGTTCGTAGATCAATGCCCTTTGGCAACGCACAAAGCCTGTCGGATGACGAGGTTTATGCAATTGTCGCATACATCCTTTATTCAAACTATTTGGTGGAGGACGATTTCGTTCTAAGCAACGAAAACTTCTTTGATGTAGAAATGCCGAATGCCGAGGGTTTCATCATCGATGACCGTCCGGAAACCGAATATTCGCAGTGGTCGATTTATACCAACGAACCTTGCATGAGCGATTGTAAGGACGAAGTGAAAATCACCATGCGGGCAGCTGTTCTGGACGTCACACCGGAAGAAACCAAAGCACGCAAAATTCAGGAAATGGTTGACCAGACCAATCCGCGCAATTCATCGGCATCGCAGATTGAAGCGGCTCCCACGGCGGTTGAATCCGTTGCTATTGAGACGACTGAAGCAACCGCGCCGGTTGTCTCGGCTTCATCAATCGACGCGGACCTTGCTGCAGCAGGCGAGAAAGTCTTTAAAAAATGTAAGGCTTGTCACCAAGTTGGAGAAGGCGCAGTGAACCGTTCTGGACCTCAGTTGAATGGTCTTGTTGGTCGTTCCATTGGTGGTGTTGACGGGTTTAAATACTCTGGCACGCTGGCCGGTATGGGCGCTGAAGGCAAGGTTTGGACTGAAGAAGAACTTGCGGCATTCCTTGCTAATCCAAAAGGCTACGCAAAGGGCACCAAAATGTCTTTTGCAGGGCTTAAAAAGGAAAGCGATGTTGCTGCAGTTATCGAGTATCTGAAGTCAGAAGGTCAGTAACTCATACGCTTGAACAAATAATAGGGCGGCCTTATAGCCGCCCTTTTTTGCATTTATAGCGATAAAGCGACGCCGATATTAACGAATATTTTATGCATTCCTCCGCGTCACAGAGATTTCACTGAAATTGTCACTGAAAAGCCGACCGCCCCTTGCAGCCCCCCCATGGCAACACTAAGACTCTTGAGAAGAGTTTTTTATTCAGACAGGCAGGTCATAAATGCGCGATCCAATCGATACCTACATGAATACCCTCGTTCCGATGGTTGTTGAGCAAACCAGCCGAGGAGAACGTGCATATGATATTTTCTCGCGACTTCTGAAAGAGCGCATCATTTTCGTCAATGGCCCAGTTCATGATGGAATGTCTTCGCTGATCGTGGCGCAGCTACTTCATCTTGAAGCTGAAAACCCGAAAAAAGAAATCAGCATGTACATAAACAGCCCAGGCGGCGTTGTGACATCTGGCCTGTCAATCTATGACACGATGCAATACATTCGTCCGAAGGTATCGACTTTGGTCATCGGTCAGGCCGCTTCGATGGGGTCGCTGCTCTTGACCGCTGGTGAGCAGGGCATGCGGTATTCATTGCCCAACAGCCGTATCATGGTGCACCAGCCTTCGGGTGGTTATCAGGGGCAGGCGACGGACATCATGATCCATGCTGAAGAAACTCTGAAATTGAAGCGCCGCTTGAATGAGATTTACGTCAAACATACTGGGCGCAAGCTTGAAGACGTGGAAGCTGCGCTTGAGCGTGACAATTTCATGTCGCCGGAAGATGCCAAAGAATGGGGTCTGATCGACGAAATTGTCGAGTCACGCAGCAAGGGCGGCGACGAAGAATAATCGCGATGGCCCGCGAGAAATCGCGGGCACTTTCGCATTGTAGAGCGTTCATTCCTGCCTTAGGCTGATAGGACAGGGCAAGACGCCAAAAGTTATCTGGGACGAAGCGGGCATCGCCCGAAAGGAAGTGACATGGCTAACTCAACCGGAGACAGCAAAAACACGCTTTATTGCAGCTTCTGTGGCAAGAGCCAGCATGAGGTGCGCAAGCTGATTGCGGGTCCAACCGTGTTCATCTGTGATGAATGTGTTGAGTTGTGCATGGATATCATCCGTGAAGAAACCAAGTCTTCGGGTCTAAAATCCAAAGACGGCGTGCCTACTCCGAAAGAGATTTGCGAAGTTCTGGACGATTATGTGATCGGGCAGGCGACTGCCAAAAAGGTCCTGTCAGTGGCAGTGCACAACCACTACAAGCGACTTGAGCATTCACAGAAGTCCGGTGATATCGAACTGGCCAAGTCAAATATTCTTCTGATTGGCCCCACGGGTTGCGGTAAAACTCTTCTTGCCCAGACCTTGGCAAGAATTCTGGATGTTCCCTTTACTATGGCCGATGCCACCACGCTTACTGAAGCGGGCTATGTAGGCGAAGACGTTGAGAACATCATACTAAAGCTGCTTCAAGCCAGTGAATACAACGTCGAGCGAGCTCAGCGGGGCATCGTGTACATCGACGAGGTCGACAAGATCACGCGCAAGTCTGAAAATCCTTCGATCACGCGTGACGTGTCCGGAGAGGGTGTACAGCAGGCGCTTCTGAAGCTGATGGAAGGCACCGTTGCATCGGTGCCGCCACAAGGCGGTCGGAAGCATCCTCAGCAGGAATTTCTTCAGGTCGATACGACCAACATTCTGTTCATCTGCGGTGGTGCATTCGCTGGTCTGGATAAAATCATCGGTCAGCGCGGAAAAGGCTCTGCAATGGGCTTTGGCGCTGATGTGCGTGATAACGATGATCGTGGTGTTGGCGAGCTGTTCAAAGAGCTTGAGCCTGAAGATCTGTTGAAGTTCGGCTTGATCCCCGAATTCGTTGGCCGCCTTCCTGTGATTGCAACGCTCGAAGACCTGGATGAGGATGCGCTTGTCATCATCCTGACGCAGCCGAAGAACGCTTTGATCAAGCAGTATCAGAAACTGTTCGAACTGGAAAACACCGAGCTAAGCTTCACTGACGATGCCCTGAATGCAATCGCCAAGCGCGCGATTGAACGTAAAACAGGTGCGCGCGGTTTGCGATCGATCCTCGAGGACATCCTGTTGGATACGATGTTCGAGCTTCCCGGTATGGATGATGTCAGCGAAGTGGTCGTCAACGAAGAGGTTGTTACCAGCAGCGTCGCACCTTTGATGATCTATGCGGACAGCAAAAAAGAAGGCGCAAGCGCCTGATCAAAGCAGAGGGGGAACACCCCTCGCTTTGCTATTCAAACTCTTCGAAAACTTCGAACTTGCCTTGCAGCACATCGGCAACCTCTGATGCGTCTAAAGACGCCCAGGGTGTGGACTGCTTTTCAATAAAGCCGTGCTGTTCCAGCTGCATCTGGATCGCCGGCATGTCCATTTCGCCGCGTGCCATACGTTTTTTGGTTTTGCCTTGTGGCATCCATGAACGTTTTAGTGACTTGATTGAAACCGGTGGGTTGCCACTGAAGCTGCTAACATGACGCTCGATATGCTCTGTGGCGCCAAAGTGCTGCATTTTCACAATAGCTACCGTCCCCTCTGAATACCCCGCATTTCTGGGTAAAGGCACTCTCCGTCGGTGGTACCACCAAAGCATTCTGGACGGCTTCGATTTCTTGCGACCAGCCACCATCTGGGTCAGGAGGCATTCCAATATGTTCGGCCGATCTTTTGCAGGTCCAAACCAGCCGCGTTGAGACGTCATCGACCTTCTCAAACCCTTAATTGCGCAGAATGTCTTTGCATTCACGCATGCCGTCGACTCCGTAGGCTTCTGGGTGAAACTCAAGCACCACCGCCTTGATGCCGTCCAGATTGGCGTGTCTGAGCAGATCGAGTTCACCACCTTCAATGTCCATCACCAGAATTGTTGGCTTGAACTTCGTGCGCACGTCCTCGAAGTCGCGTGTTTTTACTCTCACCTCAGTCGTATTGCGACCGGATTTCGGAATGAGCGATGATCCAAGGTAACTATTCTGGACGTGAAAGGATACCTCGTGTGGACGGTCGGGGGCTGAAACGAGGACCTCGTTGATCACTGAAATCCGATTCTCAAGATCATTTGCTCGATAGAGGGCGTTGATCGTTGGGATCAGGTTTGGATTGGCCTCAAACGACAGAACCTTTTGTGGTTTTTTATTGTGGGCAGCAACGGCCCCCACGACGCCGATGCCAGCTCCCAATTCCAGAACACGGTCATCTTCCGTTACCGTGGACATGACACCAAGAATTTCCTGCCCTTCATATCGACCCGCGTTCAGGCGCTCAATTCGACTCTCGTTCAAGAAAGGTGAATTTGGAACTTTCACCCCAAGGCAAGTCGCTGCCAACTCCATAATTTTCTGCCCGTGTTTTATTCGTTTCTGAAAGTTTATACGGTAAGTTGTGTTTTCGCCATCGGATTTAACATCAACTTTGTAGGTGTCTCTGGACCTTCTGTCCGCTGTGAGGCATATAGCAACGAGGTAATCCGGAGATGTCTGATGGGTATCGTAAAAACCATCCTACGTGCTGTAACTTGGTGGCATGGTCAAACGCTGAACACACAACTCTATACATGGCGCAAAGGTGTCAAAGTAGGAGAAGATGAAAGTGGAAACTGCTTCTACACAACACGTGATGGAAAGCGCCGCTGGGTGATCTTCAACGGTGAAGCTGAAGCAAGCCGCGTTAGCCCGGATTGGCATGGCTGGTTACATGGAACTTTTGCGGAAACCCCCAAAGAGAAGCCTCTTGTGCATAAAGCTTGGGAAAAGCCGCATCAGGAAAACCTGACCGGTTCTATGCTTGCTTACGCCCCTGCGGGTTCATTGCGTCAGGCAAATCCGGTCGACCGTCGAGATTACGAGGCTTGGTCGCCCGAATAAAGGCGTCTTCGATGTCTGAAAAACGATCAGAAATATTTGTCGGAGCGGCGGTCCTAACCGTTGCTGCCGCTTTCTTGGTCTATGTTTTCCAATCAACTGGATCAGGTCTTGCAGCAGATAGGTACAGTCTTTCGGCGTCCTTCCGATCCGCCGAGGGCGTTACTGTTGGTACTGATGTTCGGCTCGCCGGTGTCAAAGTTGGTTCTGTAAGCGCAATTGAATTAGATCCGGTGACTTACCGTGCGAAAACCCAGCTGGCTGTACAGTCGGACATTCAAATTCCGGATGACAGCGCAATTATCGTCTCATCTGAGGGACTGCTTGGCGGAAGCTTCATCGAGATTTTGCCTGGCGGATCACCGTTTTACGTTGAAGAGGGCGGAGAGCTTGAGGATACACAAAGCGCGGTCAGTCTGGTGAACCTACTTCTGAAATTCGTCGGTGGTGGGGACTGATGCGGTGCGCTGCTCTCGTCGCCGTTGTCTTAATGGCAACGCCCCTAATCGCACAGGATGCGATTGAGGTTACGCCGCTCGAACCACTCGACCTGGACGCCATAATAGAGGACGTTCTTGAAGAACAACAAAAGGCTATCGTTCGTACAGTAACGTCAGACGGTGTTGTGTTGCGCGGCGTGGACAAGCTAGATGGGACTGTGGAAGAACTGTCCATACCTGCTGGAGTACCCCTTGTTTTCGGTGGTTTATCTTTGACGCTAAAGGAATGTCGCTATCCCGAGGATAACCCAAGTGGAGATGCGTTTGCCTTTTTGACTATTGATGAACAAGGCGTTGAAATTTTTTCTGGCTGGATGATTGGTAGTTCGCCCGCGTTAAATGCTTTAGATCATCAGCGCTACGACGTCTGGGTTCTGCGCTGCAAAACTTCGGACACCGAAGGCGGATAAGCGCGTTTGTAGAACTTCTCTGGCTTGGTGACGGTCTTGTGCAACAGCTCTCGGTAAGCTGTACGGCTAATCTCTATACCACCTAAAGATGCCAGGTGTTCGGTCAAATACTGTGTGTCAAACAGCGCGTAACCGCAGCTTTTCAGGTGTTTTGTTAAGTAGGCAAGAGCAATTTTCGACCCGTTTGTTTGTCTTGAAAACATACTTTCTCCGAAAAAAGCCGAGCCTAAGCTAACACCATAAACACCGCCCATCAGGTCGCCGTCGCGCCAAACTTCTAATGAATGGGCATGGTCGCGATGAAAAAGTTCGATATAGGCTGCGCGAATTTTTCGGCTTATCCAGGTCTCTTCCCTGTCCGCGCAAGCATCCACGACATCCTCGAATGCAACATCAAGCGTGATTTCGTAGTCCATGCGGGCAATGGCTTTTGCTAGCGATTTGGAAATGTGGAACCCGTCCAACGGCATGATACCACGCGCCTTGGGGTCCATCCAAAGGATGTCCTCGCTGTCTCTGCTTTCTGCCATAGGAAAAACACCAAGCGAATAGGCGTGGATTAATAGTTCGGGCGTCAGATCCATGACGTGACTATTTCTCAGAGCAAAGTTGGTCGCAATATCAAAACGCCACGGAAAACCGCGGCGTTTCTAAACCGATGCTTCAGCCAAATTTTTCTTCCAGCCAGTGCTCCAGCCAGTGAATATTGAAGTCACCCGTCAGGATGTCGTCTTCTTCCAGCAACTGATGGAACAACGGCACAGTTGTGTCGATACCATCTACAATCAGCTCACCAAGTGCTCGCTTTAGTCGCGCCAATGCTTCAGGGCGGTCGCGGCCGTGAACGATCAGTTTGGCAATCAAGCTGTCGTAGTAGGGAGGAATAGAATACCCGTCATACAGCGCCGAATCCATCCGCACGCCCAATCCGCCGGGGGCGTGATATTGGGTGATCTTACCGGGGCAGGGAGAGAAGTTTGGTAGTTTTTCAGCGTTGATGCGCACTTCGATCGCATGACCGTTGATTTTCAGGTCATCTTGCGTAAACGACATTGGCAGACCTGCGGCAACGCGGATCTGCTCGCGTACGAGGTCAACACCGAAGATGCCTTCTGTCACGGGGTGCTCCACCTGAAGGCGTGTGTTCATCTCGATGAAATAGAACTCGCCTTTTTCGTAAAGAAACTCAATCGTACCGGCACCGATGTAGTTGATGTTCGCAACGGCGTCTGCGCAGGTTTTGCCGATTGTCGCACGTTCTTCTTCTGTAATGCATGGCCCCGGGGCTTCTTCAAAGACCTTCTGGTGGCGGCGCTGCAAAGAACAGTCACGTTCGGCCAGATGGACGGCGTTGCCTTTTCCGTCGCCGAAAACCTGAATTTCGATGTGGCGCGGTGTCGTCAGGTATTTCTCGATATAGACTTCGTCGTTACCGAAGTTTGCCTTGCCTTCGGCGCGCGCTGTCAGAAAAGCTCGTTCCATTTCATCGGCATTGTGCGCGACTTTCATCCCTTTGCCGCCGCCGCCAGCAGTGGCTTTGATGATGACAGGATAGCCGAACTCTTCACCAATGCGTTTAGCGTCTTCGACACTCTGCACACCACCGTCAGAGCCCGGAACACAGGGCACCCCAAGAGCTTTCATGGTGTCTTTTGCGGTGATTTTGTCGCCCATCACGCGGATATGGTCTGAGGAGGGGCCAATAAAAGTGATCCCGTGATCTTCCAGAATTTGCACAAAATTAGCGTTTTCAGACAGGAAGCCGTAGCCCGGGTGAACCGCTTGTGCGCCGGTGATTTCACAGGCCGAGATGATTGCCGGAATCGATAGATAGCTCTGCGTACCCGAAGGCGGGCCGATGCAGACCGATTCATCAGCCATCCGTACGTGCATCGCGTCCGTGTCTGCTGTCGAGTGAACAGCGACAGACTTGATGCCCATCTCGCGGCAGGCTCGGATCACGCGTAACGCGATTTCGCCTCGATTTGCGATCAGGATTTTGTCAAACATACCTGATCCTTACTCGATAATAACCAGCGGTGTGCCGAATTCTACAGCTGCACCATCTTCGACCAGAATGCGTTTAACAGTTCCAGACTTCGGAGAAGGGATGTGGTTCATTGTTTTCATCGCTTCGACGATCAACAGCGTGTCGCCTTCGCTGACTTGGCTTCCGACCGATACAAATGCCGGAGCTCCTGGTTCGGCTTGCATATAGATGGTTCCAACCATTGGCGAAGTGACCGCTCCTGGGTGGCTTGCTGGGTCTTCACTAGCTACGACAGCTTCGGTAGCCACGGCAGGTGCCGCCGCCGCCGGAGCCATGGGTGCGGGCGCTGCTGAAACAGCAGCAGCGGCAGCAACCGGTGCGAAGCCTCGGCTGACACGGACGGTCAGACTGTCGTCTTCTCCGTATTCGCGCATGACCTCGATTTCGTTCAGGTCTTTGTCACGAAGTAGTCCTGCAAGCGCCTCGATAAAGGCGACGTCAGCGTCACGAGTGTTATCGGTCATATTTTCCCCTCGACCCTAAACTGCGGTCTTGATCAGTTGTGTTCTGACACATGGTTATAGGGAATAGAAATGCCAGATGAAAGCGTGGTTTTTTGTTTCGGCTGTAACAAAAAAAGGCCGACCCGAAGGTCGGCCAATAAAGAACACACGGAGAGGGGAATTATCCGCGGTTCATTCTGTTTTCTATCAGGTGGTCTAAAACTGACGGATCGGCCAAAGTTGAGGTGTCTCCCAATGCGCCATAGTCGTTCTCGGCAATCTTGCGCAGGATGCGGCGCATGATCTTGCCTGAGCGCGTTTTTGGAAGACCTGGTGCCCACTGGATAAGGTCCGGCGAGGCAATTGGGCCAATCTCAGTGCGGACCCAGTTGCGCAGTTCTTTGCGTAGTTCTTCTGTCGGCTCAGCGCTGTTCATCAAAGTAACGTAGCAGTAGATGCCCTGACCTTTGATCTCATGGGGATACCCGACGACGGCGGCCTCTGCGACTGCAGCGTGTGCTACCAGTGCACTTTCAACTTCCGCTGTGCCCATGCGGTGGCCGGAAACGTTGATCACATCATCGACTCGACCGGTAATCCAATAGTCGCCGTCTTCATCGCGACGGCAACCGTCACCGGCGAAGTAATAGCCGTGGTAATCGTTGAAGTAGGTCTTCTGGAAGCGCTCGTGATCGCCCCAGACGGTACGCATCTGTCCTGGCCAGCTGTCGGCGATACACAGAACGCCTTCAACACCATCGCCTTCAATTACTGAGCCTGATGTCGGATCCAGAACGACCGGTTTGACGCCGAAGAATGGCTTCATTGCTGCACCCGGTTTGGTGGCATGGGCACCTGGCAGGGGTGTCATCATGTGTCCGCCGGTTTCGGTCTGCCACCAAGTATCCACGATTGGGCAGTTTCCTTTACCGACGACATCGTTATACCAGTTCCACGCTTCCGGGTTAATTGGTTCGCCCACTGTGCCAAGAATCCGCAGCGAGGAAAGATCACACTTCTCAACAAATTCTGTTCCCTGTCCCATCAATGCGCGGATCGCAGTGGGGGCGGTATAGAACTGGTTGACTTTATGCTTTTCGCAAACCTGCCAGAAACGGCTGGCGTCAGGGTAGGTTGGGGTGCCTTCGAACATCAATGTGGTCGCACCGTTGGCCAGCGGACCGTAGACGATATAGCTATGTCCGGTAACCCAGCCCACGTCTGCCGTGCACCAGTAGATGTCGCCGTCTTTGTAATCAAAGGTGATTTCGTGGGTCATCGACGCCCAAACAAGATAACCGCCTGAGCAGTGCACAACGCCCTTTGGCTGACCGGTTGAACCTGAAGTGTAGAGAATAAATAGTGGGTCCTCTGCGTTCATCACTTCGGGTGCGCACTCGGTCGAGGCTGCTGCACACAAGGCGGTTGCGTCAAAGTCGCGGCCGTCTACCCAAGTGGTTTGTCCGCCGGTGCGTTTTACCACCAAGCATTTCACCGTGTCAGAACAGTGAATCAGCGCCTGGTCTGCATTGGTTTTCAGTGGCGTGTTGCGTCCGCCACGTGGCGCTTCGTCAGCCGTAATGACAACCTTTGCATCACATCCATTGATCCGCGCGGCCAACGCATCTGGCGAGAACCCGGCGAACACGATCGAGTGGATGGCCCCGATGCGGGCACAAGCCAACATGGCATAGGCCGCTTCCGGGATCATGGGCAGATAGATAATGACGCGATCGCCTTTGCCGACGCCCATGTCCTTAAAGACATTGGCCATGCGGTTTACCTGCTCTGAAAGCTCGCGATAGGAAATGTGCTGGGCGCTGTCTTCCGGATTGTCTGGCTCAAAGATAATCGCTGTCTGATCGCCACGGGTGCCCAGATGGCGGTCGATACAGTTTGCCGAGACGTTCATTTCGCCGTCTTCATACCATTTGATCGAAACTTCGCCGAAGTTGTAATTGACGTCCTTTACTTTGGTAAAAGGCTTGATCCAGTCAATCCGCTTGCCGTGCTCAGCCCAGAAAGCCTCTGGGTCGTTAATTGAAGCGGCATACATTTCGTCGTATTTAGCGGCATCAACGTGCGCATTGGCGGCAAATTCGGCCGACGGCGGATAGGTGGGAGATGTCATGTCAAGTCGTCCAATCGTTAGATCTTAATTGGCCTGCCCTGGGCCGGACAGGCCGGAATTTGGTTAGATAGCAAGATACTCGGCGCGCAGTTCGTCGTTTTCAAGCACTTCTTCGGCGGTGCCGTCAAAGACGATACTTCCGGTGTCGAGAATGACCGCACGATCCGCCAATTGCAGCGCGCGAACGGCGTTTTGCTCAACGATGATCGTCGTGATGCCCTGCTCTTTGATGTGGCGCAGTGTCTTTTCGATTTCATCGACGATCACTGGGGCCAAACCTTCATATGGTTCGTCTAGAAGCAGAACTTTGATGTCGCGACACAGTGCCCGGGCAATCGCAAGCATCTGCTGCTCACCACCCGAAAGTGTAACACCTTCCTGTTTGCGGCGTTCTCCTAGACGCGGGAACAGGTCAAAAACACGATCAATTGACCATCCAATTGGAGGTGCAATTTGCGCAAGCTCCAGGTTTTCCTGCACCGTCAACCCAGGAATGATACAACGGTCTTCGGGCACCAGGCCAAGGCCTACACCTGCCGCCTCATATGACGTCATATTGTGCAGTGGCTGGTGGTCTAACCAGATCTCACCACCGCCTACTTGCGGGCTATCCATGCGAGCAATCGAGCGCAGTGTGGTGGTTTTGCCTGCTCCGTTTCGTCCGAGAAGCGCCAGAATCTCGCCTTCATGGACGTTAAAGGTGATGCCTTGAATAATGTAGCTCTCACCGTAGTAGGAATGTAGATCCCAGACAGAAAGAAAAGCTGGTGCAGTTTCCGCCTTGTTGGAGTTCTTTGTAAAATCGGGTCTGACGTTCATATCGTTCCCTCCTTATGCGGCTTCGCCAAGGTACGCTTCTTGTACCTTTGGGTGGCCTTTGATGTTTTCCGGAGTATCTTCCACAAGCGGTGTGCCCTGAGCAAGAACTGTGATCCGTTCCGCCAGCGAGAAGACCACGTGCATATCGTGTTCGATGATGGCGATGGTGATGTCACGCTCTTCTTTGATCTGTTTTAGCAGGTCGATTGTATTGTTGGTGTCAGCCCGCGCCATACCGGCGGTGGGTTCATCCAACAATAGAAGGCGTGGTTCTTGTGCCAGACACATTGCGATCTCAAGGCGGCGCTTGTCACCGCGTGACATCGATGCCGAGTGATCGTTACGCTTATCGATCAAATTCATTTCGATCAGCATCTGCTCGGCTTTTTCAACGACGTCACGCTCGCTTTCGACCGTTTTGATCGCGTGAAGGCGGAATGCACCGTCGCGCTTTGCAAAACACGGGATCATCATGTTTTCCATGACGGTCAGTTCGCTGAAGATTTCCGGTGTCTGGAAAACGCGAGAAATGCCCATCTGGTTGATCTCGTATGGGGTGCGCCCCAAAACAGACTGTCCGTCGAACATGACACTGCCAGTATCGGGGATCAGTTTGCCGATCAGGCAGTTCAGCAGGGTGGATTTACCGGCCCCGTTCGGGCCGATAATTGCGTGGACGCTGTTTTCCTGAACGCTTAGATTTACGTCGCCCAAAGCCTGCAGACCGCCGAAGCGCTTGTTGACGCCTTTGACTTCAAGAATACCCATTGGTTTCTCCTTATTCCGCAGGATGTTTGTTGGACGAAGAAGCTTCGTCTTTCTTTTTGAACAGGCGTGCAATGCGCTGTCCACCTTCGATCAGTCCGCCTGGCAGGAATATCACTACGGCCATGAAAAGCAGACCAAGTGTCAGGTGCCAACCTTTGCCAACGAAGGGGTAGATGATGGCGACCACAAAGTCTTCCATTCCATCAGGCATCCAGCCGAACCACTGGTGCAGTACGTTCGAGTTGATCTTTGAGAAGATGTTCTCAAAGTACTTGATGAAACCTGCGCCCAGAACTGGACCCATTAGGGTGCCTGCGCCGCCAAGAATCGTCATCAGAACAACTGCGCCGGATTCAGTCCAGAACATACGCTCGGCACCTGCCAGTGGGTCCATTGACGCCAGCAAGCCACCAGCCAGACCAGCATACATGCCAGAGATTACGAAGGCCGCAAGGGTATAGGGCTTCGGGTTCAGGCCTGTGTAGTTCAAACGGGTTTGGTTGGTTTTGACTGCACGAAGCATCAGTCCGAAAGGAGAGCGGAAGATCCGTAAACTTAGGTAAAAAGATAGGATTGCGATGACGGCACAGAAATAATAGCCGAAGTTAAACGTGAAATCCCAGCCGCCCAACGACATCACATAGCTTGCGTTCATTTTCAAACCGAAGAAATGCGTTGTTGTGATGCCACCTTCGCCAAGTAGATACTGAGGGTCATTGCCGTAGACCTGCAGACCGGTTTCACCGTTAGTGATCGGCGTCAGAACCGAGTACGCTAGGCGATAGGACATTTCTGCAAAAGCCAGCGTGAGGATCGAGAAATAGATGCCCGAACGGCGCAGCGAGATGTAACCAATGACCAGCGCAAACAGGCCCGCCATGATAACTGCAAGGATCAGCCCAGGGACCACGTTGAAGTTCAGCAGCTTGTACATCCAAACGGTGGCGTAAGAACCGATACCCAGAAAGGCCGCGTGGCCGAAAGAAAGGTAGCCGGTCAGGCCGAACAGGATGTTAAAGCCGATTGCGAAGATACCGAAGATTGCAAATCGCTGCATAAGATCCGGATAACCGGCGTTGAACTGCGCCAGACCTGAGTCTGTTGGGAAGGGCTGAGTGAGGATCGGCGTGAGCAGGGTCAGTGCGACGACGATCAGCAAGAACTTTGTGTCTTTTTCGTTTAGTCCGAACATTGATTAGTCCTCCATCACGCCTTTGCGACCCATCAGTCCGCGTGGGCGGGTCAACAGGATGACGATGGCGATCAGATAAATGATGATCTGGTCGATTCCGGGGAAGATGGCTTTCACTTCATTCATCGAGGCGAAGCTTTGCAGAATGCCCAGTAGGAAACCTGCGGCGATTGCGCCTGGAAGCGAACCCATGCCGCCAACAACGACCACAACAAAGCTGAGGACAAGGAAGTCCATGCCCATGTGATAGTTGGGGGCCAAAATCGGTCCGTACATTACACCCGCCAGACCTGCGACCGCAGCTGCGACACCGAACATGATGGTAAAGCGGCGGTCAATGTTAATTCCCAGCAGTCCTACGGTTTCGCGGTCGGCCATGCCTGCGCGTACGACCATTCCGAAGGTGGTGAATTGCAGGAAGCTGACGACACCGCCGATGATAACGGCTGCAAACAAGAAGTAGACCAAACGCCAGTATGGATAGATGATGACGTTCGGGTCAAAGCCCAGCATGACGCCGAAATCGAAAGAACCCTTGAAGATGTCAGGTGCTGGAGTCTGAATCGGGTTTGCACCGAAGTAATACTTGACGATTTCCTGCAAAACGATTGCCAAACCGAAGGTCACGAGGATCTGATCGGCGTGGGGACGCTTGTAGAAGTGCTTGATCAGGCCGCGCTCCATTGTGTACCCTACAATCAGCATGACAGGGACTGTCAGGAAGATGGCAAGCGGAACGGACCAGTCGATGATCGATTGTCCGGCGGCTTCACCGAACCAGGATTCGACGTAGGGTGTTTGCACTTTCAGGGGGTTTCCCAAAAAGTCTGTTTTGGTCGGATCAACAGTCTCGAAGCTGAGGTTAAAGATTTTCTGCAGCGTGACTGCGCAGAAAGCACCGATCATAAACAATGCGCCGTGGGCAAAGTTTACAACACCAAGTGTGCCGAAAATCAGTGTCAAGCCTAGCGCGATAAGCGCGTAAGCCGAACCCTTGTCGAGCCCGTTCAGGATCTGAAGGAGAATTGCGTCCATGTTGCCACCTGTGGGGAATGCGTTATGACCATCCTGTTCATGGCCATGTCAGTTAAGCTTGACCGCCCCGAAGGGCGGTCAATGTTTTGGGAGAGAGCTTATGCGCCGTTGTTACATTCGCCAAGCGAAGCTTCGTCGCCACCAAACATCGGGTGGTTCGGAGCGTATGTAACTTGCTCGACCGGAGTAACCTCAACAACTTCCAGAGTGTCGTATTGTGTCGTCGGGTTGTCAGCACCTTTCACTACTAGAACGTCTTTAAAGCACTGGTGGTCTTCTGCGCGATACAATGTTGGACCATTGCCCATTCCGTCAAACGCAAAGCCTTCGAGTGCTTCGGCAACGGCGCAAGGTGCGAACGAACCTGCGCGTTCAACAGCGTCAGCATATAGCAGGGTTTGTACATAGCAAGTGTGCGCCGAGTTGGACGGCGGACGACCGTACTTTTCACCGAACGATTTAACGAATGCTTTGGTGCCTTCGTCCTGTAGCTGCCAGTTCCAGTTCATCGAACCATAGATGCCTTTGATGTTTTCGCCAGCGCCAGCAGCCATAAGTTCAGAGTACAAAGGTACAACGATTTCAAAGTTTTTGCCGTTGACCTGTTTGTCTTTCAAGCCGAACTGAATGGCTTGGGTCAGCGAGTTCACCATGTCGCCACCATAGTGGTTAAGAACCAGAACATCAGCGCCAGAGTTAAGAACAGGCGCAATGTAGGATGAGAAGTCACCCGCACCGACTGGTGTTAGCACGTTGTTGACGGTTTCCCAGCCCATCGCTTCGGTTGCGCCAGCCATGGATTCTTGCTGTGTCCAGCCCCATGTATAGTCGGCAGTCAGGTGATAAGCGCGACGATCGGTTCCCAGCTCTTTACCAAGGATCGGAGCCAAAGCTGCGCCAGACATGTAACCGTTGAAGAAGTGGCGGAAGCCATTTGCTTTACGGTCTTTACCGGTGGTATCGTTCGAGTGGGTCAGACCGGCCATGAAAATGATGCCAGCTTCTTGGCAGAGGCCTTGAACCGCAACGGCAACGCCCGAAGACGATCCGCCGTTGATCATTGTCACGCCGTCTTTTTCGATCATCGAACGTGCCGATGCACGTGCTACGTCGGATTTGGTTGCGGTATCGCCGGTGACGAACTGAACTTTTTTGCCCAGGATGCCGTTGCCCGACAGAGCTTTTGAGCTGAAAGTATTCAGCATGCCGCCGTCGCCCATACCGTTCAGGTGCTCAACTGCGAGCTCTTGTGCGCGAAGTTCGTCGAAACCTTCTTCCGCGTACGGACCGGTCTGCGGAACATTGAAACCCAAGGTCACGGTCGAACCGGTGGGTTCGTTGGTGAACGCGTGCGCGCTTGAGGTGAAGATCGTCGGCAGCGCAACGCCAGCGCCAGCTATGGCACCAGATTTCAGCACGCCACGGCGAGTCAGTTTATTGGTCATGGAATTCCTCCCGTTTCATGAATCGCTGGAGAGCGCTCCTCAACGCGCACCAGCGGGCACAGTTTGTGCAGGTTAATTATTCCTTAGGATTAGAAAATTTCGCAACAACTGCTTTTGTTAAAACAATAATTCTGTAAAATATGTTACAATCATTTCTGATTTGTTGTAAAATAATTTTCGTGCACTTGCAGAAAGTCATTGAATTCAAAGGAGGGCAGCTTGAAAAAACCATCCTCGGTTGGGTCAAGAATTCGCGAACGCCGACTGTTTCTTGGAATGCGTCAGACGGATTTAGCGAAAACCATCGGAATTTCGCCTGCCTATCTGAATTTGATCGAGCATGATCGCAGGAGAATCGCTGGAAAGCTGTTGTTGGATATTGCTGCTGCCCTTAAGGTAGAATCCGCGTCTTTAAGCGAAGGAGCAGAAGCTGCACTGCTTAATGGTTTGTTGCAGGCAGGGGCCGAAACGCTGGGGACAGAAGTCGAACAGGATCGGGTCGAAGAGTTCGCCGGGCGGTTTCCAGGATGGGCGCAGCTTGTCATTGAGTTGCACAAAGACGTGGGTGGATTACGGCAAGCTGTGCAAACGCTCAGTGATCGCCTGTCCCATGACCCCTTTTTGTCGGACTCCCTTCACGAAATTCTCTCATCCGTTGCAGCGATTCAGTCGAGCGCGTCCATTCTTGTTGAGTCAAATAACCTCGAGCGCGAATGGCAGGACAGATTTCAAAGAAACATTTTCGAGGACAGCGCTAGGCTCTCTCAGACCAGCCAATCGTTGGTAAGTTATCTTGACCCGGACAAAGAAACCGAGACTGGCCATGCAACACCTGAAGAGGAATTCGACAGCTTTCTAAGCGCTTGCAATTACCAACTTTCCGAAATGGACCGAGGTGTTATTAAGGCATCGGGATATACAGAAATTATTGATACCGATGGCAGTCTGAAATCTCCGGCTGCTAAAGAGTTGGCGTTGACCTTTTTAGAGCGCTACGAGGATGTTGAGCAAAAATTGCCTTTGCAGTCACTTATGAAATTCGAAGAACAGGGAATGGACCCGCTCCAGATTGCAGCCACGTCCGGTGTGTCGCTTCCGGATTTGATGTTCAGGCTGTCTTTTCGTTCGTTTGGAGGGTCGCGCGAGTATGGATACGTGTGTTCGGACGCTTCCGGAGCCCTTTTGATGCGCAGACCGTGTATTGGGTTTTCAATACCCCGAACAGGGCAAGCTTGTCCGCTCTGGCCTGCTTTTGAGGCGTTTTCCCGCCCGCTTGTCCCGCAAATATCCCGCATTCGTCAGTTTGGGCGTGATGGGGTTTCTTTGAACTGTCTTTCGGTAGCAGTTCCGGTGAATGATTTTGCAAGCGGGCAGGTGCCGCGATATCAGGCTCATATGTTGGTTTGGCGCGCGACTGATTTAGGCAGAAACGAAGTAAATGTCGGTGTGAACTGTCGTATCTGCACGCTATCAGACTGCGCTGCTCGTCGTGAGCCATCTATTCTAACAGATAGTTTTGACAGTCGTGGTTTATCTGGCAATAGTTAGGGACGCGACGGGAATAGGGTTTGGAATGGGCAAGACAGTTCTTCTAATCGAAGACGAGCCGAATATTATCGAGGCTGTAGGGTTTATCCTGTCTCGCGATGGGTGGCGCGTGGCTTCTCACTCAAATGGGACGGATGCGGTCGAAGAAGTTCGGCGCAGAATGCCTGACGCCATCGTATTGGACGTGATGCTACCTGGACGGACCGGATTTGAAGTTTTACAGGAACTTCGGCATGATCCCGAGCTTTCCGTTATTCCTGTTCTTATGTTGACTGCGCGTGGTCAGGCAAAGGATCGCGAAATGGCCGAGTCTCTCGGGGCGACACAATTCATGACCAAACCATTTTCAAACTCTGAGGTGCTCGAAAAAATGCGGGCTTTGGTGGCCGGTTGAGAGTGCAAAACAGATCCGTTTTTCTTGAAAAGCAAAGTTATCGAAGACGGCGCGCGCGGGATGCCTCTCGCCTTTTGCCAGTCTTGGCAATTTTTCTTTTTTTTGTTCCCGGTCTTTGGTCGATGGGTTCACCTGAACAGATCATCACTACGTCGCAAGCATGGATATTCCTGTTTTGTGCATGGACATTCATAATAGTGTTAGCGGTTTACCTGTCACGGTTGCTCAACGCTCCGGTCATCAATGTCCCAGGGAGCGAAGAAAGCGCGTCGTCGTCATGACTGTCGTGAATACGCTCGTCCTTGTGTCCCTTGCCTATGTTATCGGTTTATTCCTAGTTGCGTTTTATGCCGAACGGCTAGCTTCAAAGGGGCAGGGTGCGTGGATGCGCAGCCCTTACGTGTATACTCTGTCACTCTCTGTCTACTGTACCGCTTGGACTTTTTATGGGGCGGTTGGATCCGCCGCGCGTGGAGGGCTCGAATTTCTGGCCATTTATCTGGGGCCAACGCTCGTTCTGGTCGGTTGGTGGTGGCTTCTTCGAAAAATCGTGCGTATCGGGCGTACGCAACGGATCACATCTATCGCCGACATGATTTCGTCGCGCTACGGAAAATCAAACACCATTGCCATAATCGTAACGATATTGGCCGTGATCGGAACAACCCCATATATCGCGCTGCAACTGCAATCCGTATCGCTCTCGTTTAACGCGTTTATCGATGTTTCCGCCACCGAGGGAACATTTTTTGACAGGCAGGCCACGGCCTTTTGGGTAGCCGTTGGGCTGGCGGTTTTCACGGTCATCTTCGGTACGCGGAACCTTGATGCCAATGAGAGACACCATGGTGTGGTCACAGCGATCGCGCTGGAGGCCGTGGTCAAGCTTGCCGCATTGTTTATGGTCGGTGCATACGTTGTCTGGTGGCTCATGGGAGGCGTCTCCGAAACTTTTGCTGCCATTGACGCCTCGCGCATTTCTTCGTGGCATTTCGACGGTGGGCGTTGGACCGGCATTTTGTTTGTCTCTGCAGCCGCTTTCATTGCGCTTCCTCGCATGTTTCAGGTTATGGTTGTCGAAAATGATGACGAAAACCACCTTGCGACAGCAAGTTGGGCCTTTCCGGTATATGTCTTGTTCATGAGCCTGTTTGTGGTTCCAATTGCTGTAGCAGGGCTGCAACTTCTGCCCGCAGATGCCAATCCGGACTTGTTCGTTTTGACTGTCCCACTGTCGGAAGGGCGTACCGGTCTTGCTATGTTGGCTTTTATCGGTGGGTTCTCGGCCTCAACCTCGATGGTCATTGTCGCGGCCATTGCATTGTCCACGATGGTTTCCAACCACATCGTAATGCCGCTCTGGTTAACTTTGACCAACCGCCAGGTTTCCATGGCTGGAGACGTGCGGCAGTTTGTGCTTTATTCCCGCCGTTTCTCGATCGCTGGGGTGGTTGCTCTGGGGTATTTCTACCTCAAGGTTTCGGGCGAAGGTGGCGCACTTGCCGCAATCGGATTGATCTCATTTGCAGGCATTGCTCAGCTTTTGCCGGCGATGATTGGAGGGATCCTGTGGCGTGCAGCAAACCGGTTCGGCGCAATCTCGGGTCTGGTCACCGGTTTTACAATTTGGGCTTTCACATTCTTCCTTCCGGGCTTCGGGCCCGACGCAATACTTTCCTCCGAGACCCTTGAAAATGGGTTGTTCGGGCTGGCGTGGTTGAAGCCATATGCCCTATTCGGCATTTCGGGAATGGACCCACTTGTCCATTCTTTATTCTGGAGCATTTCTCTCAATGTCGGGATGTTTGTATGCGTTTCGCTTGTCACCTTCCCAAATCCTCTCGAGCGTTTGCAGGGCGCGCAATTTGTAAACGTGTTTGATCACTCGGCCGGGGCGAGTACGTGGAGCAAGGGCCGCGCCGAAGCCGAGGATTTGCTGATTATGACGCAACGCATAATTGGAACTCTTGATGCGCAGGAATTCTTCCGCAAAGAGTGTTCGCGTCAGGGGGGGGCGGGCTACCTACCTGATATTACGCCCGATTTTTTGCTGCGACTGGAACGCAAGCTCGCCGGCAGCGTCGGGGCCGCTACGGCGCATGCAATGGTTGCCCAAATCGTCGGTCGATCCAGCGTTTCGGTTGATGACCTTTTGCGAGTTGCCGATGAGGCGGCGCAAATTATGGAGTATTCCAGCCAATTGGAAGCGAAGTCCGATGAACTGGCGCGAACGGCACGGAAGCTAACTGAAGCCAACGAAAAGCTGACCCTTCTGTCTGAACAAAAAGACGCCTTCCTGTCTCAGATCAGCCATGAACTGCGAACTCCGATGGCGTCTATCCGCGCATTTTCGGAAATTTTGGGCGACGGACAAAATTTGCCCGATGAAATGCGTACAAAATACGCCGGAATCATTCATGGAGAAACCTTGCGGTTGACTCGGTTGCTTGATGATCTGCTTGATCTGAGTGTGCTTGAAAATGGTCAAGTCAAGATGACCTATACCGATTCAAACCTGAGCGATGTCATAACGCAATCTATCACTGCAACCAATTTGTCGGACGAGCAACTTAAAATCCGCCGCGTAAAGTCAAATGAGGACCTTCGAATAACAACCGATTTAGACCGGTTTAAACAGGTTCTCATAAACCTGATTACAAACGCTGCAAAATATTGCGACAATGACTTCCCCGAGCTTACGATTGCCGCGCATACCGAAGGCGAATTTGTTGTCTTGGACTTCGTAGATAATGGGAGCGGTGTGCCGCGAGAAGATCAGGATATGATCTTTGAAAAATTTGCGCGCGTTTCTGATCGGTCGGCGGGCGCAGGGCTAGGCTTGGCCATCTGCCGTGAAATCACCAGCAGGCTAGGGGGAACAATAGCCTACCTGCCCGGGCAAGCAGGGGCCGCGTTTCGCGTGACGCTCCCTTTAAAGGCAAATTAACCGATTGCTAATGACGACGCGCTACGCAAGCTCTGAGCAATACGGATTTCCCATGCCTTCACTCGAAGCGAACTCTGCTTTAAAAAAATGACCCGCAAGTCCGAAAATCACCATTCGGGCAGGGTTCTGCGCGCACTCAAGCGCAGCATCATTCAAACTGCCGAAGCGCTTTTTCGCCTGAAGCTTGTGGTTGTATCGGAACAAAAAACACTGGTCGGCCTGTCTGATTTTTTATGCTCGGCGGAAAACGACAACCTGATCTTAGTACTCGAAGGGGGAGACGGTCGGCGTGGGGCGTGTTTGCTGAGTTTGGAATTTATCCAGTCGATCGTTGAGATAAGCACGCTGGGCCAAGTCAGCGGCACGCCAGTTGTTGACCGGCAAATGACACGGACAGATGCCGCACTTGTCGAACCGTTTATCGATGCTTTCTTGATCCGATTAGAGCAAGGAAACTCTTTGGGAGCCGATGTGAGTTTTACCAAAGGCTTTCGCTTCGGAGCAAGTGCACAAGATTATCACGATCTGGGCAACTTGCTGGATGATACCGAGTATACCGTTTTTAGACTGAAATTCACACCTTTGGGCGATCGTTCTCGCATGTGTTTAACACTGGCACTACCTGTTGGGCTTAATAAGCAGGAAGCCAACGAAGCTTCGGGCGGTATTGAAACCTGGTCACCGGACCTAACCAAGGCGGTCCGATCTGCCAAATTGGATGTTCAAGTCGTCGCTCAAAGTCTGCGTTTGCCCTTTGATTTTGTCAGGTCCCTTTCAATAGGGCAGGTGATTCCGCTGGATAAACCTTCTTTTACAGATGTGATGATGATCTCGGGTAAGATGCAGATAGCTCGGGGAAAATTGGGACAAGTCAACGGCGCGCGCGCGATTAAAATAAAATCGATTGGCGAGATTGACCCAATTTACTCCAAGGCTTCTGCAAAAAAGCAGGCCAGTATTGGGATCGAACCGGAGCAGACGCAGCACTTGGAGGCGACTGAGACTTAAAACGAAGCCCGCTCAAAGAGCGGGCTTCAACTGAAGCTTTGCTGATTTAGCTAGCGACGGGAACTGCGGTGTCTAACCGGGCTTTCAATGCCGGTGCCATGAGCATTCCAAATGCCATAGCTGCGACAAATACAATGCCGCCACTGCCTCCGATGCTAAGTGAGGCGATTGCAGGGCCAGGACATAGCCCTGCCAGCCCCCAACCCATTCCGAATAGGGTTGATCCAAGTATCAGATTGCGCCCGATCACCGGGGCCGGAGGGGGCGGAAACTCTCCACCAGCCAGTGGCTTGCGGTTGTTTGTTAACCGCCACGCAATCGACATGGGGATTAGGGCACCACCAATGACAAACGCCAATGTTGGGTCCCATTCGCCGAATACGTCCAGCCATCCCTGAACTTTGGTTGTGTCAATCATTCCCGAAACCGTAAGTCCGATCCCGAACAATCCACCGGAAAGTAGTGCAGCCAGATTTCTCATTAGATGATCCCCAAAATGTGACGTGCGAAGATCATCATCACACCGCCTGCAATGATGTAGAAAAGAGTTGCCACCATTCCGCGGAGGGACATGCGAGAGATACCGCAAACGCCGTGCCCGGAAGTACAGCCATTCGCAAAACGGGTTCCTACACCTACAAGTAGTCCTGCCACGATGACAACCCAAAGATTTTCAGTCAGATGCGTGTCGACTTCGCGATACATTGGAATGATGAAGATAGGGGCTACAAAAAGCCCCGCGATAAACAGAATGCGTTCTTTTGCGGTGCTCCAGCCCGAGCCATCAACCAGCCCGCCGATGATCCCGCTCGCGCCCATTATCCGTCCGTTTACCAGTAGGTAAACAGATCCTGCCAGTCCGATCAGCACGCCGCCGACCAGACCCCATATCCAGTCCTGTTCCATATACGAGTTTCCTGTGAGTGTGTGTGGCGCTCTTGTCGGCGCCCGTTGGTTTTTGGCAAGGCGGTATCGCCTTGCCAATGTGTGTAGCCCTTAGATTTTGTTTACTGGGACCTTCAAGAATACATCGCCCTGTTCATCCGCAGGTGGCATCTGGCCCGCACGCATGTTGACCTGCAAAGAAGGTATGATCAGCTTTGGCATTGCAAGGCTGGCATCACGCGTGTCACGCATCTCGACAAATTTGTCTTTGCTTGTGCCTTCGCCGACGTGAATATTTTTCGCCTTTTGCTCGCCAACCGTCGTTTCCCAAGCGTATTCATCGCGGCCAGGTGCCTTGTAATCGTGCCCTACGAAAATGCGGGTTTCTTCCGGCAACGACAGAATTTTCTGGATCGAGTTGTAGAGTGTTTCCGCCGAACCGCCGGGGAAGTCACAGCGTGCTGTGCCGAAGTCAGGCATGAACAAAGTGTCACCGACAAACGCGGCATCACCGATGACATAGGTCAGGCATGCGGGCGTGTGGCCGGGGGTGTGCAGCACATCACCGCGGATTTGTCCAATGTGAAAGCTTGAACCTTCAACAAACAGTTCATCGAACTGAGAACCGTCGCGTTCAAATTCGGTGCCTTCGTTAAAGACTTTGCCAAATGTGTCTTGAACGATTTTAATGTTGTCGCCGATACCGATTTTGCCACCAAGGCGCTCTTGAAGGTAGGGAGCTGCAGAAAGGTGATCCGCATGAACGTGGGTTTCTAGAATCCACTGGACCTCAAGACCTTCGGCTTTCACGTAATCGATGATCGCATCAGCCGATTTAGTATCGGTCCGTCCGGACGCATAGTCAAAATCCAGCACCGAGTCGATGATTGCACAGGCTGTTCCATTCGGGTCCCGAACCACAAAAGAAATGGTGTTTGTGGCTTCGTCAAAGAAGGCTTTTACGTCAGGTGTCATAGCGTGTCTCCGTTTCTGTTGCAATGTATATGATTGTTTGAATATGTTTTTCAAGGGTGTGTTTGACATGAATCATAAAAAAATTCTGTCTACCCTGTATCTGTTAAAAACTAGGTCTTTTGCCACGAAAATCCACTCAAGGAGAACATAATGACTGCCCATGTTAATACAGAAATGACTTTGCTGATGGAAAAGTGGATCAACGAAGGTGTTTCGGCGGAAACACAAGCTGCAGTTCTGGAGCAGGCCTTGCAAGATGTTAAAGAGCGGACCCCAAAGGGGGCAATCGTTTCTGAAGAGACTGACGGAGATGCTTTTGACAATATGCCAGTTTAGGCAATTTTCGGGTGATTGAACCTGATTACGGCATTTCCATTATTACGCATCTGCGGATACAGTTCTACGTGTGGGAGTTGTGGGAGTCTTTGGGGTGCAAGAGTTTCTGTATGAATGCGAAGACGGACTCGCGTGGATTGATCTGTCGACTGCAAACTCGGAATTTTTTCACTAGAGTTTGCTACAGTTCTTGATGAGGTAATTGGCCGCCTTGCGGACCAAATTGAAATTCGGGCAATCGTGTTGTTTGGGAAAGACCGCGGATATCCGCGGGGCAATCCGATTGCCGACCGGCCAGATGTGTCGGAAGCTGAAAAGATCTCAGAGGTTTTCAACAGAATTGAAAACTGCGCCACTCCGGTCATCGCCGCATTCTCGGGCGTGGTGTTGAATGAAGGCTTTGAGTTGGCCTTGGCCGCACATTTCAGGGTATGCACGAGCACGACCAGATTTGGTCAAAACTATATTTCCTTGGGATCAATCCCGTGTTTTGGGGGCACGCAGCGATTGCCACGTTTGACCGGTGCAAAGTCTGCTTTGGAAATTTTACTGAATGCGCAGATTTTCTCGGCATCTCAGGCAAAGTCGATCGGGTTGGTTGATTATGTTTCTCAAGATGATTTGAAAGCAGATACTATTCAATTTATCGAGTCTGTGGTCGCCGAATCTGGGCCGCGCCCAACGCGGAATATGGTTTCCGGAGTAACTGATCCCAAAAAATATCAAGCCCAGATGGCCGAGGCAAAAAAACTGGTGGAGCCTGTCGGTCTTCCGGCAGCACGTGCGCTTGTCGAATGTGTGCAGGCCGCACAAATTATGCCGCTTGAAACGGGGTTAAATGTTGAGCGCTCTCTTTACGCCGAATATGAGGAGTCTGACGAAGCGGTGTCGCTCAGGTATCTGATGACGGTAGAGCGTAGGTTGGCTCGTCGCTCGGGGCAAGCTGTTCAGGTCGCTTCGGTTTTAGTGGTCGGTGCAGATGTCATCGACGCAGGATTGTGCGTTTCTTTGTTGGATGCAGGGTTATGGGTCACTACGGTTGAGCGATCAGGAAATTTGGCCGGAAACTTAGGGGGACGTGTCTATCAGATCTATGATCAGGCCGTTGGACGGTCGCGTATGTCTCCAGCTTTGCGCAGTGCAAGATTAGGACATTTCGAAATTATTGACGATGTGCCTGCGCGCGGAGAGTTCGACGTTATAGTTGATCCTGGTTGGTTGCCGGTCGAGCATTTAGTAAAATTTCTGGAAAGGTTGCCTGCATCCGCCGGTTCCCCCGATGTTTTGCTCTCTGCCCGCTTGGGGGATGAGCTGGATGAGCTGTCGCACGCGCTCACAAAACCTTTGCGGTTGTTGGATGTCACTTTGACAAGTCTCCTCACGTCACAAAAACAGTCGAGATTTTTCCACCAAAGACACATGATATGCAGGCCATTTTACGTGTACAAGACTTTTTCCACGCGATGAAAAAGCTGCCGATTTCGATGAGTGAAAGTGCTGTGCCAGTGAGTGTTCTTTTAAGGAAAGCGCTTTCTGATGCTGCAGAGGTATTGTTGCTTCACGGCGCAGAGCCAAAGCGGATCGATGGGGCTTTAGAGGCTTTTGGGTTTAAAAAGGGGCCATTGGCCTACAGGGACGAAATCGGTCTTGAAGTCGGATATATCGCCGGTGAACAGCCTGCGACGGAAGCGCTGATTTCAGCTGGGCGAACAGGGCGCGCTGCGGGGTTGGGGTATTTTAGATATACCAAGGACAACCCCACGCCGCGTTCTGACAGTGTTGTGCTGTGGAGCCTGTCTAATGTGCGCACCAACCTGGATATCGTGGCGACCGAGTTCTCTGACGCTGACATTGTCGCGTTGTGTGTCGGTGCGATGCTGAACGTCGGAGTGGATCTTTTGGCAAATAACCAGGTTCAGCGTGCTTCGGACGTTGATGTGCTGGCTGTTCATGCGCTTGATTTTCCGCGCCGCAAAGGGGGACCCATGCGGGCCGGCGAGAACTTTGGCTTGTTTGAGATAAAGCAAACAATGATCAAACATAAAGAAAAAGCACCTGGGCTGTGGACGCCAAAAGGGCTGCTTCTTGAGCTAATTAAATATGGTCAGGGATTTGAAACGATGGATATCCCCGAGCTTGAACCTGTCAGCTGAAAGATATTCCGACGATCACTATCATCAATCCGATAACGGATAGAAATAATGATCCAAGGTTCAAAGGCAGAACTTTCTGAACGGAAGCTCTGAGTTCATCGTCAGATTGGGCGGTTTTTCTCGCCTTCGCGACTTTGCGGATACTTTGAAAAAGCCCCAGCAGACCAATAAGCGAAACGGCTGCACCGATCCAAACTAGAATTTCCATCAGACTATCTCCAAACTGACTTCTTGTGGGGTAATATATCCGTGTATTTCAGACAACCCCTTGCGGCTTTTCACCTGCGGCGATAGTCAGAGGCTCCAATTCGGCGGAGGCAATTTAATGGAAAACTCGACCCCTGACAGCTATCGCGTCACAGCAGACGAACTGCGCGCATTTGTTGAGCGTTATGAGCGTTTGGAGATGGAGAAAAAAGACATTGCCGATCAGCAGAAAGAAGTCATGGCCGAAGCCAAGGGACGCGGCTATGACACCAAGGTACTGCGGAAAATTGTAGCACTGCGCAAGCGCGATCAAAACGACATCGCCGAGGAAGAAGCAGTTCTGGAGATGTACAAAGAAGCGCTTGGGATGTAACTTCTAAGGCGTCAGGAAGTTTACGCCGGGAATGCGTTCGATCTCGTACAGATCCTCTTCGTAGGCTTCCGTCATCTGCACAAGCAGCGCCTCGGATAAGCCGGGCGTTGTGATTTCTTCCTCGATCGCATCATCCATGGCGTATTTGTCCAAAAATGCCGCGATCACTCGCCGCATGTGCACCTCGTTCTTTGGGGGCTGCTTGGCCAAGTAATTGCGAAAACGCAGCATGCCATCCTGGCTCATGATTTCGCGGATAATTGCGAAACTGCCTTTCATTCTTACGCCATAGGGTAATCCGGCGATGTCGCGCACCAGATATCCCCAAAGTAAAGGCAAGTCCTCATTGCACCAGACTGTTATTGGCAGATTAGGCGCGCTCTCGCGTATGCGATAAATCATGTCTGACCACTGAATAGAAAGCGGATCAACGCCGTTCAAAAACGCATCGAACGTTTTTCCTTCAATCTTTCCGTAAACATCCGACAAGAAAGTGGCCGGGTTCCTTATCGACAGATAAAGCTCAAGCTCATCGCCTTCAAAAAGCTGGGAAAGGTCTGCCAGCCGCTTTGACGCGAGACGGTAAAATTCACCTCCGTCGAAAATACGTGGAGGTTGGCAAACGAAATTCTGGTTCGACAAGATCAAGCGATCGGTCGTCTTGTCTCCCAGTATCTCGCGAAGAACCTCGTCTCGGGAGACGCGACGCCCCGAAGCTTTCGACATCGCAAAAAGTGTTTCACGCAGAAAGTTTCTGTAAACAGTGGGAGAGGGCGCCATGCTTCCATGTTCTGCCAGCAGATCATCGTTGCGCATCAACGTCGTGACGATGCGGTCTTCATCTGTGCAATGGGCCCCGATGTGAAGAATGACCTGCATATGTCAACCGCGCTTGGAGTTTCGTCTTTGTCGCAATATACGGTCTTTTCTGGACAGTTAAACAGCATTCGGGCATGTCAGCTAAATGACGACCAAAACCATCGAAAAATCATCGCTTTTCAGGCTCCCAAAGGCCAATATATGGTCTATCGGCGCGGTACTAATTGCATTGATTGTTTTGTCGCCAATTATGTCGGTGATTTGGATAGCTTTCACACCGAGTGAAAATATCTGGCCGCATCTGATCTCGACAACCCTACCGCGATATCTAAGAACGACTCTGGTCGCTATGTTTTCTGTGGGATTGTTGGCTGCTTCCTTTGGAACGGGGACGGCTTGGCTAATCGCGCGCTACAAATTTCCGCTTAGTCGGTGGCTTGAATGGCTTTTGCTGCTTCCCTTGGCAATACCGGCTTATGTCGGGGCCTATGCTTTGGTGGATTTTCTCGAGTACGCAGGACCGGTCCAAACCTTGCTGCGGCAGATTTTCGGTTGGTCGACGGCTCGGGATTATTGGTTTCCTGAAATTCGCTCATTGACGGCTGCTGTCATCGTTTTGGCGGCAGCGCTGTATCCCTATGTATATCTTCTGGCCCGTACCGCTTTCCGCGAACAATCAGGTTGCGGGCATGAAGTGGCCCAGTCGCTAGGAGCGGGACCGTTCGAGCGATTTTGGCGGATTGGATTGCCATTGGCACGACCAGCAATTGCAGCCGGCACGGCCATAGTGATGATGGAAACGGTCAACGATTTTGGAACCATGGATTACTTCGCCGTCCAAACTCTGACAACCGGCATCTTTAGCGTTTGGTTGGAAAGCAGCAATGCCGGGGGTGCTGCACAAATTGCTTTAGTGGTTCTATGTCTGGTCGTGTTTCTAGTCGCGCTTGAAAAATTCAGCCGTCGGAAAGAGCGCCATTATAATCTGTCTAACAGAGCTCGACCGATTGAACGTGACCAGCTCAAGGGTTTCGCAGGTTTTCTTGCCATGACCCTTTGCGCGCTGCCATTTGTTATCGGTTTCGTTCTGCCTGTTTCGGTTATTTCCTGGCATGCCGTAGGGAATCTCGACGAGTTCACGGCACGAGGCCTGATCAAGGCGTTGGTCAACACGCTTGTTGTGGGTGGAATAGCGGCAACTGTGACCGTGATTGCGGGCCTGTTCATGGTGTACGGTGTACGCTTGTCTGGGCGGCGTCTGCCCCAGTTTCTTCTGCCGGTTACAACGATTGGATATGCCGCGCCGGGCGCGGTTCTAGGTGTTGGCTTGCTGATTCCTTTGGCCGCGACGGACAACGCCGTTGCTGATGCCATCTGGGCGGCAACAGGCTATGACATCGGGCTCATCATGACCGGATCGGCATTTGCTTTGGTTTTGGCCTATTCCGTTCGTTTCTTCGCTATCGCTCAAGGCGCGGCAGACGCGGCTATGGGGCGTGTGTCCCCTAGCTTGCCTATGGCATCACGCTCATTAGGGCGGACTTTGGGGGGAACCCTTCGGGACGTCTACTTACCTTTGATCCGCGGCTCGATTGGCTCGGCATTGCTACTTGTCTTTGTCGACTGCGTAAAAGAGTTGCCCGCAACCCTTCTCTTGCGCCCGTTTAACTATGAAACACTGGCCACGCGGGTTCATCAGCAAGCTTCGCTGGAGAATCTTGGAAATGCAGCCCCATCTGCGGTTTTGATTGTTTTGGTAGGTTTGGTAGCCGTCGTCTTATTGGCTAGAGCCAATCGGTAACGGCGGAAAATGGTAGGCCCGGCAGGACTTGAACCCGCAACCAAAGCGTTATGAGCGCTCTG
>CAYVRN010000011.1:0-23230 GCA_964453855.1 uncultured Rhodobacterales bacterium
GACAGAATGGACGGGGCAATTTTGATGGCGCGGGAAAAAGTCATAGGCTGGTCCTCTAAATTACGTCAGGGCGGGGTTCCCCCCGCCCGTCTGGCATTACTCGGCTGCCAGTTTGGTGGCAACCTGCGGATCAAGCGATCCGTCTGCATAACGCTTGGCCATGTCATCCATGTTGATCACTTTGATCTTCGACGCATTCCCAGCTGTTCCGAAACGCTGGAAGCGATCAAGGCATAGCGCCTCCATTTCATCCATCGCAGGGATCAGGAATTTGCGCGGGTCGAACTGCTTGGGTGTCTGGGTCGCCACCTTGCGGAACTGGCCCGTCATGGCCATACGGCAATCGGTATCAATATTTACCTTACGCACGCCTGACTTGATGCCACGTTCGATTTCCTCGACTGGAACGCCGTAGGTCTGGGGCATCTCGCCGCCGAACTCATTGATCAGATCCTGCAACTCCTGCGGAACGCTGGACGAGCCGTGCATCACCAAGTGCACTGAAGGGATGCGTGCGTGGATCGCCTCGATCTGGCTGATCGCCAAAGTGTCACCGGTGGGTTTCGAGCTAAACTTATAAGCCCCATGTGACGTACCACAAGCAATCGCAAGCGCGTCCACTTTGGTAAGCTTCACAAACTCGGCGGCTTCATCCGGATCGGTCAAAAGCTGGTCATGGCTTAGCTTTCCTTCTGCGCCTGATCCGTCCTCTTTCGCCGCCTCACCGGTTTCTAAAGACCCTAGAACGCCCAGCTCGCCCTCGACCGAGGCACCAACCCAATGCGCCATGCGCGACACGCGCTCGGTGATCTCGACGTTATAGTCCCAAGATGCGGGCGTTTTCATATCCGCCTCAAGCGAGCCATCCATCATCACGCTAGTAAACCCGTGGCGGATCGCCGAAAGACAAGTCTGTTCGTTGTTTCCGTGATCCTGATGCATACAGACCGGAATGTCAGGGTACATCTCGGCCAAGGCCTGAACCATGTGCCGCAACATGATATCGCCCGCATAAGACCGCGCCCCACGGCTGGCCTGCATGATCACTGGCGCGTCGCATTTCGCGGCAGCTTTCATGATCGCAAGACCTTGCTCCATGTTGTTGATGTTGAAAGCCGGAACGCCATAGCCGTGCTCGGCTGCGTGATCCAGTAGCTGACGAAGTGTAATCAAAGCCATGTTGGTGCTCCCTTCAGACCGATAGCATTAGTTCAAGCGGCCGATTTCAGCGGCGTTGTCCGCCATTCGGCACGAAAAACCCCATTCGTTGTCATACCAGGCCAGAACACGCACCAAGGTACCGTTCATCACCATGGTTTGGTCTGCCGCAAAATTGCACGAATGGGTGTCGTGGTTGTAATCGACCGAGACTTTTGGCTCGGTTTCATAGCTGACCACACCGGCCATCACGCCAGCCGCCGCTTCTGCCATGATGGCGTTGATATCAGCAGCGGTGACAGTCTTAGCCGCCTGGAAAGTTAAATCGACCGCAGAGACATTCGGTGTCGGCACACGGATCGACGAGCCGCTGAGTTTACCGTTCAGTTCCGGCAGCACTTCGCCAATCGCCTTTGCAGCCCCGGTCGAGGTAGGGATCATGCTCATCGCCGCAGCACGGGCGCGATACAGGTCTTTGTGGCGGCGGTCCAAAGTCGGCTGATCACCGGTGTAGCTATGAACCGTGGTCATAATACCGCTTTCGATACCGATCGCATCGTTCAGGGTTTTGGCCAAAGGCGCCAGACAGTTCGTGGTGCACGACCCGTTCGAGATCACCTGATCGCTGTCCACCAGATCCCGGTGGTTCACGCCGTAAACAACTGTACGATCCACGCCCGAAGCGGGGGCTGAAATCAGAACCCGCCGCGCACCCTGTTCCAGATGCACCTTGCTGGCTTCCTTCGAGTTGAACACACCCGAGCACTCCAGAACAACGTCAACACCTTCCCAATCCAGCTCATACGGAGAGTAGGTCGAGAACACCTTGATCGGTCCACGACCCACGTCCATCGTGTCACCATTAACTTTAACATCACCTGCAAAACGCCCGTGAACACTGTCATATTTCAAAAGATGTGCGTTGGTTTCAATCGGTCCAGTCGCGTTGATTTTGACAACTTCGATGTCGTTGCGTCCGCTTTCGGCGATATGAGCAAAGGTGCAGCGCCCGATGCGGCCAAAGCCGTTAATGCCTACCCGTATAGTCATATTTCAACCTTTCTCAGATGCGGGCCTCGGCGGCGGCCACGAGGGCCTCGCTCGTGATCCCGAAGTGCTTGTAAAGTTCTTCCG
Organism: uncultured Rhodobacterales bacterium; assembly: GCA_964453855.1. Taxonomy (GTDB): domain Bacteria; phylum Pseudomonadota; class Alphaproteobacteria; order Rhodobacterales; family Rhodobacteraceae; genus JASMHC01. Next base: position 2,293 of record CAYVRN010000011.1, read on the forward strand.
CCGGAGCCGATGCGCCAAAGCCGGTCATGCCCACAAAGCCATCCTCGGGGCGTAGAAACAAATCCCACCCTTGACGGATCGCCGCCTCGCATCCGACGCGGGGGGCATCGCCCAGAACCGCCTGACGGGTTGCAGCGTCTTGTGCGGCGAACAACTCAAAACAGGGCGCAGAAACGACGGCTGCCTTGATCCCTTTGGCCGCCAGCTGATCAGCCGCATCCATGGCGATCTCGACCTCAGATCCAGTTGCAATCAGCGTCACATCACGTGCTCCATCCGCTTCGCGCAGTACATAAGCCCCCTGAGCCGATTTGTTGCGATCACAGTGGCTTGTTCGCACGGTCGGCAGACCTTGACGGGACAAGCTTAGAACTGATGGCGTTGTTTCCGAGGTCATGGCGATCTGCCAGGCCTCGGCCGTTTCCACCGCATCGGCAGGACGGAACACCATCATGTTCGGCATGGCCCGCAAGCTGGCGATGGTTTCGACCGGCTGATGGGTCGGCCCGTCTTCGCCCAGCCCGATGCTGTCATGGGTCATTACATAAGTCACCGGCACCCCCATCAGCGCCGACAGGCGCATCGACGGGCGACAGTAATCAGCAAACACAAGGAACGTCCCGCCATAGGGTTTCAACCCGCCATGCAAGGCGATCCCGTTCATCGCGGCGGCCATGCCGTGTTCACGGATACCATAATGGATATAATCGCCCGAATAGTCATCCGCTGTGACAGCTTTCATCCCGGATGATTTTGTAAGGTTCGATCCGGTCAAGTCTGCCGATCCACCGACTGTGTTCGGCAAAGTTCCGTTCAGGATCTCAAGCGCCATCTCACTTGCTTTCCGTGTCGCAACCTTCGGGGCGTCCGCCGACAGTTGCGATTTATAGGCGTTGATTGCAGCCTCAAGCGCTGCTGCGTCCGGCGCATCAAAGCTGACCTTAAAAGCGTCAGCCTTGTCGTTGTTTTTAAGACGCTTTTCCCATTCTAAACGTGCAGAATTTCCACGCACAGAGATCGCCCGCCACGCATCGTACACATCCTGCGGAACCTCGAATGCGGGCAAGTCCCACCCAAGCGCTACACGGGTGGCTTTGATTTCTTCGTCCCCCAGAGGGGCGCCGTGCACCTTGTGGCTGCCTGCCTTGTTGGGCGCGCCCTGACCGATCACAGTTCGGCAAGCGATCATCGACGGGCGAGGATCTTTGCGCGCTTCTTCAATCGCATCGGCGATTTCATCGGCATTATGCCCGTCAACTTTCAACACATGCCATCCGGCGGCGGCAAACCGCGCCTTTTGGTCGGTCGAGGTTGACACATCGGTCGCACCATCGATGGTGATCTTGTTATCGTCCCAGAACACGATCAGGCGGCCCAACTTCATGTGACCCGCCATGTCGATGGCTTCGTGGCTGATGCCCTCCATCAGGCAACCGTCGCCAGCTAGCACATAGGTATAGTGATCCATCAGTTCATCACCAAACCGTGCGTTCAGCATGCGTTCAGCCAATGCCATTCCCACCGAGGTAGAAATCCCCTGCCCCAACGGACCGGTTGTGACCTCGATCCCCTTCGCATGACCATATTCCGGATGGCCCGCTGTGCGCGCACCCATCTGGCGAAAATTGCGGATCTGGTCCATGCCCATGTCGTCATAGCCCAGCAGATGATTGATGGCGTACACCAACATCGAACCATGCCCTGCCGACATGATAAAACGGTCCCGATCAGGCCATTTATCGGCGCTAGGATCGATCTTCATAAACCGGTTGAACAGCACGGTGGCCACATCGGCCAAACCCATCGGCGCACCGGGATGACCCGAGTTTGCCGCCTGCACAGCATCCATCGTCAAAACTCGAATGGCGTTGGCCATCTTGGTTTCCATCGAGGTTGAAATCGCACTCATCTGGTTCATGATGCCCCCCTTACGCCCGCTTTGAATTGCTGACCAAACGCGCGATCATCGGCGTGAAGATCAACTGCATTGCCAGGTCCATTTTACCGCCCGGGATCACGATCGAGTTTGCTCGGCTCATCCAGCTGCCTTGAATCATCGAGGTCAGATACGGGAAATCGATCCCCCGTGGGTTGGCAAACCGGATTACGACAAGGCTTTCATCTGCCGTAGGAATCCAACGTGCAATAAACGGGTTCGATGTATCCACCACCGGTACGCGCTGAAAGTTGATGTCTGTCTGGGTGAACTGCGGCGTGATGCAGTGCACATAGTCATGCATGCGGCGCAAAATGACGTCGGTGACGGCCTCGGTGGAATAGCCGCGGCTGGCTTTGTCGCGGTGGATTTTCTGGATCCACTCAAGGTTCACAACCGGAACAACGCCAATTTTCAGATCGGCAAGCTTGGCCAAATTGACATCGTCATTCACGACCGCGCCGTGCAATCCTTCGTAGAATAGAAGATCGCTGTCATCATCAAACGACGCCCAGTCTGTAAATTCACCTGGAGGTGTGCCAAGAACTGCCGCTTCCTCGTCCGAGTGGACATAATGACGGGTGCGCCCTTTGCCGGTTTCACCGTATTCACGGAACACGCGCTCTAGTTCGCCCAACTCATTGGCGTCATACGAAAAATGGCTAAAGGTATGATCACCTTCGGCTGTCCGACGCTCAAGCTCGGCTTTCATTTCCACTCGGTTGAACCGGTGAAATGCATCACCTTCAATCGAGACGGCTTTCACCCCTTCGCGACGGAAAATCTGGTCGAATGTCCCTTTGACGGTCGAAGTTCCCGCGCCTGAAGAGCCGGTGACCGAAATGATTGGATGTCTCGTGCTCATGGTATTCTCCCTTTAAGCCCTGAACAGGCCGCGTTTCCCGAAAAGAGCACTGACCTCTTCCTCGGGTAGATCAAAATAGGATGCCACACGGTCAACCTTTTCGGCCGAGCCGAAGACTAACGGAACGCGGGCATGAAGTTCGTTGGCGGATTTTGACAGAATGGCGTCATGCCCGTCCGTGGCACGACCGCTTGCTTGTTCGACCAGAAAGGCAATCGGGGCGCATTCATAAACCATGCGCAACCGACCATTTTCATAGCCCGGGCGTGCATCGGACGGATACAGGAATATCCCGCCCCGCATCATGATCCGGTGGGTTTCCGCTACTAATGACGCGACCCAGCGCATATTGAAGTTTTTTGATCGCGGCCCTTCGGAACCCGCAACGCAATCGTCGATATAGGCACGGATCGGACGCGACCAATGCCGGTAGTTCGACGCATTGATGGCAAACTCGGTCGAGGTGCCCGGAATTTTGACACCCGCTGTCCGCAGTACAAACTGATGTGTATCCGGGTCCATGACATAGTGAAGCACTCCGTCACCGAACGTGACCATCATCGCGGTTTGCGGGCCATAGATGATATACCCGCCTGCCAACTGATCCGAGGCTTTCCGAAGAAAACTAGCGTCTCCGTCGTCCAGCGCCGGCATGATTGAAAAGATCGTTCCAATCGACACATTCACATCAATATTCGAGGAACCGTCAAGCGGATCAATGGCCAGCCCATAGGCGCCATCTTGATCAACCTCGATGACCTCTTCACGCTCTTCCGAGGCATACCAGCGGACGCCCACGCCCACCAACGCCGATGCGAACAGCTCGTCTGCTATCACGTCCAAAGGCTTTTGCTGGTCGCCATCACTGTTGCTACCCAGTTCAACCGAGTGGCCATTATCCACCTCGCCTTTGGCGATGCGCCGAGCAAGTTCCACACCGCATCCGGCAAGCGCGCCCATTAAAGGGCGCAATTCTGCGGGGATATGTTGATCGTCTTTAATTACCGAGGATGACATTGGACCATCGACTCCTTTATCAGTCGAGGCCTTTATCAAAGCGGTAAACCGGAAATAGAATTTATTTTTCTATCAGTACTTTTAAATTTAATTAAATAATAAAGCTGATACCGCAAACATGCCATATAAACTTGGTTGCTTCTCTCCCCTGCGCTTACTCAACGCATTGCCCCTGCGTCAGTTAACCTCAGATCAACGGAGAAACTGACCAATTTGGATGAAGCTACTTTGGTAATCCCCTGCGAAATTTAGGAGTGTTTGAAAGTAGAGTTTTCTCGAGTGATGAATGAGGGGATTCTGATGAAGAAATCGGATACCCCTCCACTCCGGGTGGATTTTTTTGAACTTCTGTTGCATCCTGCATTACGATCGTTCCAGCATTTTCCGCACATCCCGTTGGGCAAACTACAAATGAATTTTTGCCATGAACAATCATTTGTGTGCAGCAATAATCTATTTGATGCACTCAATTAGAAAGCGGGCACTAAGACTTCGTCATACGACGCTTCCAAACAATTGTGGTCGCCATTTTGTTCACCGGTGTCGGATGCGGTGAAACCTGCTCCCAGCCTCCAATGTAGCGTACCACAGAAGACGCAGCTATTCTGATCAGGGCACGGACGAAGGGCATCGCCTGAAGACGGCGAACAAGCGGGTGGCATGAGCGAAAGGAAATGATCGTGGCTAAACTACTTGATCCATTTCAGCTAAAGCACCTGACGCTGCGCAACCGCATCGTCAGCACCGCTCACGCGCCTAACTACGTTGAGGACGGCCACCCAAAGGACCGCTACAGGCTGTATCATGAAGAGAAGGCCAAGGGTGGCGTTGCTCTAACCATGATCGGCGGCTCGACCAACATCGCTCCCGACAGCCCGTCTGTGTTCGGTCAACTCTACGCTGGGGACGACAAAATTATCCCGTGGTTCCGCAGACTCACAGAGGGCGTGCATTCGCACGGGGCCGCTGTCATGTGTCAGATCACACATATGGGGCGCAGAACCGCGTGGGATGATGGGCATTGGTTACCGGTTCTGGCACCCTCTGGTGTCCGCGAGCGCGCGCACCGCGCCTTTCCCAAAGTGATGGAACAAGAGGACATCGACCGGGTAGTTGGCGATTTTGCCGCTGCGGCGCGGCGCTGCCAGGAAGGCGGCTTCGATGGAATTGAGATACTGTCACACTCTCATCTTCTGGGCCAGTTTCTCTCTCCCGTGACCAACCAACGCGAGGACGGCTATGGCGGGTCTCTGGAAAACCGCATGCGTATTACCCTGCAAGTGCTGGATGCGGTGCGCGCAGAGGTGGGTCACGAGTTCATCCTGTCTATGCGTATCACCGGAGATGAGTTGATTAAAGGCGGGCTGAGTGCTGAGGACTGCGTTGCCGCCGCCCGGATGCTTGAAGATAGCGGCCATGTCGACTTACTCAACATTCTGGCAGGAGCTCCCTACGATGATTTTGGACTGGCCGAATGGGTCCGGCCCATGGGGCTGCCCGCCGCGCCACACATCACCGTTGCCGGCCGTATCCGCGATGCCGTCAACCTGCCGATCCTCCATGCAGGCGGAATCGCCGACATTGCAACGGCCCGCCACGCGCTTGCTGGCGGCCACGTTGATCTGGTGGGAATGACCCGCGCCCAGATGGCTGATCCCTATTTGGTTGCAAAAATTGCGCGCGGAGAAGAGGAACGCATCCGCCCCTGTGTTGGCTTGGGATATTGCGTGGACCGGGTCAATCAGGGCAAGCCCGCGGTGTGCGGTCAAAACGCCGCCACTGGACGGGAACAAACATTGCCCCATATCATCTCATCCGGTGACGCCCGAAAAAAGGTGGTTGTCGTCGGTGGCGGACCCGGCGGGCTGGAGGCTGCGCGGGTCAGTGCATTACGCGGACACGATGTTGTTCTGTTCGAAGCGTCAAACCGGCTGGGAGGCCAGCTTATTCTGGCCGCCAAGGGCAAGGTGCGTAGGCAAGTCTGGGGTGTAGCCGACTGGCTGATCTCGGAAGTGAATACACTTGGCATCGATTTGCGCATGAACACCTATGCCGAAGCCTCTGACGTGCTTGCAGAGAGCCCCGATCTGGTTGTTATCGCGACAGGCGGCTGGCCCGAACCATTTGGAATATCAGGCGGCGATCTGGCAGTCTCCAGTTGGGACGTATTATCCGGAGAAGCGCTACTTTCAGGTGAAATACTTTTGTTTGACGAAGCCGGCGACCACCCCGCCGCGGTTACGGCCGACGTGTTGGTGAACACCGGCTGCAACGTCGAGCTTGTGACCCCGGACCGGGCGCTTCTGAATGACCTCGGCCCAACAACCTCAGCCGTCGCCCTGCGCAATCTGGCCTTCAATGACGTCACTTTCACTTGCCTCCAAGAACTTCACGCTCTAACCCGAGAGGGAAACGTAGTTCGGGTCAGTCTGCGCCACGTGCTGACGGGGGAGATCACAGAGCGTCTTGTCGATAACGTGGTTGTAGAGCACGGGCTGACCCCGACAGACGAGCTCTATCATGATCTCAAACAGCACTCGAAAAACCTTGGACAGGTCAATCACAAGGCGCTGATAAGCGGAACGTTTCCATTCACCGATATTTTTCCGAGTGGGCAATTCCAACTCGCCCGCATTGGTGACGCGGTCGCAAGCCGCAATGTGCACGCGGCAATTCTCGACGCCTTGCGAATTTGCAGCGTGTTCTGAACAAAAATTACAACGAACATCTTTCCGTATGTCAAAAGCGGACGTTCGATCACTACACAGCGCAAGCTGCAATTTTTTTACGCTGATGGACGCAATTGTTCCGCATATGGAAGTACGGAAAATCAGTCTTGCTCGCAAAAATCTAGGGATTTATGCGGAAATAGCACAGAAAGGTTGGCACATGACTGACAACTTAAAAGCAGCGCTACTTTTCCCTAAAAATCCAGATTCTCCACGTTCAGCGCGTTTTTCTGGATGAACTCCCGGCGCGGCTCAACGACGTCGCCCATAAGCTTGGTGAACAAGTCATCCGCTTCGGCAACATCATCAACTTTGACCTGCAACAGCGTCCGCGCTTCTGGATCCAGTGTGGTTTCCCATAGCTGGCTGGGGTTCATTTCACCCAGACCTTTATAGCGCTGTAGGGTTAGCCCCTTTTCGCCTTCGCGCAGGATCGCATCCAGCAGATCAAGCGGTCCAAAGATATCTTGCACGCGCTCGCGGCGCACCAATTGGGTTTTCTCGTCGTAAACTTCGCGCAGAAGGCCGGACATGCTGCCCAGTTTGCGGGCTTCGCCGCTACGCAAAACGCCACCATCCAAAACGCGGCGCTCTTCTACACCACGCAAGGTGCGGCTTAGGCGGATGCCTTTGTCTTGTGTCTGGCGACCTTGCCAGCCACGCTCGTATTCAGCCGCAATCAGATCAAGGCGGTTGGCAATACCATCGGCGACCGCCTGCAAATCCGCATCAGCCCGACCCGGATCGAATGCGCCGGAAATCGCAGCCTGTTCAAGGATATGGCGCGGATAATGGGTGGGGAATGCGTCTAGAACGCGCTTGGCCTGACGGGCCTCTTCCACGATACGGGCCAGATCTTGACCGGTGATTTCCTCGCCACTGGCAAGCCGCAATATGGCGCCCTCTACACCCTGCTGGATCAGGTAGTCATCCAACGAGGCTTGGTCTTTCAAATAAACCTCAGACTTACCGCGCATCACTTTGAACAGCGGCGGCTGCGCAATATAAAGATATCCGCCTTCGATCAACTCGGGCATTTGGCGGTAGAAGAAGGTTAGCAAAAGCGTCCGAATGTGCGCGCCGTCCACGTCAGCGTCGGTCATTATGACGACCTTATGGTAGCGCAGCTTTTCGATGTTGAATTCGTCGCGACCGATGCCGGTGCCAAGCGCCATAACCAGATTGCCAATTTCTTGGCTGGACAGCATCTTGTCGAAACGCGCGCGCTCGACGTTCAGGATCTTACCGCGCAGGGGTAAAATGGCCTGTGTGCGACGATCCCGTCCGGTTTGCGCCGATCCGCCAGCCGAGTCACCCTCGACCAGAAAGACTTCGGTTTTGGTTGCATCTTTTTCCGAGCAGTCTTTCAGCTTACCCGCAAGGAAGTTGACATCCATCGCGGTTTTACGGCGCGTCAGTTCTCGGGCTTTTCTGGCCGCTTCACGTGCCAACGCGGCCTCGATGATCTTGCCAACAATCATTTTGGCAATAGCTGGGTTTTCCTCAAACCATTCACTTAGCCGCTCGTTCATCAAGCCTTCAACAGCCGGACGGACCTCGGACGAAACCAGCTTGTCTTTGGTCTGGCTGGAAAACTTCGGATCGGGCACTTTAACGGACAAAACGCAAGACATACCCTCTCGCGCGTCGTCACCGGTGAAGTTCACCTTTTCCTTTTTGGCGATCCCGCTTTCCTGAGCGTATTTCTGGATCGTGCGGGTCAAGGCCCCACGGAATCCCGCCACGTGGGCGCCCCCATCACGCTGAGGGATGTTGTTGGTGAAAGGCAGCACCGTTTCGTGGTAACTGTCGTTCCACCACATGGCCACTTCAACACCGATGCCATCTCGTTCACCCTGAACGTAAATCGGCTCGGGCATCACGGATGTTTTGTGGCGGTCGATATATTTCACAAATTCGCGGACACCGCCTTCGTAGAATAATTCTGATCGCAGCGGCTCTTCTGGCCGTTCGTCAGTCAGAATGATCCGCACGCCTGAATTCAAAAACGCCAGTTCGCGCAGACGCTTTTCCAGTGTCTCGAAGACATAGTTCAGATCCGAGAAGGTATCGGTTGAAGCAAGGAAGCGAACCTCGGTGCCTTTTTCGCCCACGGCATCGCCAACAACTTTCAGATGCTCGGCAGTTTCACCGCGCTCAAAGCGGGCCACGTGTTCTTTGCCATTGCGCCAGACGCGCAGTTCCAGCCAATCCGACAAGGCGTTCACGACCGAAACCCCAACGCCGTGCAGACCGCCTGACACCTTATACGAGTTGCTGTCGAATTTCCCGCCCGCGTGTAGCTGGGTCATGATCACCTCGGCGGCGCTGACGCCCTCTTCGGGGTGCATGTCCACGGGGATGCCACGGCCGTTGTCGCGCACAGATACGCTGCTATCGGCGTGAATCGTCACGTTGACAAAATCCGCATGACCGGCCAACGCTTCGTCGATCCCGTTATCAACGACCTCGTACACCATATGGTGCAAACCGCTGCCGTCATCGGTGTCACCGATATACATACCGGGGCGTTTGCGCACCGCTTCGAGACCCTTCAGAACCTTGATGGAATCCGCACCATATTCTGCGGAATTTTGCTCGGTTTCAGCCATGTGACCCTATCCGTTATATTTTAAGCGTTTTATACGAGGGATTGGGGCACTTGTCACGCGATCCCACCATATTTTGCGTCGGAAATGAGATTTTTCTCTATCAGAGAAATGCCAGCACTATCCCGACACAGATCAGCAACACACCAGAGCCGATATTCAACCGTTTCAACTGTCTGGGCGATGACAAAAGCGCCCTGACTTTCCCGACAAACCCCGAAAGCATCACGTTGCCAAGAAAGGGAATGACGATCGACACCAGCACGATTGCAATCACATCTAATAAGGTCAAAGACCCCACGTCGAAAAAGCCGGGCAGCACGCCCATGTAGAACAGGATGGCTTTGGGGTTGCTCAGGATCACAACCACACCGGCAACAAATCCTGCCCAGATGCCGGGGCGCGTTAACCGGCTATCGGAAGAAATGCTTTTGTCCGCGTGCCAGATCAATAGCCCGCCCATGCTTACGAACATCAAAGCCGCAACAATACCCAGCAGATGCAGGAAATCTGCATAAAGGCTGACAATCCAGCTTACACCCCATATAGCCAGCACCGGCCAAACCGCATCTCCGACAGCTACCCCCAGCGCCAAAGGCCAAGCCGATTGAAACCCTCCGGATAATGCGCGGGCAACAATTGCCAGCCAGACCGGCCCAGGGGTGATGAACAGCACGAAAATAGCCACTCCGTATAGGAACAAATCCCAGAACGCGATTGTCATCCGATGCCTCCAATAGGGCCGCATTGGCTGATGCCCGCGCTCTCCTGAACCTCAAGATACTGTGCCCGATCCCCAAGCGCTTCGAAAAGTTCCGCGCCGGTGCCGGTCATCCACGCCTGCGCCCCAAGCGCGCAGATTTCGTCATAAAGCGCCGCGCGCCTGTTCACGTCAAGATGGGCTGCGACCTCATCCAGTAACAGCAGCGGCGGCATGGCGATTTCACTGGCCAAGCCGCGTGCATTGGCAAGAATCAGCGAAACCAACAGCGCCTTTTGCTCACCTGTCGAACAATCCCGCGCCGGCACCTCTTTGTCGCGGTAGACCGCATTAAGATCGGCACGGTGCGGCCCTACAAGCGTCCTTCCGGCAGCCAGGTCACGACGGCGGGTTTCTGACCAGCATCCCGTTAGATCTAACGCCGTTTCGGGTAGCTCTCCCTCGGCATGGGTTATCTCTAAACTGGCCGACGGAAACGCCGTTTCCGCGTTTTCCTGAGCGGCTAGCAACTTGCGCACGGCTTCTGCCCTGTTGCGGATAATTGCCTCGGCGGCCTCGGCCATCTGACGCTCTAACGCGCGATACCAATGATCGTCCGCCACTTGATCTTTCAACAATCGGTTCCGTTCGCGCATGGATTTTTCATAAGCCAAACTGACCTCGGCATGCGATGGCTCAAAACTCAGCGCCACACGGTCCAGAAACCGCCGCCGCCCGTCTGCGCCTTCGATCCATAAGCGATCCATCGACGGCACCAGCCACAGCACCCGCGCAATCCGACCTAGCGCCACCTGTGACGCCGCTTTGCCGTCAATCTTGACCTGACGCGCTGCCCCGTCCTGAGACCATGTTTCAATTTCGTGAACCATATGCTGGCTGTGTAACTCGCCCGCCAACTTCCAACCCAGTGCCTCGGGGCGGCGCACCATGTCTGCAGCCGCAGCCCGTCGCATCCCGCGACCGGGCGAGAACAGCGAGACCGCCTCGAGAATGTTGGTCTTGCCCGCACCATTCAACCCATGGATCGCCACAGGGCGCCCATCAAGCTGCAACCGTGTTTTCTGATGCGAGCGGAAATGAGACAGCATCAAAGAAGACAGAAACAACTGTGTCATCTTTGAACGCTACCCTTTTCGTCTTACCGTTTAATCGGCTTGTCCAAGTGCTTGCGCAGCCGTGACGGTGTAGATTTCTTCTTGCCTTTATAGGGGTTTTTATCCCCCTGCCCGCGCATGTGCAGTCGGATCGGGGTTCCCGGCATGTCAAAGTCTTCGCGCAGCCCATTCACCAGATAGCGCGAATAGCTGTCAGGCATTTTGTCGGGATGGCTACACATCACCACAAATCCCGGCGGACGGGTTTTTGCCTGCGTCATATAACGCAGCTTGATGCGCTTTCCTTGTGGTGCTGGTGGCGGGTGTTGCTCAAGCATTCCCACAAGCCAACGGTTCAATTGCGCCGTCGTGACACGACGGTTCCAAATATCATGCGCCCGCAGGATTGCCGCGTGCAGACGATCCAGCCCCCGACCGGTCTTGGCCGAAACCGTCACCAGCGGAGCGCCACGCAATTGCGGAAGAAGCCGCTCGAACGACTCTTTCAAATCGCGCAGCTTTTCCTGCTTTTCTTCTTCGATGTCCCATTTGTTGACAGCCACAACAACGGCACGCCCTTCGCGCTCGGCCAGATCGGCGATACGCAAATCCTGCTGTTCAAACGGGATCGCCGCATCCAGCAAAACCACCACGACCTCGGCGAATTTCACCGCGCGCAGACCGTCGCTGACAGACAGCTTTTCCAGCTTCTCTTGCACCTTAGCGCGCTTACGCATCCCCGCAGTATCGAAAATCCGCGTATGGGTACCGTTCCATTCGGTCAGAACCGAGATCGAGTCGCGTGTAATGCCGGCCTCGGGGCCAGTCAGCAAGCGATCCTCGCCGATGATCTTGTTGATCAGGGTAGACTTGCCTGCGTTCGGGCGACCGACAACCGCGATCTGCAAAGGTTTCGCTTTGGTCGGCGTATGATCCTCAAGATCGCTTTCGCCATCTTCATCAACCGCAACCTCGGTCTCGGGCGAATGATCCTCGGCCTTTTTGGCAAGCTCATCCGCAATCGGCATCAGAACCGAAAGCAGATCGCCCATGCCTTCACCGTGCTCGGCAGACAGGCGCATCGGTTCACCCAGCCCAAGGTTCCAGGCTTCGAGCACACCGGCGTCGGCGGCAGCGCCTTCTCCTTTGTTGGCAGCCAGAATCACATGCGCCGAGCGCTTGCGCAGGATATCTGCGAAAATCTCGTCGGTCGGGGTCACACCCGTACGCGCGTCGATCATGAACAGGCAGATGTCGGCCATGTCCACTGCACGCTCTGTCAGGCGGCGCATGCGTCCCTGCAAGCTGTCGTCGGTCGCTTCTTCAAGCCCTGCGGTGTCAATGACCGTAAACCGCAAATCTCCCAGTCGCGCCGCGCCTTCGCGCAGATCGCGAGTCACGCCCGGTTGGTCATCGACCAACGCCAGCCGTTTTCCGACAAGCCGGTTGAAAAGTGTGGACTTGCCAACATTAGGACGGCCCACAATGGCCAGGGTGAAACTCATGTCATTCTCTCACGAAGCGGATCAAGCCGCCTCGATACAATAGTTTTACGTCAACGGAAAGCGGCAAGCTGTCCTTTGGCTGTAACTACGTAAAGGGTTTCGTTCACAACGATCGGCGCAGTCGCGGCACCGCCAGCAATTGCGACGCTGGCCATCTCGCTGCCATCCACAACCGAGTACTGACGCATTACCCCGTCGCTTGACGCGACAATCAGACGGCCACCCGCCAAAAGCGGTCCGTAATGCACCGAAATCTCGGCGCGACGTTTCGCGTTGTCGTTCAGATAATGCGGCAATTGCTTGGACCAGATCACCGAGCCATCGCGCGCCGACAGGCGGATCAACTGGTTCTGATCGTTGATTGTAAACAGGTCGTTGCGCCCCACCGGCACAATCGTTCCCAGCGTCCCGTTACGCGCTGTCCAGATACGCTCGCCTGTCGAGGCATCCAAAGCTGCAATCCGGCCCGAGGCGTTGCCAACATAGACGCGCCCGTTGTCCAGAACGGGATCAGCGGTGATTTCCGAGATTTCCGAAACGGCAAACCCTTCGCGCTTGCCCGAGACATTCGCGGTCCAACGGCTAAAGCCGCCACGACGGAAAACCGCCTGCACATCCCCCGTTGCATAGGGGAAGATCGCCAGCGACCGACCGATTGCCGGAGCTGCACCGCCGATATAGCTGCCGTCCGAGGGCGCGCCTTCAATGGTCCAGTTGCTCCGTCCGGTTCCCGCATCTATTGCCCAAGCGCGGCTGTCGCCCGCCACCATGTACACAATGCCGCCAGCCACTGCAGGGGCCGCAACCCCCGACGCGTTCAGCTCTTGCTCCCAACGGACAGCGCCAGTTTCGGCATCCAGCGCGAACAGGCTACCATAGGCCGAGCTGACGTAAAGTGTGCCACCGTCAACTGCCAAGCCCCCGCCCGACGCATCCGCCGCATCCCGTTTCGGGGCGATATCGGATTGCCACAGCACCGCGCCGCTTGTCGATACGGCAGTCACGACGCCAGCAGCATCTAGTGTAAATATCCGCTCACGCTCTACGACAGGTTCGGCCGTGATCCGCTGCTTGCGGCTATTTCCTGCACCGATATCAACGCTCCAAACAGGCGCAATCGTTTCGGCCAAAGCCACATGATCCGGGGCGTGATCAATATCACTGCCGCGATGGGTCCACTCAGAGTTCGTTCTTGCGCGGGGCAAGCGTATTTCCGCCGATCCCGACACTTCTGCTGCGATCTGACCTGCAAAACCTTCGTTCGCGCGGATCGGTTCGCGGGGACCGGCAAGGGTGTCTCCGCCGCCAGACAACCGGTCGCAAGCCGTGATCGAGACTGTCGCTGCAAGAACCAGCAGAGTTTTCGTAAGTTTCAAGCTCATTGTGCCGTGCCCCATGACTTGGTCACATCAGTTTCCGGAGGAAAGGGTAAAGTCCCCGATTTCCTTTGGCTCACTGCCCAGCGCCACAATCAACTGCACAGCCCGCGTGCGCAAGCCCGAAGATGCTTCCGCGTCGATGCGGATATCTTCCAACATGGTCACGGCATCCTCGACACGTCCCTGCTCGACCGCAATAAGTGCCAGTTGTTCAAGGGCAATCATCCGGTAGGGTTGACCGGGCGCGCTCATGCCTTCGAATGCGGCAATGCGATCTTCCGCGCTCAGGACGTTTGCCCCGACCAGCAGGGATTTCAATTCCGCCAACTGACGATATTCAATCGGAGCATCCGGATTGCCCGCAACTTTTTCCAGCATGGCCAAAGCGGTTGCCGTATCGTCCGACAATTTTGCTTCGTGTGCGGCGATCAAGGACACCAGCGCCTGAACATCAGCCGAGTCGCTATCAATCGCCACAAGGGCCGCAACCCGCGCATCCGCCTGATCGTTTTCCAGCGCAGAAAGGATCGCGTCGCCGGTCTGGCGCGCCTCGTTTGTGTTGCTGACTCGTTGCCACTCAAAATAGGCCGAGGTTCCCACGATCAACAGGACGACAACAACAGCGATCCATCCATACTTTCTAAGGCTTTGATAAAGCTGGTCTCTGCGGACCTCTTCGGTGACTTCATCAATGAAACTGTCGGTATCGCTCACACCTATCCCCATTCGTTTCCTTGGCGGTTCAACCGCCTGTCTAACCCTCTCTTACTTCATGCCGTTGATAAATGCCAAGGGCATCAAAACGGAGACGTGTCATATAGGTTTTGCTGCATTGCAAAAAAGAGTGATCTAAACTAATGAGTTTAGCGTATTAGGGTCAAACACTTGGAAATCTCACTGACCCCACTAACTACGTAGAAGCTGACAGCTTTCAGAGAACAAAATATGAAACTGGTACCATTCCTGACGGCCATTCTGGTCACAGTATTTCTTTACTTCCTCGTGATCGAGCGCGAGACCTTTTTCGAGTTTGCCGGCCTCTCTAAGGCGGCAGAGACAGAAGAGGTGGTTGAAAGCACCGCAGCGCCGACGCCTTCCTCTGAAGAGAGTGAAGAAAAGGTCGTTTCGGTCATCGCCCGACGGTCCGAAGCGCAAACGATTGACAGCGCCGTTGTCCTGCGTGGCGACACCCGCGCCGCACGTCAGGTGGAACTGCGTTCGGAAACCAGTGGTCAGGTGATCTCTGAGCCGCTGCGCAAAGGAACATTTGTTGAAGCGGGTCAGGTGATGTGTCAGATCGATATCGGCACCCGCGAGATTTCGCTGGCCGACGCTCAGGCCCGTCTGGCCGAAGTGCGCGCCCGCATTCCGGAAACCGAATCCCGCATTCCCGAAGCCGAAGCACGCATTGAAGAAGCCAAATCGCGCTTGACCGAAGCGCAGATCAACCTGAACGCCGCTGAAAAACTAGCCGAAGGGGGTTATGCCTCGGAATCCCGCGTGGCCAATGCCACCGCTGCTGTACGCAGTGCCGAAGCCGGCGTACGTAGTGCCGAGGCAGGTTTGAATCTGGCCATGTCAGGGCTTGAGAATATCCAAGCTTCCATTCAAAGCGCCGAAGCGGGTGTTGCGTCTGCCCGCCGCGAAATCGAAAAACTGGAAATCACGGCTCCTTTTGGAGGCATTCTAGAATCCGACACAGCCGAAATCGGAAGCTTGATGCAACCCGGATCGCTGTGTGGAACAATCATCCAACTTGATCCCATTGTTGTTGCTGGCTTCGTGCCTGAAGCAGACGTGAACCGTATCAACGAAGGCGTCCGCGCCGGTGCCCGCTTGATTGACGGCACAATGGTGCAGGGCACAGTCAGCTTCCTGTCACGTTCGGCTGACCCGAAAACCCGCACATTCCTGGTCGAGATTGAAGTTGCCAACACAGACCTGCGCATCCGTGATGGCCAGACAGCAGACATTCTTATCGAAGCCGACGGCGCCTTGGCCCATCTATTACCACAATCTGCGCTGACACTCAGCAATGATGGCACACTGGGCGTGCGGATCGTAACGCCGGAAGGCACCGCGAAATTCACCCCCGTCAAACTCTTGCGCGACACAGCGCAGGGTGTCTGGCTGGGAGGCCTGCCGGCAGTGGCGAACGTGATCCTTGTGGGTCAGGAATATGTCACCGAAGGCAGTGCGGTTCTGGCAAGCTATGAAGAGGTGCTAAAATGACCGGCATCGTAGATTGGGCCGCATCGCGCGCCCGCATGGTTATGGCATTTATTCTCCTGTCGCTTCTGGCAGGGGGATTTGCTTACGTCGGCCTTCCCAAAGAAGGCGAGCCGGATATCGAAATTCCGGCGCTTTTCGTCTCGGTCCCCTTCCCCGGTATTTCCGCCGAAGACAGTGAATCGCTTCTGGTTAAACCTATGGAGATCGAGCTTGCCGATCTCGATGGCTTGAAAAAACTCTCGTCCACCGCCGCCGAAGGCTATGCAGGTGTGGCGATGGAGTTTGAATTCGGCTGGGACAAAACCAAAACCATGGCCGATGTGCGCGACGCAATGAATGCAGCGCAGGGCAAGTTCCCTGACGGCGCGGAAACCTACTCGGTCAACGAAATCAACTTCTCGGAATTTCCGATCATCATCGTAAACCTGACAGGCGATTTGCCGGAACGCACGATGAACCTTGTCGCCAAAGGACTTCAGGAAGAAATCGAGTCGATGGATTCGGTTCTGGAGGCGGGCATCGCGGGCCAGCGTGACGAGATGGTTGAAGTCATCATCGATCCTCTGCGGCTTGAATCCTACAACGTGACAGCCAACGAGCTGATCAACGTCGTGCGCAACAACAACCAGTTGATCGCAGCAGGCGAGATCGAAACGAGCCAAGGCAAGTTCAGTATCAAAATCCCTTCAAGTTTTGATGAGCCGCAGGACATCTACTCGCTACCTGTCAAACGCAACGGCGACCGCGTCGTGACCTTGGGCGATCTGGCTGAAATCAAATTGGCCTTCGAAGATCAGGTCGGAACCGCGCGGTTCAACGGTGAAAAAACGGTGGCTCTTCAGGTCATCAAAAAGCGTGGTTTCAACCTGATGGACACTGCCGAAGCTGTTAAGCTCAAAGTGGACGAACTGTCCGAGGCATGGCCCAACGAATTGAAGGCAGCGGTCGAGGTCGGCACCTCGAACGACCAAAGCGTCATTGTCGGCAGTATGGTCGGCCAGCTTGAGGGCTCGGTTCTGACAGCGATCGCACTTGTGATGATCGTTGTTTTAGCGGCGCTTGGCCCCCGCCCCTCGCTGCTTGTTGGCTTTGCAATCCCCACTTCGTTCCTACTGTGTTTCGCGCTGCTTGCGGTAATGGACATCACGATTTCCAACATCGTCATGTTCGGTCTGATCCTTGCGGTGGGCATGCTTGTGGATGGCGCCATTGTGGTTGTGGAATATGCGGACCGCCGGATTTCCGAAGGCGTCGGCCCGATGCACGCCTATGTCGATGCCGCCAAGCGTATGTTCTGGCCCATCGTCAGCTCGACCGCGACAACGCTTTGTGCCTTCCTGCCGATGCTGTTCTGGCCGGGCGTACCGGGGCAGTTCATGGGAATGCTGCCCGTGACACTGATCTTTGTTCTGACCGCGTCGCTGGTGGTAGCTTTGGTCTATCTTCCGGTATTGGGCGGTGTGACCGGTCGTTTGACCCGCACTTTCAGCACTATTGCAGAAAGCCTACGCCGCTCGACCCCATGGATCGTCCGCGCGGCTCTGGTGCCTGTGGCTATCATTGGGCTTTTTGCGTCGGTCATGCAGGCCGTCAACCCGGGCTATCTATTCGACGGCGAACCGCTGTTCGAGGGCACGCTGGGCTATGCGCCGGGCGTTGCGATGTTCATCGTGGCCAGCTTCGTGACCTCGATCATCATGACTGCCGCCAAGCCGCAGCGCCGTGAAAAAGTAGGCGACAACAGCGGCTTGAACGCCTTTGGGTGGCTCATCAAGCTACTGACGGCAAATCCAATAATGCCGCTTGTGACCATCGGGGCTGTGATTGCCTTTGTGATGTTCACCTTCACGCAGTTTGGCGAAAATAACAAAGGCGTCGAGTTCTTTGTTGAATCCGAACCAGAGCAGGCCATCGTCTATGTTCTGGCGCGCGGGAACCTGTCGCTTGAGGAAAAAGATGCTCTGGTATCGCGTGCCGAACAGGTTGTTCTGCAACACCCCGGCATCAAAACAGCCTTTGCCTTTGCCGGCGAAGGTGGTCTGAGCAGCAACACGGGCGGTGCGTCGGTGCCTTTGGACACCATCGGCCAAATCCAGCTTGAAACTATTCCATGGGATGATCGCCCGACAGTTTCGGAATACTGGTTTACCATCCCTCTGTTGAACATCGACGTGAACCGGACGGTGAAAGACCCCGCATGGGACGGTGATCTGGTGCTGTCGCAACTGACCGAGCAGCTGGAAGCCCTGCCCGGGACACGGATCGAAATTCTAGCTGCCTCGCGCGGTCCGGCATCGACCAAACCGGTCAGCCTGCGTTTGAAATCCGACAACTGGGACAATCTTGTTGCAGCCACGCAATCCGTGCGCGCCAAGTTTGATGAAACCGACGGGTTGTTGGCTATCGAGGACAGCCTGCCCCTGCCTGGCATTGACTGGCAGATCGACGTCGACGTCGAAAAAGCCGGACGTTACGGCGCAGATGTTGCCACCGTTGGCGGCATGGTCCAGCTGGTGACCCGTGGCATCCTGCTAGACACGATGCGCATCGACACTTCGGACGAAGAAGTCGAAATCCGCGTCCGCCTGCCCGACGAAGACCGCGTACTGTCTACACTGGATACGCTTAAGGTCCGCACGCCGGAAGGACTTGTTCCACTGGCCAACTTCATCACCCGCAAACCGGTGGCAAAACTTGCCGAGATCAGCCGCGAAGACGGCAAGCGCTACTTTGACATCCGTGCTGCCGTTGCAGCCGGAGCCACCAACGAAGACGGCTCGGCGATCAACGCCAATGAACGGATTGCCTACCTGACCGAGTGGCTCGAAGCGAACCCGCTTCCGATAGGTGTGACCTATGAATGGACCGGCGATGCGGTGGATCAAGCCGAAAGTCAGGAATTCCTGATGACAGCCTTCGCGGGGGCGCTGGCGCTGATGTTCATTATCCTACTGGCGCAGTTCAACAGCCTCTATAACTCGGTGCTGGTGCTTGTGGCTGTGGTCATGTCCACCGCTGGCGTTCTTTGGGGGATGATGATCATGGATCAGGCGTTCTCGATCATTATGACCGGCACGGGCATCGTGGCCCTTGCGGGGATCGTGGTGAACAACAACATCGTGCTGATCGACACCTATCAGGAATACAGCCAGTACATGCCACGGATCGAAGCCGTCGTACGCACCGCTCAGGCGCGTATCCGTCCGGTTCTGCTGACCACCATCACCACGATGGCAGGATTGATGCCGATGATGTACGGCCTGTCGCTCGACTTTATCAACGGCGGCTACACCATCGACAGCCCGACAGCCCTGTGGTGGAAACAGCTGGCAACCGCTGTGGTCTTCGGTCTGGGGATCGCCACCGTTCTGACGCTTGTCTTCACCCCGGCCATGCTGGCGGTACGCGTCTGGGTCGGAACCTACGCGCTGTGGTTCTCGCGCCTGCTGGCCGTGATCACCCGCGGTCGCTCGGGACGCGCCGCCCGCGATTGGGCGCTGAACCGTGCGGCCCGCAAATCCGGCACGCCTTTGATCCTTTGGGACACCGAGGACGATCCTGCGCCGGCCGAGCAAGGGTTCACCGCTGGCACCGTGCCCCTGCGCGCCGCGGAATAAGCAATAAGCGCGGGATAATAGGCTAAACTCCTGCCGGTATTATCCGTTTATATGAACAATTCGGGGCGGCTTCACACCGCCCCGCCAATCATCGACGGTCGACCTTGTTTAAACAGATCACAACACCAAGGCTGCTGCTAAAGCCCATTCAGGACGAGGACGCCCCCGCCCTGGCTGAAATCGTGTTTTCAGACCCCGAGGTCATGTCCACGATGTACATGGATACCCGCGCCAAGGGCAGCGCTATGAAATGGGCGAAACTCTGGATCAACGCGGCCGGTGAAAGCGCCCGCCACATCTGGGAAGACGGCGGCATGGGTCTTTTTGGCATCTTCCCCAAAGCCGCCCCCGATTTTCTGATCGGCGTCGCCGGCTTCTTTATGGAACGCGGGCGCGATCATCGCTGGAAAGGCCAGGTCATCTTCTCTCTAGGTTCGGCATTCCACGATCGCGGCATCATGGGCGAGGTCGCAGATGCCCTGCGCCCGCGCCTTTATGTGCTAAACGATCTGGGCATCATCTACGGCGTATTCTGGGAAGGCATCGCCCCCGGCGCCGCCCGCATCCTGCGCAATATGGGGCTGTCGATGACCGGCCGCCGCCCCGTGCTCGAGGAATACACCAAAGACGCCTGCGTGGGCATGTTCGGCTATGATCTGTGGCATCTGGAACATTGCCTTGAAAAAGATCTGACCCTGAATGCCATCCGCGCCGCAGGACGGGCGGGCACCTTTGCCGCCGAAGGGGTGATGAGCAAAAAGGCCGCCCTGACGCTGATCATCGAACGCGCACCCAACGTATCGCCGGAATTGTTGTTGCAGGTCGTCAACGCATCGATGGAGAACCCCGGACTGCCCTATTTGGAAATCCACGGTGCAGGCGCCCGAGAGGTGCCGCATAACCATTTTCGAAACGGGATTGCGCGCAAGAAATCTCAGATCGCCGCCTAAGCCCACGCCAATTGCCCCGCGCCAAAACAGGTCGGGCAGGGTATTGGCAATCTGTGTATCGTGAAGAAGAAAAGGCGGGCCCGCCCCAAGCGGTTTATGCCAGTCAGAGGATTTCCCCCCTGATCGTCGATCTTCCGGTCTCTGGCCGGGTCCCTAAGCATCCTCGCTCACGCTAGCCGTAAACCCGTTTCACCTTGTGCATGCGTGAAAGGGTGTACAGGGCGCGGGGTTAAGACGGCGTGAGTGCTGCGTTCGGTGGGGGCCGATTGATGGGGTATAACCCC
>CAYVRN010000011.1:23330-55194 GCA_964453855.1 uncultured Rhodobacterales bacterium
CATCGGGGCGGGTCGGCGCTCGCGCGGCAGCCTACGGCTGCTATTCGCGCGGGAATACAGTCCGCAGTCATAGATGAGCAATAAAATCCTTTACCTTCTCAACTGGTAAATAATTTACGAATGATTGCGAAGCATTGGTAACAATCCCAGAAAACACAAGCTGTGCGTTTAACTGCTTGTCGAGGCCTATTGAAAATACAGCCCCACCACTCAAACCATCTACTTCAATCTCGTCTGAATTGGTCACTTTGAAGGTCTTACGATCATTAACAAGAGAATAGTGTTTCTTTCCGTAGAGATACGCCCAAACACTTTTAATATGTTTTACTTCGTAGTCATGCGACTGCTCTGAAGTTGGGTATCCAAATGCTAATAGTATCGCATCATCAAAATTAGCAGACTCATCAATCTGACTTGTTAAGTCAAACCAATCACCCGAACTGTAATCACCGTATTCAATTGCACGAGTGAAGTCGAACAAGCGAAGATCATACTTTTCTTCATTTCCATATCTGTCGCGTGCATACACAACATGTCCAGCCGAGTGTATTCGCCGCTTTTGATTGTTAAATAAGACCAACTGGTCATTGTTAAAATCAGATAGTTGATGAACCGTAACCAATCCAAAATATTGATCGTTCACCTTGCATTTCGTTAAAGTTCCTCTGTTCGACAATTCAAAGTCGGGGAAATCTGGATTGTAAAAAATTGCTGGTTCAATAAATCTTCCTAGTTGAGATGGAGCCGAATTTCCCGGCACCCACAATCCGTTGATGTTCACAGAAGCTAAAGCTTTAAAACTAGTAAATCCGTCGACCCTCAAACATCCAATTCCTCCACAAACCTCGCGTTCTCCTGAATATACTCGAACCGCTTCTCGGGTTTCTTCCCCATCAGCCGTTCGACCAGATCGCCGGTCTCTCCGGGTTCGTCTTCGTCGATGCTGACGCGGATCAGTTTGCGCGATTTGGGGTCCATCGTGGTTTCTTTCAGGTCTTTGGCGTCCATCTCGCCCAGACCCTTAAAGCGGCTAACGTCTATTTTACCTTTTCCGCCTAGACCTTTGGCCAGCCACTCGTCACGCTCGGCTTCGTCGATGCAATACACCCGCTTGGCCCCTTGGGTCAGCCTGAACAATGGGGGACAAGCTAAATACAAATGCCCCGTGTCGATCATCGGGCGCATTTGGGTAAAGAAGAACGTCATCAACAGGCTGGCGATATGCGCCCCGTCCACGTCCGCGTCGGTCATGATGATGATCTTGTCATAGCGCAGATCGTCGATGTTGAACTTGGTGCCAAGGCTCACGCCCAGCGCTTGGGTCAGGTCGCTGATCTCTTGGTTCGTGCCCAGCTTCGAACTGGCCGCGCCCAACACGTTCAGGATTTTCCCCCGCAGCGGCAATAGCGCCTGCGTCTTGCGATCCCGCGCCATCTTGGCCGATCCGCCCGCGCTGTCGCCCTCGACGATGAACAGCTCGGTGCCTTCGCGATTGGTGGCCGAGCAATCGACCAGCTTGCCGGGCAGGCGCAGTTTCTTGGTCGCGGTTTTACGTTGGGTTTCCTTTTCCTGACGGCGACGCATCCGTTCCTCGGCGCGCAGCACCAGAAAATCAAGGATCGCTCCGGCAGATTTCGGGTCGGCCGCCAGCCAGTTGTCAAAGTGATCCCGGACAGAGTTTTCCACCAGCCTTTGCGCCTCGGTCGTGGCAAGGCGGTCTTTGGTCTGGCCGACAAACTCCGGTTCAGCAATGAAGCACGACACAAGCGCACAGCCGCCAGTGATCAGGTCTTCGCGGGTGATGTCCTTGGCCTTGCGGTTGTTGGCCAGCTCGCCATAAGCGCGGATGCCTTTCAGGATCGCCGCCCAGAAACCGGCCTCGTGCGTGCCGCCTTCGGGTGTGGGAACTGTGTTACAGTACGACTGGATGAACCCGTCTCGCGACGGCGTCCAGTTGATCGCCCATTCCACCTTGCCGGGCGTGTTGAACTTTTCGTTGAAATCCACGGTGCCCGCAAAGGGCTGCACCGCATAGGTGCTGGCCGCGCCCAAGGTTTCTTTCAGATAATCCGCCAGACCGCCGGGAAAGTGGAACACGGCCTCTTGCGGGGTTTCCCCATCGTTGATCGCGGTTTTCCAGCGGATCTCGACGCCGCTGAACAGATAGGCCTTGGACCGCACCATCTTCATCAGGCGCGCAGGTTTGAATTTGTGATGCCCAAAGATTTCCGCATCCGCGTGGAATGTCACCGACGTCCCGCGCCGGTTGGGGGCCGCGCCGACCTTTTCCACACCGGTCAGGGGAATGCCGCGCGAAAAGCGTTGCTCGACCAACTCTTTGTTGCGCGCGACCTGCACGACCATACTATCGGAAAGCGCATTCACAACCGAGGCCCCCACCCCGTGCAAACCGCCCGAGGTCTGATAGGCCTTGCCACTGAACTTGCCGCCTGCGTGCAGGGTGCACAGGATCACCTCTAGCGCCGACTTGCCGGGAAACTTGGGGTGCGGATCGGTGGGAATGCCACGTCCGTTATCGCGGACAGTGACGCTGTAATCCTCGTTCAGTTCAACCTCGATCCGGTTGGCGTGGCCCGCCACCGCTTCGTCCATCGAGTTGTCCAAAATTTCGGCCACCATGTGGTGCAGCGCACGTTCGTCCGTGCCGCCGATGTACATGCCGGGACGCTTGCGGACGGGTTCGAGCCCCTCAAGCACTTCGATGGAAGAGGCGTCGTAGGATTGATCGCCCTGTTGGGCGAGAAGATCGTTGGCCATGAAGATACCGCTCTGGCTTATGGTTCTTTGTTTTGCGGTATTATGGCAGGAAGGTCGGGGCTAGGAAAGCAAGAGTTGGCAGAAGTTCACTTTGATGGCAGCATACTTCAAGGAGGTGCCCACCATGCGCGCATTCAACGAGATCTACGACATTGCCGCCGCCCGCAAAGGCGGGGCCGCAGCGTTAGAGGCAATGGTCGCCCAGCATCAGTCGAAATCACCCGATGCGTTGAAAGCCATTCCCGAAAGCCGCTGGCTGGCCGAAATGTCGAAGTTCGTTTTCCGAACGGGCTTGAACTGGTCAGTTATCGAAAACAAGTGGCCCGGGTTTGAAGACGCATTTCACAGCTTTGATGTCGGCAAGTGCGCGATGATGGATGACGCATGGTTCGATAGCTTGCTGACCGATACGCGGATCATCCGGCACGGGGCCAAGATTGCCTCGGTCCGTGACAATGCCGCACTGTTTCTCGAATTGCGGGAACAAGGCGGCATCGGTGCCGTTGTGGCGGATTGGCCCGATGCGGATTACTTAGGGCTTCTGGATATGCTGAAAACCCGCGGGTCCCGATTGGGTGGTAGCACCGGTGCGTATGCACTGCGGTTCATGGGCAGGCCGGGCTATATCCTGTCGAATGATGTCGTGGCGCGCCTGATCGCGGAAGGCGTCATCGACAAGAACCCGACTTCAAAAACTGCGATGAAACAAGTGCAGGCCGCGTTCAACATCTGGCAAGACGAAAGCGGACGCACTCTGACCGAGATTAGTCGGGTTCTGGCTCTGAGCGTCTAAAAAGACTTCAATAATTGACACGGGTCAAAGCGGTATATTTGCTATGCCTTTATACTCCGCCCGATCAATTGGAGATTTGAATGACAACGAATAAAGCAAAGTCAGAAACCACTCAGAAACCTTCAGCCAAGAGCACGGACGGGCACCCCACCAAAGACGAAATCCGCCGCGCGTTCGAAATGGGGCAGTATCCGTATACCGAAAAGATGGCGCGTCGAGCCTATGAGACCCAGAAAGCCCAAATTCAAGCCGAACTTTTGAAGGTTCAGCATTGGGCGCTTGAGACAGGTCAGAAATTTGTTCTGTTATTTGAAGGTCGTGACGCAGCTGGCAAAGGCGGTACCATCAAACGGTTCATGGAGCACCTGAACCCACGTCATGCCCGCGTGGTGGCACTGAACAAGCCCACCGACGAAGAGAAATCCCAGTGGTACTTCCAGCGCTACATCAACCACCTGCCCTCGGCCGGTGAGATCGTTCTTTACGACCGCTCGTGGTACAACCGTGCGGGTGTTGAACGGGTCATGGGGTTTTGCGAACCCAGTGAGTACCTTGAGTTTATGCGACAGACGCCCGAGCTTGAGCGGATGCTGGTCCGTTCAGGGATCAAGCTATATAAATACTGGTTCTCGGTCACTCAGGATGAACAAAAGGCGCGCTTTGCCAGCCGTGAAAACGACCCGCTAAAACAGTGGAAGCTTAGCCCGATTGATAAAGCGTCGTTGAACAAATGGGACGATTACACCGAAGCCAAAGAGGCGATGTTCTTTTACACCGATACCGCAGATGCACCTTGGACCGTGGTGAAATCGAACGACAAGAAACGCGCGCGGATCAACACGATGCTGCATTTCCTGTCGACGCTGGATTATCCAGACAAGGACTTGTCGATCGCACATGCCCCTGACCCGCTGATCGTCAGCCATGTAGGCCATGTGATCCAAAAATCCGATCATATTCTGGGAACAGCTTTGCACCCCGACCAACGTCGCGGTTAAGCTTTCCCCTGCGTCAGCGCTTGCAACCATAGCGTGGGGCGGTCTACTGATTTTAGATGAGTGTTCGCCCCGTTTCTTTTTTCCAGCATGCAAGCGCCTTGATGCGTCTTGCATTACCGCTGATCGCCAGTCAGGTGGCGCAGTTTGCGATCGGGTTGACCGATGCGATCATGCTGGGGTGGTACAGTCTCGAGGCCTTTGCGGCGCAGGTTTTAGGGGGAAGTTTCTTTTTCATCTTCCTGCTTTTCGGATCCGGCTTTGCTTTTGCCCTGTCACCCGTAGTGGCAACAGCAGCCGCGCAGGATGACCAGATACAGATCCGCCGCTCTACCCGCATGAGCTTTTGGCTGGTGGCCATGTTTGCGGTGCTGGCACTTCCGTTTTTATTATTTTCAGAACCGATACTCCTATTGGCCGGGCAAAAGCCCCAGTTGGCCGCGGATGCGGATTCTTATCTGAAAATCATGGGAATATCGATCCTGCCTGCTTTGTTCGTTATGGTGACGCGCAGCTATCTAAGCTCGCTCGAACAGGCGGCTATCATCCTTTATGTCACTCTGGGGTCGGTCGCCCTTAATGCTGGCATGAATTACCTGCTGATTTTCGGATCGTTCGGATTCCCCGAGCTTGGGTTGCGGGGGGCTGCAATTGCTTCGCTTGGGGTGAATTGCTTTACGTTTCTTTTTCTGGCCATTTACGCAGTTTGGAAAAACCCCGAACACGAGTTGTTCAAACGCTTCTGGCGTCCTGATTGGGAAGCGCTACGTGAAATTTTTGCGTTGGGTTGGCCCATAGGGGTCACCGTTCTGGCCGAGGTCGGGTTGTTTACAGCTTCGTCGATCATGGTCGGTTGGGTAGGCGTGGTCGAGCTGGGCGCGCATGGCATCGCCCTTCAAATCGCCTCATTGACCTTCATGTTTCATCTGGGCCTGTCGCAGGCGGTCACGGTGCGGTCGGGCGCCAATGTCGGCCGCAATGACTGGGCGGCTGTAAGGCAAGTGGCAAAAGTTGCCCTGTCGATCTCTATCGGGTTTTCGCTGTTCGCGATTTCCGTGTTCCTTCTGTTTCCGGAAGCCTTATTGAAAATCTTTGTCTCTCCAAGCGAGCCGAACCTTGATGAGTTGTTAAGAAACGGTGTCATCCTTTTGTATCTGGCGGCGATCTTTCAATTGACCGACGGGATTCAGGTAATCGGCACCAGCTTGTTGCGCGGTTTGAAAGACACACGGATTCCTATGGTGTTTGCCACGATTTCCTATTGGGGGATCGGGATGACCACAGCCTATACTCTGGGCTTTATATTCGATCTTGGGGCCCAAGGCGTCTGGTGGGGCCTTGTGACTGGGCTTAGCGCCTCGGCAGTGCTGATGCTGACGCGGTTCCGTCTTTTGTTGCGGCAGCACCCACTCGCTTAATCTTTGTTGTTTTTACCCATCAGAATTTCCGATTTTTTGCGCACCAGAACACTGCGCAAATCGTGCATTGCCAAAAGCAGTTGATCGGTCACGGCCTCAAGCTGCTCGGGCGTGGCTTTCGACTGGGCCCATTGCGTGGTCAGGTTCAGGTGATCAGCCGTGCGCAAAATATCGTCAATATCGCGCCAAGCCAGTCGCTGCACACGATCCTCGATCCAGTCGCGGATCGCGCCGATGTCGTCATTCGTCAGCTTCCGGTCCCCGTGCGGTTTGATCTCGCCGTTGCGGATATTGACCAGCGCAATCTGCTCCATCTCGATCCGGCGTTGGCGGTTTTCGGTGTCTACACGGAACACCGCCGCGCCGTTTTCACGGGTCCGGAAGTAGTATTTCGGCAATGAGGCGGTCATTTTAGTCCCTTGCAAAAATCCTGAATGCGGCGGCAGGCCTGCTCCAGAACGGCGTCGTCTTCAGCGTAGGATACACGGAAGTAGGGCGAAAGGCCAAAAGCCGCCCCAAAGACAATCGCAACACCGCTTTCTTCCAAAAGGGCAAAGGCGAAATCTTCGTCGGTTTCGATTTTACGGCCACCAGCGCTGGTTTTCCCGATCAAACCTTTGATGGACGGATAAACGTAAAACGCGCCTTCCGGCGTCGGACAGTCCACCCCGTCAATCTCGTTCAAAAGGCCAACCACCAAATCGCGGCGGCGCTTGAAAGCAACGTTGTTGGCAGTGATGAAATCATGCGGACCGTTCAGCGCCTCGACCGAGGCTGCTTGGGAAATCGAGCTTGGGCACGAGGTGCTTTGCGACTGCACCTTGCGCATCGCCGCGATCAGGTGGTTCGGCCCGCCAGCGTAGCCGATGCGCCAGCCGGTCATGCAATAGGCCTTGGACACGCCATTTACGGTCAGGGTGCGGTCAAAAAGCTGCGGCTCGACCTGTGCCGGGGTGCAAAACAAAAACCCGTCATAGGCCAGGTGTTCGTACATGTCATCGGTCATCACCCAGACATGCGGATACCGCAGCAAGACATCTGTCAGGGCTTTCAATTCGTCCCAGCTATACCCTGCGCCCGTCGGGTTCGAGGGCGAGTTGAAGATGAACCATTTGGTGTTGGGGGTAATCGCCGCTTCAAGCTGGTCGGGGGTCAGTTTAAAACTGTTCTCGATACCGCACTCGACCACAACCGGCGTGCCCCCGCCAAGCCGGACCATATCGGGATAGCTGACCCAATAGGGGGCCGGAATGATCACCTCGTCCCCCGGATTTAGCGTGGCCATCAACGCATTGTAGAGCACCTGCTTGCCGCCAGTCGAAACTGTGATCTGATCAGCGCTATAGGTCAGGTTGTTGTCGCGCTTGAACTTGGCAATGATTGCCGCTTTCAGATCGGGGGCACCATCCACAACGGTGTATTTGGTCTTGCCTGTATCAATCGCCGCTTTGGCTGCATCCTTGATATGTTCCGGCGTGTCAAAATCCGGCTGCCCTGCCTCGAGCGCGATGATATCACGCCCGGCAGCACGCAGTTCGGCCACCTTGCCTGTCATGGCAATCGTCGGGGACGGCTGTACGCGAGAAAGCGTCGCAGAAAGAAAAGACATGGCGGCCTCGTTTGAAAGATGTCTGGTGTTGTCCTAAGATAGCAACTCAAGGCGATCAAGATAGATCGAAGAAACGGAGACAAATGACTGACACCGACCTTTGGTACGGCCCCGATTCAGCTACTTTTGGAGACCGGCTTGCCGCTGCACGCCATAAGGCGGGTCTGAGCCAAAAAGACCTGTCGAAGCGCCTAGGCGTAAAACTTGGAACATTGCGCGGCTGGGAAGAGGATATTTCCGAACCACGCGCAAACAAACTCCAGATGGTTGCAGGACTGCTGAACGTCTCGATCATGTGGCTGCTGAACGGCGAAGGCGACGGGCTGGGCGATCCCGACGAAGAAGAAAGTGTTTCGGCTGACGTCAAAGGCATTCTTACAGAAATGCGTGATGTACGCACCCAAATGAGCACCTTGAACGAACGCCTGGCAAAGTTGGAAAAACGGCTGCGCAAGACACTCGAGGACACAGGAGCATGAGCGAAAGCCGTGAGACCCGCCTGAAACGTCTGCAAATGCGGTCGATGCGTCGGGGCATTAAGGAAATGGACATTATCCTGTCCAGCTTTGCCAATGCTCAGCTTGCATCGATGGACGACAGCGAGTTAGACCATTACGAAACCCTTATGGAAGAGGCCGATCTGGACCTGTACCAGTGGGTTTCGGGTCAAGCCCCGACCCCGCCGCAGTTTCTGGATTTGGTCACACAGATTTCTGAAAACATGCGTGCTGGTTAATTGCCTTGGATTTTAGTCATTCCGTTTGGCTTAACGGAATATTCGGCAATACTGGCCTAGTCTCTGCCTGTTCAACCGGCAGAGACGACTATGACGCTACACACACCTATCAAAAACCCGCACGCCGCTTTTTCGACCAGTTATCTAGAGGCTTTGGCCCTGGTCGAACGACTACACAGGTTGCTATTGGACGTGATCAAGGATGAATTTGAAAGGGTTGGATTGCTGGAAATCAATCCGGTTCAAGCGCTTTTGCTGTTTAATATCGGTGACAACGAAGTGACTGCCGGTGAATTGAAAAGCCGTGGATATTATCAGGGCAGCAACGTCAGTTATAATCTGAAAAAACTGGTCGAACTGGGCTATATGCACCACCAAAAATGCCATGTAGACAGGCGCTCGGTTCGCGTGCGGCTGACCGAAAAGGGGCGTCATGTGCGCCAGACCGTGGGTGATTTGTTCGACCGCCACGCCGAAGGCTTGGAGCGTAGCTCGATCATCAATGCCGACGGGCTGGACAACATCACCCACACGCTAAAACGGATGGAGCGGTATTGGACCGATCAGATCAGGTATATCTATTAAAGCCCATGCGTGCTTAACCAATGCGCCACGGCCTGCCCCAAGCGCAAATGGGACGCGGCTGTCCAATGGATCGGATCCTCGGCACCACCCTCGACGAAATTTTCTGTGTTAAACACGGCAATCTCTTTCACCTGCCCCATGTCCTGCATCGCCTCCCACAATCCTTCCGAGGCGTTGCGACCACCGGCCCATTCCTCAACACGCTCCCAAGCCGGATCAATCGCCCTTTCGGACAGCGGCGGCGGGCATAGGACGAAAATGCGCGGCGGGGTCGGGTCATCCCAAATGACCGAGCCACCGCCGACATTGCGGGCCTTTTCGACCAGCGTACCAACATTGTCGGCAATCCGTTTCGCCGATGGCTGAAAGCGGGCTTTCAGATCATTGGTCCCCAACAGAATCACCACGGCATCCAGCGGCGCGTGACTGCGCAGCGCCGTTTCCAGAAACCGCAAACCGTTGTTGGTTTCGCCCATATGCTCGGCATCGTCGTGCACAGTCGTGCGCCCGGGCAGGTTCTCTTCTATCACCTCGACCCCGTCCATATGGCGGCCCATGATCACCGGCCAACGCTCTGCCATCCGAACGCCAGAGCCGTCCGCCGGATAGCCCCAGCTGTTCGAATCCCCGTAAACCATGATCCGTTTCATGCGATCACCAATGCCCGATGTTTTCCATACTTGTCCAAGGCTCGGCCGGTTCTTGCGCAGTTCCAGCCTGCAACAGTTCGACCGAGATATTGTCGGGCGAGCGCACAAACGCCATGCGACCGTCACGCGGGGGGCGGTTGATCGTCACGCCATTGTCCATCAGGTGCTGACAGGTTGCATAGATGTCGTCGACCTCATAGGCCAGATGCCCGAAATGGCGGCTGTCGGACGGCAGTTCATCATCTCCATCCCAGTTATAGGTCAATTCAACAGGGCATTCGTGCTGTCCCGGAGGGGACATGAAAATCAGCGTGAAACGCCCCTGCTCGCTTTCAAAACGGCGTGTTTCTTCAAGCCCCAAAAGCCGGTAGAACGCCATCGACGCCTCAAGATCTTTGACCCGAACCATCGTGTGTAGATATTTGATACCCATGTTTTCCTCCGTATGCGTTGGGCGCAGATTAAACAGACTGTCGGGCTTGTCTAGCATTCAGGCGAAAAGCGGGAAAATCACCAATCTTGGACTAGCAAACCGCAATACCTAGCGGTAGTCTATCATTCCAACACAAGACCATGGGGGTTGCCTTGCATCAGTATTTGTCTGCACTTCAGACTGTTCTTGACCACGGCGTTCGGTCCACGGACCGCACCGGAACGGGCACGATTTCGTATTTCGGAATGCAGTGCCGCTATTCCTTGGCCGATGGCTTCCCTTTGGTGACAACGAAAAAACTGCACCTGCGGTCGATCATTCACGAACTACTTTGGTTTCTGGCCGGTGATACGAATATCAAATACCTGAAAGATAACGGTGTTTCGATCTGGGACGAATGGGCCGACGAAAACGGTGATCTGGGTCCGGTGTATGGGCACCAATGGCGCCATTTTCCGAAAGTCAGCAAAACCGACGACGCGCAGGCGAAATTTTTGCTGGGCGAAGTGGACCAGATCACCAATCTTGTCGAGATGATCCGCAAGACCCCCGACAGCCGCCGCCTGATCGTTTCAGCCTGGAACCCGGGAGAGGTCGATCAGATGGCCCTGCCCCCCTGTCATACCCTGTGGCAGGTGCGCATTCTGGACGGCAAGTTGCATTTGCAGCTGTATCAGCGGTCTGCCGATATGTTCCTTGGCGTGCCGTTCAATATCGCCTCATACGCGTTGCTGGCTGTCATGCTGGCCCATGTCACAGGATACGAACCCGGTGATTTCGTGCATACGATGGGGGATGCGCATATCTATCTGAACCATCTGGATCAGGTGAACGAACAACTGTCACGCAGCCCGCGCCCCTTGCCAAAGGTCGAACTGGCGCGCGATGTGTCGTCGATTTTCGACTTCCGCTATGACGATTTCAGCTTTCCGGGCTACGATCCTCTGCCCGCGATCAAAGCCCCTGTTGCGGTGTAAAAGATGCTGACCCTGATCGTCGCCCGCGCCCGCAACCATGCTATTGGAAAAGGCAATGACATCCCTTGGCATGCCCCCGAAGACCTTAAAATGTTCCAAAGAGAAACCTTGGGGGGTGCCGTCATCATGGGCCGCCGCACTTGGGAAAGCCTGCCGTTCAAGCCGTTGAAAAACCGCCTGAACGTCGTGGTGTCGCGCGATCTGTCACTCACGGATATCGTGTGTGGGTCCGTTCAAGAAGCTGTACAGACCTGCTATGCGCAAGGCTATAACCGGGTCTACGGGATCGGCGGAGAAACGATTTACCGCGATCTTCTGCCACTGGCGGACCGTCTGATGTTGACCGAAGTAGACCTTGAAATAGCAGAGGCCGATGCCTTTTTTCCCGAATTCGATGAAGCCGCATGGGAAGAAGTGGCGACCTACGATGTGCGCGCCGCTGATCCGGCCTGTCAGCTTCGGGAACTTATTCGCAAGCGTTAAGACAATTGCCCCAACACAATCACCCCACGCGGATCACATCCGGCAGGGGTCGTGTTGATAAAGGTATCGTAAAAGGTGGCGGGCCCGCCGGTTGGTCGTGCTTGTCCTGCCAGTTCACGGGGGTTTTCCCCGCACCTGTCGATATCTGCGGTGGTCTGGCTGATCCCTCACATCCTCGCTTTCGCTAGCTACAGATCAACGGTCTTCCACGATGTGCATGCGGGAAGGGTTTTAGCGGGCGAGGTGTTAAGGGCTGGTTTGGCCTCCGTACGGCGGCCTGACGTGAAATCTTGAAAAGATTTCATCCCCGCATTCTTTTCAAGAATGCGTTTACCCGTTCAGCAAGACCTGAGCCGCTGTTCTGGCTGCGTCGGTGACCGTATCGCCCGAAATCATACGCGCCAGTTCATCGACCCGCTCGTCTTCATCCAAAGGCAACACGCGGGTCAGGGTTTTGCCACCCTCGACCGATTTGGCCACCTGCCAGTGATGCGCGCCTTGCGCGGCGACCTGCGGTGAATGGGTGACGACCAGCACCTGACTGCCCTCGGCCAAGGCTTTCAGGCGACGCCCCACGGCATCCGCGGTGGCCCCGCCCACGCCGCGGTCGATCTCGTCAAAAATCATTGTGACGCCGGCTACATCAGCCGAAAGACAAACCTTGAGCGCCAACAGAAAGCGGCTGAGTTCACCGCCTGACGCGATTTTTGCCAACGGCCCCGCGGGCGCTCCGGGGTTGGTAGCGACTGTAAAGGTCACATCATCCACGCCCGACGGTCCGGCCGCCGCTTCACAGATCTCGGTTAGGAATACGGCGCGATCCATTTTGAGTGGAGCCAGTTCCGCCATCACCGCCTGATCGAGTTTTCCCGATGCGTCGCGACGCGCGGCAGACAAGGCCTGAGATGCGGCATCGTAGGCCGCTTGGGCAGTTCTAACGGCCATCTGAGCGTCATTAAGATGCTCTTCGCCCTTTTCAATCCGGTCCAGACGGCCCCGCAGTTCATGCTGCAATCCTGCAAGAGCATCAGGGGAAACCTGATGTTTGCGCGCCAATCCACGCAAAGCGAAAAGGCGTTCTTCTACCTCTTCCAGCTCATGCGGGTTAAAGGACAAGCCATCCAGACAGTCTTCGACACCTTGCTGCGCTTCGCCCAGTTCCACCATTGCGCGGCCTAAAGCGGCAATCGCCTCTTCCAGACGACCTTCGGCTTTATCAGCGGAATCCTCTAGCCAGCGTAGGGCATCGCCCATAGCGCCCTCGGCCCCGTCACCGCCTAAAGCCTGATGCGCGCGCGAGATGTCTTCGCGAATCCGCTCGGCCGACTGCATCAGGCGACGGCGGGCATCTAGCGCTTCATCTTCGCCTTCTTCCGGGGCCAGCGCATCCAGTTCCGCAACCGCATGACGCAGGAAATCTTCCTCTGCCTTGGCTTCGGTCATGCGGGTTTGCAGGTCTGCCAGCGCTTTGCGCGCCGCTGACAGGTCAGCCCAGGCACTGCGTACTTTAGAAACCTGCGTTTCAAGCCCACCGAACGCATCCAGCAAATCGCGGTGGTGGCGCGGATTCAAAAGCCCGCGGTCATCGTGTTGGCCATGCAACTCGATCAGTGTCTCGGACAGTGCCCGCAGCACCTCGCCCGAGCAGCGGCGGTCATTGACCCACGCGGTTTTGCGCCCGTCGCGGGTGTTGATACGGCGCAGGATCAGCGTGTCTTCACAAGTGATTCCGGCCTCGTTCAGAACAGCGCGTGCAGGATGATCGTGGGACAGTGCAAACTCGGCAATCACCGCGCCCTGCTCGGCGCCTTCGCGCACGAGTTCGGCGCGCCCACGCCATCCCAGCACGAACCCAAGGCTATCAAGCAAAATGGATTTCCCCGCCCCGGTTTCGCCGGTCAGAACATTCAGTCCCGGCTGAAAGGCAAGCTCCAGCCGGTCGATGATCAGAATGTCCCGGATTTCGAGACCCAAAAGCATGCTACGCCCTCCGGTCCTGACCGATTACAGCCAGTTCCCTTTGATCGTCTGGCTATAGATGCGCGACAACCACCCCGAACCGCTGTTTCCGGCGGCAAGCCCCTCGGAGTTGAGCAGCACCATGGCATCTGCGTACCATTCGCTTTCCGCAAAGTCTTGCTGCAAAATGGCTGCGGCGGATTGCGCTTCGCCATTCAGACCAAGAGACAGGTTCGCTTCGACCAAGCGGTAAAGCGCTTCTGGCGTGTGGCGAGTGGTCTGGAAGTCTTCTACGACGACTTTGAAACGGTTGATCGCGGCGGTGTAATCGCCACGTCCCAGATAGAACCGCCCAACTTCCATTTCCTTGCCAGCCAGATGGTCGAATGCCAAATCAAACTTAGGTTTGGCTTCCTCGGCATAGGGGCTGTTCGGGTAGAACTCGATCACTTTTCGCAATTCTTGCAGCGCATTGATTGTCAGTCCGCGATCGCGGCCAATGTCGTAGATCTGGTCATAGTAGCTAAGAGCCACCAGATACTGCGCCTTCGCGGCGTCCTCCATCGTGGGGTAGAAGGTCAGGTACCGCTGGGCCGATGCGCGGCTGGCGTCAAACTTGCCGGCCTGATGCAGCGCGTCGGCCTGCATGATCAAGCCCTTGCTGGCCCAATCAGAATAAGGGAACAGGCGCTCGATGTCGCCGAAATAGCTTGCAGCGTCTTCCTGCTTACCACGTGCCAGTGCATTTTCGCCAGTTTGGTAAATCTGCTCGGCACTCATTTCCTCGATCGAGATGGTCGGGGTCAGGTTTGGAACCGCACTACACGCGGTCAGCAGCGAAACCGAGATCACAAATCCTGCGCGGGTAAGAAATGCCTTGCCTGTCATCGAATGCTTATCCTTGTGCGACCAGCCACTTTTAGACCGATATATAGGATCGTCCTAGCACAGAAAAATCCGGTGCAAAATCACTTTGGAAAGATTTTGGTAACCAATCAGGCGACGGCGCAAATATCCGCCAGATTTACACCGGCTCCGGGCAAGTTTGCCTGCTGTTCGGCGGTGAGTGACTTAAGCTGCCATGCATTTTCATCGGCAAACAATGCACGTAGCAGTGTGTTTGTCATCGCGTGACCTGATTTATGACCGACATAACGGCCCAGAATGGGCGCGCCTGCCAAAGCCAGATCCCCCAAAGCGTCCAGCATTTTGTGGCGCACAGGTTCATCCTTGTGCCGCAAACCACCGGGGCTAAGCACATTGTCACCGTCAAACACCACCGCGTTGCGAGTCGTCCCACCCAAGGCAAGGCCCTGTGCGCGCATCGCATCCACGTCCGACTGCCGACAGAAGGTCCGGCTGTCGCAAAGTTCCCGTGCGAAAGCGCCGTTGGCAAGGCTCATACTACGGGTCTGACGACCGATGGCGGCTTCGTTGAAGTCGATGGAAAAATCGATTTCCAAGCAATCCGAAGGTTCCAGACGTGCAAAAGCATCGCCATTACGGATTTCCACTGTTTTTAACACCTCGACCGCCTGTAGCGGAGATGACAGCGTTTTCAGGCCCGTGTTGATCAGCTTACGCACAAACGGCAGAGCCGATCCATCGAGAATTGGAACCTCGGGGCCATCGATCAGAATAAGCGCGTTATGCACTCCACAGCCAGACAACGCCGCCATGATATGTTCAACTGTCGACACGGACACGCCTTCGGCATTTAGAAGACGCGAGCATAGCGGGCTGCGGTCTACCAAATCCCAGCGGGCGGGCAGACGGGCGTCTGTCCCTTTCACATCAGTTCGTGTGAACAAGATGCCATGGTCAGCCGGGGCTGGGCAGATTTCCATGACCGCAGGGCGACCCGAATGCAATCCGGTGCCTTTAAATACGATCGAATGTCTTAGTGTCGTCTGCAATCTGGTCCCCAAAAAAGGCGCTGGCTGAGTGACGCGAACGTAATCGGTCTAAACGTTTGGCCAAATTCTCTCAATTCAATCTTTGTAACCGACTGAAACATGGGCTCAAATACGTCGGCAAAGTTCCGCCGAAGCAAAAAGGCCGCCCGAAAGGACGGCCTTTTTACAAATTTTATCAGTAATTTAGTTCGCCTGACGACGCAGGAAGGCCGGAATTTCAACGCGGTCGTCTTCTTGCGGATAGTTATCAACATCTTCGTCATACTGCTGCACCGGCGGCTGGCGACGCTGGAATTCCGGCTGGCGCTCGGCGGCGGCATGACCCGACATCCGGTTGATCAGCGAGTTTATTCCGAAACGCGGGCGCGGCTCGGCGACCGGTTGCGGCGCCTGAATCGGGGCTGCTTGGCGCGGCTGATACTCGGCTGCTTCCGGCACTTTGTTCACCGCACGCTTCAGACGATCAAGTGTTTCAGGCGAAGGCTGACCGGCCACGCGCGCTTGAGGCTGAGGCCGGTAAGCAGGTTGCGGCTGGTATGCAGGCGTGTGATCTTCGGCAAAGATATCTTCTGCCTGTTCCGCTGCAACTTCGGCGGCTTCCTCTTCTGCCAGACGATCAAAGAAGTTCGCATTTTGGGCTTCGACCTCGGTCGGCTCTTCCAAATATGCAGCAGGCGCCAGCTCTTCGATTTCTTCCGCCGCCACTTCGATTTTTTCCTCGACCTGAGGCTCAAGCGGTTTGGCCAGGGTGCGGCGCGGGGCCGGAGTATCTTGGACCATTTCGCTGGCGTCGATGCCGGTGGCCACGACGCTGACGCGCATTTTGCCTTCCATGTCCGGATCAAGGGTCGAGCCGACGATGATATTCGCGTCTGCGTCGACCTCTTCGCGGATGCGGTTTGCCGCCTCGTCGAGTTCGAACAGTGTAAGATCGTATGCACCGGTGATGTTGATCAAAACGCCCTTCGCGCCGCGCAAGCTGATTTCGTCCAGCAGCGGGTTGGCAATGGCTTGCTCGGCGGCTTGAATGGCGCGATCTTCGCCCTCGGCCTCGCCTGTGCCCATCATGGCTTTGCCCATTTCGTCCATGACAGCGCGGACGTCAGCAAAGTCGAGGTTAATCAGGCCTGGGCGAACCATCAGATCGGTCACACCTTTGACGCCCTGATACAGTACGTCGTCAGCCATGCTAAAGGCTTCGGTAAAGGTGGTGCGTTCGTTAGCAAGGCGGAACAGGTTCTGGTTGGGAATGATGATCAGCGTGTCGACCACCTTTTGCAGCGCTTCAACACCGGCCTCGGCCTGACGCATGCGCTTGGCACCTTCGAACTGGAAAGGTTTGGTGACAACACCGACGGTCAAGACACCCAGTTCACGGGCCGCCTGCGCAATGATCGGAGCCGCACCTGTTCCGGTGCCGCCGCCCATACCGGCAGTTATAAAGCACATATGCGAGCCAGCCAAATGGTCGACAATCTGTTCGATACTTTCTTCGGCCGCTGCAGCACCAACTTCAAATCGGGCCCCCGCTCCAAGACCTTCGGTGACCTTCAGGCCCATCTGGATCTTGTGCGGTGCGCGGTTCTGCTGAAGCGCCTGCGCGTCGGTATTCGCCACAACGAAGTCTGCGCCTTCGAGGTTTTTGTCGATCATGTTGTTGACGGCATTGCCGCCCGCGCCGCCCACACCAAACACGGTGATACGTGGCTTAAGCTCTTCCTGGCCCGGAAGGGAGAGGTTTAAAGTCATAACTGGTTCCGCCTGCTGTTTAGACCTTAAACGGTCTTTTGCTGCCTTATATCTATGCAGAATAACCAGATTCCCTGCGAACGTCATCCAAAAAACGCCAAATAGCCACAAAATCTGGAAGGATTATGCGGCTACCTAGCGAAATTTCGCTTATTTTGCGAGATGTTGTGGTTACCAGTTATCGCGGAACCAGCGGACGGCCCTCCGGATTGATCGCGCGGGATAACTTTCGGCGGGTATTTCGAAATCCCACCATTCGTCTTTGGGGTGCGCGGCAAACAAGCTAAGCCCCACGGACGACGAAAACGCCGGTCCTGTTGCCGCCTGCGGAAGACCGTGCACCCGCAAAGGACGGCCCAAACGGACCTGCGCGCCTAGGATACGCGAGGCCAGCCCATCAAGTCCCGGAATCTGGCTGCCACCACCGGTCAAAACAATCTTCTGGCTGGGCATATGGTCAAATCCGGCCACATCCAGACGTTCGCGCACTTCCTCAAGAATCTCTTCGACGCGCGGGCGCATGATCCCGATCAGTTCGGCGCGGGTCACAGTGCGACGGTCTTTTTCCCAATCGCCGCTGTCTCCGCCGATTTCGATGGTATCGCGGTCGTCCATACCCGTCGCATGAACGCCTCCATACAGGGTTTTCATACGTTCCGCCGTGGCAGTGTCTACCGAAAGCCCCATCGCAATATCATTGGTCACATGGCACCCGCCGATACGGACCGAGTCTGCGTAAATCATGTGCTTTTTCATGAAGATGGACAGCCCAGTTGATCCTCCACCCAGATCGACACAGGCGGCACCCAGCTCTTGCTCGTCCTCGACCAGACAGGAAATGCCGGACACGTAAGCCGACGAGGCGATGCCAGCGAGCTCCAGATCGCAACGCTGAACGCAGAAGATGATGTTCTGGATGACCGAATGCTCGACCGTCAGCATGTGCATATCTGTGGCCAGAGCCTGACCCACCTGCCCGCGCGGGTCCGACATGCCGCTACGATGATCCAGTGCAAAGTTGATCGGCTGCGCATGGATAACTTCACGCCCGTGCCCGTATTCGGGAACTTCGCACGACGCCAACACGCGGGCGATGTCCTGTTCGGTGACCTGATCGCCCTCGACTTCGATCTGTCCCTCAAGCCCGTATGACCGTGGATAGGCCCCCGAGAAGCAGGCGATCACATGGTCCACGCGGATACCCGCCATTTTCTGAGCGGCCTGAACGGCGGTCCGTATGGCCCGCTCGGTTTCAGGCATTGCGTCCACCTCGCCCAGACGCACACCACGCGAACGAGTAGTGGCTGCGCCGATGACTCGGAAGCCGGCTTGCCCGGCCATCGAGCCTATGCCCTCGGCTTCGTGAAAAGCTTCGGTGCCGTCAAATCGCAAGACCAGACAAGCCACCTTCGAGGTGCCAATATCTAGAACCGCAACAACACCGCGTTGGATCGCTGCTTTGCGCATCGCGCGCATCGCGCGTTGAGATTGGTAGAGATCGCTCATCAGTTGTGGCCTCCTTCGATAGTGGCTCTTTTTTCTTCGATTTCAGTCATCAATTCTGGGGTCAAACGCAAAGTCGGCCGTTCGGGGTTGCGCATGTCCACGACCTGAACCTTGCGATCCAGTAAGCCCTGAATCTGTTCGCGTGCCATAACCCGTTCTAACGCGGCGACGGCCCCGGTTGGTGGAAGTAGAATGCGCTGCCCATCATCCAAAACCATGTCCCAGCGGCGCTCGCCAACCCGCACCAGACCGCGAACGTGCTCGCTGATTGGTCGGGCAACGGCGAACAGGCGCTGCGCTTCGACGGTGGCTTTATCGGCCCCCTCGCCCACGATAAGTGGCAAATCGGCCCGCTGCGCACGTTCCTCAAGCGGTCCGACGCGCAGACCCGTGCGGTCCAGCACCTCTAGCCCGTCAGGACGACGCCAAACAATTGCCGGATCTCGCTGGGTGACGACGAATTGCAGAATACCGCCCGCCTTGATTTGCAAACGCGCATCAGCCACCGCATCAAGCTCCATGATCCGCTGGCGCATCTCTTCAAGGTCAAGATCAAACGAGCTTATCGGAAAATCGAGCCCCAATATCTCTCGGATGACTTCGGATACTTCGATCGAGGCCCCTTCGATTGACATGAGCTTGACCATGAATTCAGGACGCTGCTCAATCGAGCTTTTGACTTCGTTGTAATATCCGATCAATGCGTCGCGGCGGGCATCATTGGCCAAGTATAATGTGACCACGAGGGCCGATAGAAACACAGGCAAGCCAACCCGGACGCCCGCGCGAAACAGCGGGGTCAGCCACAGCCTTTCGAACCGGTAAGCCCAGCGCGACGGGGCTGGATCCATACGACCGCCTGTTATCGACGACATGATGCATCCTCCACAAGCCACTGACACAAATCAACAAAACTGATACCCACTGCCTGTGCCTGCTCGGGTGAAAGCGAGGTCGGGGTCATTCCCGGCTGGGTGTTGGTTTCTAGCAGAATCAAACCCGCCAATCCCTTGCTTTCATCCCAACGGAAGTCCGTGCGTGACAGGCCGCGACACCCCAAAGCGTGATGGGCACGCAGGGCGTAGTCCATACACGCATCGAAAATCTCTTGCGGGACATCGGCAGGCACCACATGGCGCGACCCGCCGGGTTTGTATTTGGCGTCGTAGTCATACCATCCATCCGTCAGGATATCGGTGACCGACAGCGCCTTGCCCCCTAGAACAGAGGTCGTCAGTTCCCGCCCTGGCACGAAGGCTTCGACCATGACCGTTTCCGGCATGTCATCGGACAATTGTGGCGGACCGTTTGCTGCTTCATGCACAAGATACACGCCGACCGAACTGCCTTCGTCATTGGGTTTCACCACATATGGCGGCTCAATCACATGGCGGGCGGACACATCTGATTTGGCGGCCAGAACACTGTCCACGACCGGCAATCCAGCCGCGCGGTACACCGCTTTGCTGCGCTCTTTATCCATCGCTAATGACGACGCTAGAACGCCAGAATGCGTGTAGGGGATGCGCAACCATTCAAGAATACCCTGAACGCAGCCGTCTTCGCCCCATTTTCCGTGAAGAGCATTGAAGACCACATCGGGTTTAATGTCTTGAAGGCGCACGGCCAAATCGAGGCCTGCATCGACCTCAACAACATTATATCCCGCATCCCGCAGGGCGTTCGCGCATTCGCGCCCGGACGACAAAGACACCTCGCGTTCAGCCGAGGGTCCGCCCATTAATACCGCCACTGTCGGGTGTGCCCTGCTCGACAAACCCACGTGTGCCTCAATTCCGGTCTTGTGACCGATTTTATTGTTATTTTTTCGGGGCCGGTTCGCCGACCCTCATGATCTCCCACTGTAACTCTATTCCGCTATTTTGGAAAACCTTTTTTCTGACTTCTTCGCCAAGGTTTTCCAGATCAGCTGCGGTTGCGTCACCAGTGTTGATCATAAAGTTCGAGTGTTTGGGGCTCATCTGCGCGCCACCGATGGTGGCACCGCGCATTCCGGCGTCATCAATGACCTTCCACGCCTTTAAATCATGGATGTCATCCGCCTGTCCGGTCGAGGAAAACCCAGCCGGATTTCGAAAGGTGCTACCTGCGGTGCGATCCTTTGTCGGCTGGGTTTCGTCGCGCTTTTTAAGCTGGGCTTCCATGCGCTCCTCCAGCTCCTGTGGTTGCCCTGCGGATCCTTGAAGCGTGGCTTCTGTGATGACCCAGCCATCCGGCAGATCGGTCTGACGATAGCGAAAGTTCAGATCATCAGCCGTCAGGGTCACGATCTCGCCAGCTCGGGTAATCGCTTTGGCGCTGAGGAAGCAATCGGCGACATACTGCCCATAGCAGCCTGCGTTCATTCGAACGGCGCCGCCAATGGCGCCGGGGATGGTGCGCAGAAACGTTAAA
This sequence comes from uncultured Rhodobacterales bacterium, assembly GCA_964453855.1. Lineage (GTDB taxonomy): Bacteria > Pseudomonadota > Alphaproteobacteria > Rhodobacterales > Rhodobacteraceae > JASMHC01. The sequence continues at coordinate 44,333 of CAYVRN010000011.1, forward strand.
TCCACACCCGCTTGCGCGGCCTTGCGGGCAACATGGGCATCCAAGGCCGCAACGCCCGCGGTGACGCTAGTGCCATCAATCTCGATATGATTGAAGCCGCGCCCCATGCGGATCACCACGGCATGGATACCGCCATCGCGCACGATCAGGTTGCTGCCAACGCCCATCGGGAAGACGGCGACGTTTTCGGGCAAATCACGCAGGAAGTCCGCCAAATCCTGAACATCTGCAGGCTGGAACAACCAGTCGGCAGGGCCTCCGACGCGAAGCCATGTCAGGTCCGCCAATGGGCGATTTGGTGTCAGCTTGCCGCGAGGTGTGGGAAGGTTGGTCATCGCAAGTCCTGTTTTCGCCCGTTTACCCAAGCCCGCGCCGCTTGTCATGCCCTTCGTAGGCATTCCTTGCGAAGAAGCGCGGCAGGGCTGATGAGGGCGTTAGAACTTAGCCTTCAGCCAGCGCCACAGATAAAATACGGGCCAGCGCAGGATACTGATACCCCCAGCCAAAACCAGCAGGCCAATCCACGGACCATTCTGAAACGTCACAAACCCAAGGACCGGCACGCCGACAACGATCAGCACATATGCTTGCGGCCAGTGTTTACGCTTTGAGGGGATCAGGGCGATCACATTGGCGATGATAAACCACGCAGCGGCAAGGATCAGGGACAGGTTCATCTCATGCCCCCGCAATATTGGCGATCAGCGCCAGTCCGGCGGCGATTACCCCAAACACGGGCACCGCCACTGGAACGCGAAATGCGGCCTGTGGTGTGCTGCGTTTAATGACGATCAGAGCCAAATTGACGATAACAAATACGGTTAGCAGAATTGTCGATGTAGCCTCAGCCAGCGTTGCCAGTGGCAAAAATAACGCCCCCGCGAATACGAGCGCGCCCACCACAAGCGTAGCAATCACCGGTGTTCCAAGCTTTGGATGGGCTTGATGAAAGACCGACAGACTAGGGTGCCTGCGACCAAGACCAAACAGAACCCGTGCCGCCATAACGATCTGGGCCAAAACTCCGTTCAGTGCTGCGAACACCGCTATGGCCGACAGAAAGCGGGCATCGCCACCTTGTCCTGCTTGCCAAACCAAGGCCAAAGGCTTCGTACTGCCCGCAAGGTCCGCTATCGGCACAGCACGGATCGCACCCCAACTTACAAGGGCATAGATGAGCGATGTGATGACGAGCGACAGAATGATAGCGCGTGGAAGGGTGTATTCGGGGCGGTCCACCTCTTCGGCCATGTTGACGATGTCCTCGAAACCGATAAAGGCGAAAAAGGCCAGTACCGCGGCAGCGGCTACCCCGCCTAGGTGCATAGCTTCAGGGGTTATATACTCGGGTGTAGCTGGCGCGGAAAATCCAGCCCAAATGACAAGAGCCAGACCGCAAACTTCGATCACGGTGAAAACTGCCGCCAGCGCGAGGCTTTCCAGAACGCCGATCACGGCCACACCAATCAATAGGGAACCCGCGAGCAAAATTCCCACGGTTTCCGGCATCGGCAGGATTGAGAGCAGATATCCCACACCACCTTTCAGAACCGCAGCCGCCGAGATTGTGCCCGCCGCGACAATCGCAAGCCCTACAAGCAGACCCAAGGCGGGAATGCCAAATCCCTTTTCGACATAGGCAGCTTCACCCGCAGCTTCGGGAATACGGGTCGAAAATTCGGCATAACTTAGGGCTGACGGCGCAGCGATGAGACCTGCCAGTAGGAAAGCCAAAGGCGCATTCGCACCCGCCTCGGCCGCGACAGCGCCGACCAGCACATAAATGCCCGCACCAATCATCACGCCGACACCGTAAGCGGTAAGAAGACCAAGGCCGATACGGCGCTTAAGCTGCTCTGCCATTGGTCCTGATCTCCTGAATTACTCGAGGCGCGCGGCCAATTCGCGCGACCAAGTGCTGATGGTACCCGCCCCAAGGCACACCACCATATCACCCGGCCTAGCTTCGGCTTTCACAAGCTTGGTCAAGTCGTCTTGTTCTTCAATAACAACCGCGTGGCGGTGCCCGTGACGGGTCAAGCCAGCCACAAGATCATCTCGGCTTGCACCCTGGATCGGGTCTTCACCTGCCGCGTAAACATCGGCGATGCCAACGACATCCGCCTCGTGAAAGCAACCGCAGAAATCTTCGAACAACGAATGAAGGCGCGTGTAGCGGTGCGGCTGGTGCACAGCGATCACGCGGCCTTCACAGGCTTGGCGCGCGGCTTTCAGAACTGCAGCAATTTCAACAGGGTGATGGCCGTAATCGTCAATAATGGTAACGCCGTTCACCTCTCCTACTTTGGTAAAGCGGCGGTTCACACCCTTGAAGTTTTCAAGTGCCGAACGGATATCGTCGTCGCTCATGCCCAGATGATGCGAGACCGCCACAGCCGCCAATGCGTTCGAGACGTTGTGATCCCCCGGCATTGGCAGACTGCATCCTTCGATCACGCGATCTTCGGTTTGCAGCGCAATATCGAATTTCGCGATGCCTTTAACATAGTGAAGGTTGATCGCCCGCACATCAGCCTGAGCGTTAAAGCCGTAGGTCACAATCCGGCGGTCCGTGACGCGCCCCACAAGGGTCTGCACTTCGGGGTGATCGGTGCAGCACACCGCCAATCCGTAGAACGGAATATTCGAGACGAAATCATGGAAGCCATCACGCAGCTTTTCGATCGTGCCCCAATGTTCCATATGTTCGGGGTCAATATTGGTAACGATGGCAATCGTTGCAGGCAGGCGGTTGAAGGTGCCGTCGCTTTCATCAGCCTCGACCACCATCCATTCGCCCTGCCCCATGCGGGCGTTTGAGCCGTAGGCGTGAATGATTCCGCCATTGATCACGGTCGGGTCCAGACCACCAGCATCCAGCAAGGTGGCAACCATGGTAGTGGTTGTCGTTTTACCGTGCGTTCCCGCTACCGCGACGTTGGATTTCAGGCGCATCAATTCGGCCAGCATCTCGGCGCGGCGCACGACGGGCAGACCTTTAGCACGGGCTTCGTCCAGTTCAGGGTTGCCCTTTTTGATCGCCGAAGAAATGACCACAACCTCGGCGCCTTCAAGGTTTTCAGCCTTCTGGCCAAAGAACAGCGTTGCACCGCGCTCAACCAAACGATCCGTGATCGGCGAGGGTTTCAGGTCGCTGCCCTGTACGGTGTATCCGTATTTTAACAACACCTCGGCAATGCCGGACATGCCAATCCCGCCAATGCCGACGAAATGGATCGGGCCTACGTCGCCCGGAAGCTTTGTTCTTGGCGTCATGCCTGCGCCCTTCCCGAAATCTTTTCTACCAGTGCCGCCAGATCATTAGCGGCCGTCGGGCGGCCACAACTCAAAGCCGCCTGAGCCATTTTCAGAGCATCATCGGGGCTTTGCAGGATACGGGCAACTTCCGCCGAGAGTCGCCCGGCCGTTACTTCGCGCTCGGGTAACGCGATTGCGGCTCCGGCGTCAACCAGTCCGCGGGCGTTGGCGGTTTGTTCATCCCGTATTGCCGCAGCCAAGGGGATAAGAATGGATGGACGACCAATGACGGCAATATCCGCAATCGAAGATGCCCCAGCCCTACAGATCACCAGCTGCGCCTCGCTTATGCGGGTTGGGATGTCTACAAAAAATGGCTGAACCTCGGCCTTCATGCCGTGGTCAGAATAGAAGCTTTCGACACGCTCTTGATCTTCGGGCCTTGCCTGGTGCGACACGCGCAGGTTTTTCCGAATGCCCTCTGGAAGTTCTGCAAGTGCTGCCGGAACCTCGTCCGACAGGATCCGCGCACCTTGCGAACCACCGAACACAAGGATCGACATCGGATAATCGCCGGGGGGAATATAGGCCGCACCCGCTTTTTCCAGCACAACCGAGCGCACTGGATTGCCGACATACTCACCATCTACACCAACGGGCAAGGTGGTTGGCCATGTGCCACACGCAATTGCCTGCACCCGTTTGGCGAACAGCGCATTAACGCGCCCCAACACACCGTTTTGTTCGTGAATGATCCGGGGGATACCCATTAACACAGCCGCCGATAACGCAGGGATCGACGGGTAGCCACCAAAACCCACAACGATCTCGGGCCTGTTTTCCTTCATCTTTATCCGCGCACTGATCACGCCTTCCAAAATGCGGAACGGGACGGATAGCTTTGCGAGAATACCGCCACGGGCAAAGGTGGCACTGGGCACGACCTCGATCTCGACGGCACTGGGAAATGCACTGGTATAACGCGCCCCGCGCTCATCGGTCGAAAGCTTGACCCTCCAGCCGCGCGCCAGCATGGTTTCGGCCAGCGATTGCGCGGGAAACATATGCCCACCGGTGCCTCCGGCGGCCATGACCAAAAGCGGCGCATCGCTCATCGACGCACCCGTTTGCCCAGAATGTCGTTGATCTGACCCTGAGGCCGATGACGCGTGAACGCCAACAGCATCCCCATCGCCGCGCCCATCGCAATCAAGGACGATCCGCCATAGCTAACAAACGGCAAGGTCATCCCTTTGGCGGGCAGCAAACGCACCGCCACGCCCATATTGATGATCGCCTGAACGCCGAACATGCAGGCCAAACCCGTGCCAGCAAGGCGGATAAACACGTCACGTTCGCGCATAAGGCGCAGAAGCGAACGCAACACGATAATCGCGTAAAGCGCCACGATCACCAGCACCAGAATAAGCCCGTATTCTTCGGCCGCGACCGCTATGATGAAATCGGTATGTGCGTCCGGAAGGGACCACTTTACGCTACCTTCACCGACTCCCACACCAAATACACCGCCCTCTTGGATAGCGTTGGTAGCATAGCCGATCTGGCTGGTCGGATCGATTTCGGTAGACAAGAACCCGTCGATGCGACGCGCAAAGTGTTCAGAACTGCTATACGCTACGGTACCCGCCGCAATAACCAGTCCCCCCATGCCCAGCAGCAGGAACATCGGCGCTCCGCCAACGAAATACACAACGCCCCAAGTGAACAACACGATACTGGCTTGCCCGAAATCCGGCTGCATCGCCAGAAGCGCCGCCACCACAGCGGCTACCGCAAAGGAAATCTGTTTCCCCGGAGGTCCGTTGATCTCATAGCTCGACGCGATCAACCAAGCGCTGACCACGATAAACACAGGCTTCAGGAACTCAGATGGCTGCACCGAAGTGAAACCAAGTGAATACCAACGATACGCCCCTTTGCCGAAGTCCGTCCCGAAAAACGGTAGAAACGCAAGCGCCACAAAGGTTGCTATAAACGCCAATGTGGACAGACGACGCAACAAGCGCGGGTCCATCATCGAGGCGATCAGCATAGCAATCAAGGCAACCCCGCCGAAAAACGACTGTCGTTGCACGTAGTGGAACGGATCGAACCCGTTGCGAGCAGCCAGCGGCGGCGACGCGGCCAACCCAAGCAAAATACCGATTGCGAACAAGATCAGGATGCAACTGATCGTCAGCTTATCAACCGTCCTCCACCACCGTGGAAGAACGGGATCGCCGGACTGCGCGGGAAGCGCACCATAGACCATCTCAGTCATGAGAAACTACCAAACTGCCTCAAAAATCGCCCCTTTGCGGGGTCTGTAAAAGAACCTTAACTAAATTCCCCGAATCAATCCAGTTAAAACCCTTGCTTTCCCGCCACGAAAGCGGCACCCCGCCGATATGGATTGGGATACGATCATCATTGGCGCAGGCGCCGCGGGCCTGATGTGTGCCGCCCACGCGGGTGGACGGGTACTTGTTGTGGATCACGCCAAGAAAGCAGGCGAGAAAATCCGCATTTCGGGCGGTGGGCGCTGCAATTTCACCAATATGTACGCAGAGCCCGCGAACTTCCTGTCCGAGAACCCGCATTTCTGCAAATCTGCGTTATCGCGCTACACTCAATGGGATTTCATCGAACTGGTCGGCAAACACGGGATCGCGTGGCACGAGAAAACGCTGGGGCAGCTGTTCTGCGACGTGTCCGCGAAAGAGATCGTGGCGATGCTATTGGCCGAGATGGAAGCTGTCGGAGCGCAATTGCGCCTGCAAACCAGCGCGTCTGAGATTGCTCGGATCGAAGGTGGTTTTTCGCTGAACCTGAATGGCGTACCGACAACCACGCGTAATCTGGTGATCGCAAGCGGGGGCAAATCCATCCCCAAAATGGGCGCGACCGGCTTTGGCTATGACATCGCCCGACAATTCGACCTACCTCTGACTGACACTCGGCCCGCTTTGGTGCCGCTGACGTTCTCGAATGGCGACTTCAAAGACCTGTCCGGCACCTCGGTCCCCGCCCGCATCCGGGCCGAGCGCGGCCCAGCGTTTGACGAGGCATTGCTTTTCACTCACAGAGGTCTCTCTGGCCCCGCGATCCTGCAAGTCTCCAGCTATTGGCGTGATGGCGAGGACATCTCAATCCACCTGCTGCCTGAGGTTGATTTATTCCAAGCTCTACGTGACCGTCGCACCACCCACGGCAAGAAAAACCTGACAACGGTCCTGTCGGTCCTGCTTCCTGCAAAGCTCGTCGATCATTTAGCCCCTCAATTGAGCTTACAGGGCAACCTTGCCGACCAATCAGATGCCCGCTTACACGAAATCGCTGAGGCCCTGACAAACTGGCGTGTCAAGCCCACAGGCTCTGAGGGCTATCGCACAGCCGAAGTCACGCTTGGCGGGGTATCGACCGATGCGCTGTCATCGAAAACGATGGAGGCGAAAACCGTCGCGGGTCTTTATTTTATCGGCGAAGTTGTCGACGTCACCGGCTGGCTAGGCGGATTCAACTTTCAGTGGGCATGGTCAAGTGGCTGGGCCGCGGGAACCGCCATCAAATCAACTCTCTAAACCAGCCTTCACACAATCAATAAAATCTTCGCCCCGAAGCTCGAAATTATCGTATTGATCAAAGCTCGCCGCGGCTGGGGCCAGCAATACCACATCCCCCGCGTCGGCCTCGGCCATTGCGCGGGCAACGGCGGTGGCCATATCCCCACATACGTCACTCTCACACGGCAGTTGCATGGCAAACGATGCCGCCTCGCGCCCGATCACATAGGCTTTCTTCACGGCTTCGGTTGCACCCTCTAGTGCGTCCAGCCCGCCCTCTTTCTCAAGCCCGCCGCAGATCCAGCGAATGTTCTTGAAGGCAGCCAGTGCTTTGACAGCCGCATCTACATTCGTCGCCTTGCTGTCGTTTACGTAGCTGACGCCACCAGCCTCGGCGATCAATTGCGAGCGGTGCGGCAAGCCGCCGAATGTGCGCAATCCCGCCTCGATCACACGCGGTGCCAGCCCCAAAGCCCGACAAGCCGCATAAGCAGCACATGCGTTTTGGTGATTGTGCGCGCCAGGCAATCCTTTGATGTCACGCAAATCAATGCTGGCGGCCTGTTTGCCTTTGCGGCTTTCAGCCAGAAACCCTTTTCTGGCAAAGACGCTCCAGCCCATGCCCCCTAGTTTCTGCCCGCTGGAAATACGGATCACCCGATGATCCGCCGCCCCGACCGACAGTTGCCCTGCCAGAAACTGACCCTCGGCTTCATCCACACCGATCACCGCATGATCCGGCCCGCCCTCGGCGAACAGGCGGCGCTTGGCGGCGAAATACCCCCCCTTTCCTCCATGCCGATCCAGATGATCGGGCGACAGATTGGTGAAGACCGCCACATCAGGCGTCAACGCCCGCGCCAGTTCCGTTTGATAACTCGAAAGCTCAAGCACCACGATCCCGCCATCTGTCGGGGGATCGATATCCAGCACACCACGCCCGATATTTCCGGCCAGCTGTACGTCCTTGCCCGCTTCCTCAAGAATATGCGCAATCAGAGCCGAGGTGGTCGATTTTCCGTTCGAACCGGTCACCGCCACCACTTTCGGGATCACGTCAAACGCTTCCCAATCATGCCCGCCCAGAGATGCGAAAAAAAGCCCCACATCGTTGTCCACAATCACACCGGCCGCATAGGCAGCAGCAATGTGCTTGTTCGGTATGGGGTATAAATGCGGGATACCCGGACTGGTGATCAGTGCCTGCACGCCATCAAAGCCGCGCTTTGCAAAATCGTGCAGATCAAAACCTTCCGCCTCGGCCCGCTCCCGCGCCGCCTCGCCGTCATCCCAACATAGCACGTCAGAGCCACCGGCCCGCAATGCCCGTGCAGCCGTTAGCCCCGAACGGCCCAGCCCCAACACTCCAACTGTGGCACCCTTATATCCCCGAACCGGTATCACCCAAAATCACCCTTGCACTTCTTCTTGGCCAAAATACTCTTTGCGGCCGCCTTTGGTTGCGCCATTGGTCCGAGTGGCCAATGGGCGGCGGGGTGAAACCCACAGCCTCGCATTAGCGCACTTTCAGCGTTGCCAATCCGATCATGGCCAAAATCAACGCCACAATCCAGAAGCGGATCACAATGGTCGGCTCGGCCCAGCCCTTTTTCTCGTAGTGATGATGGATCGGGGCCATCAAAAACACCCGCTTTCCGGTGCGCTTGAAGTAAAGCACCTGAATGATCACACTCAGCGCCTCGACCACAAAAATCCCGCCGACAATCGCCAGAACGATCTCGTGCTTGGTGGACACGGCAATCGCTCCCAACGCACCGCCCAAAGCCAGTGATCCGGTATCCCCCATGAACACCGCTGCCGGAGGCGCGTTGTACCACAAAAAGCCAAGCCCGCCGCCAATGACGCCCATCACGAAAATCAAGATCTCGCCGGTGCCGGGCACGTAGTGCACATCGAGATATTCAGTAAAGTCCACGCGCCCCACCGCATAGGCAATCACACCCAGCGCCGCCGAAGCGATCATCACAGGCATGATAGCCAAACCGTCCAGACCATCGGTCAGGTTCACAGAGTTCGCCGCACCAACAACCACGATCACGCCGAAAACAACAAATCCAAACAGGCCCAAATTGATCAGGGTGTCTTTGAACACAGGCAAAGCCAGTTTGTATTGCAGTGCCTCTGGATGATAGGCTGACGCCCAGACCGAGGCGATCACCCCGATCAAAGTCCCAAGTATAATCCGCACCTTACTCGGCACACCCTTGGTGTTTTGCTTGGACACTTTGGCATAATCATCCCAAAACCCGATCGCCCCGTAACTCATGGTGACAAACAACACGATCCAAACGAACGGATTGTCCAACCGCGCCCACAGAAGTGTCGAGGTCAACAGCGCGCCCACAATCAGCAATCCACCCATTGTTGGCGTTCCGGCCTTGGAAAAATGCCCCTCGGGTCCATCTTCACGGATCGGCTGGCCTTTGCCCTGACGGCGGCGCAGCACATTGATCAAAGGGCGCCCGAAGATAAAGCCGAACAGCAGCGCCGTCATAAACGCCCCGCCAGCACGGAAGGTGATATAGCGGAAAAGGTTGAAAAAGTCCCCGCCATCGGACAGCTCGGTCAGCCAATAGAGCATTCAAGCCCCCTCTTCTTCGGAATGCGGCGCGGAATGACCCAATTTTCGGATCGCGTCAACGACAAGTGACACTTTCGAGCCTTTCGAGCCTTTCACCAGCACAATATCGCCCGCGTGCACCAAGGTATGCGCCTTGGCGGCCAGTTCTTCTGCGGTTTCGACCCAACGTCCGCGCTTTGTTTCCGGCAATACCTCATAAAGCGACCGCATGCGTGTCCCCACACAGTGAATCAAATCGACTTGACCCAGCGAGGGCAACTCAGCAAGACCGCGGTGCAAGGCGTTTTCGGTCTCACCCAGTTCTAACATATCGCCCAGCACCGCAATCCGGCGCCCCTTGGCTGGAACGGCAGCAGCAGCGAGTACCTCGAGCGAGGCCTGCATCGAGCTTGGATTTGCATTGAACGCATCGTCGATCAACTCGAACGCCAGATCATCATTGACCACATCGAGCAAAAACGTTTCGCGCGTTCCACGTCCCGGCGGTGGACACCATCGACCTAGATCACCAAGGGCGACCGCAAGATCAAGGTCCAGACAATCCGAAACGGCTGCAACGCCCAAAGCGTTCATCGCAAAATGCCGACCGGGAACAGACAGTTTGAAAACCAAAGATTGGTCGGTAGTGGCCATCCGAACGACGGTCGTTCTATCGTGTATCGTCACCGACGAAGCGCGAAACTGGCAGTGTTCAGACGTCCCAAATTTCATAATCCGGCAGGCGTGCTCCCCAGCGATCCGCGCCAACGTATCCGAGGTTTCCAGATCACCGTTGAACACCGCTATTCCATCCGGCTCTAAACCTTCAAATATCGCCGCTTTTTCCAGTGCAATCCCCTCAAGACTGTCGAACGCCTCGAGATGTGCTGCTGCAACCGTGGTCACCATCGCCACATGAGGGCGTGCCATGCATGCCAGTGGCGCAATCTCTCCGGGGTGGTTCATGCCGATTTCGATCACGGCAAATTCGGTGTCGGCGGGCATGCGCGCCAAAGTCAAAGGAACGCCCCAGTGATTGTTGTAGCTGGCCACCGCCGCGTGGGTTTTACCCTGCCCTTCAAACACCGCCTTGAGCATTTCCTTGGTCGAGGTTTTGCCGACCGAACCCGTCACCGCGACCACGCGCGCTTGGGTTCTCGCCCGTGCGGCACGCCCCAAATCTTCGAGCGCTTTCAGAACATCTGGTACGATCAACAACGGCGCGTCTTCAGATACGCCCACAGGCCTATGATCCACCAAAGCCGCGCCCGCGCCAGCCACCAAAGCTTGCGCAACAAACTCGTGCCCGTCCCGCGCCGCTTTCAATGCCACAAATAGATCGCCAGTTTGCAAGGTGCGTGTGTCAATTGACACACCGTTGACGGTCCAATCTCCAATGGCTTGCCCGCCGGTAGCTGCGGCTGCCTCAGACGCGGTCCAAAGGCTCATGCCAATCCCCC
>CAYVRN010000012.1:0-54689 GCA_964453855.1 uncultured Rhodobacterales bacterium
TCCACGTCCATACGGACACTAGCACCTGAAGCTAGCGCGTCTACCAATTCCGCCATCTGGGCACGGGTTGGTGAAGGGGCGTTTAATGCTGGTGCATGTCGGTGTCAACGGAGATTTTTTGCCTTTTGGCAGTTTCCCATGAAACACCTTGTTCATCGCGTTCTGCACGGGTAGGAACGGGCAGTATTTTATGATGCCGGAGCCAATCTCATGTCAAAGCTTGTCACTATCTATGGCGGATCAGGGTTTGTGGGGCGTTACATCGCGCGTCGCATGGCGCAGCAGGGCTGGCGCGTGCGCGTCGCTGTGCGCCGTCCGAACGAAGCGCTGTTCGTCAAACCCTACGGAGTGGTCGGTCAGGTTGAGCCGGTGCTTTGCAACATCCGCGATGATGCAAGTGTCCGTGCTGCTCTGATGGGGGCCGATGCCGTTGTGAACTGCGTTGGCACCTTTGACGCGGGCGGGAAAAACAACTTTGACGCCGTGCAGACCGAAGGCGCGGGCCGTATCGCACGAAAAGCTGCAGAGCAGGGCGTGGCGCGCATGGTTCATGTCTCGGCGCTTGGGGCGGATGCAGCTTCGGACAGCCGCCATTTAGCAAGCAAAGCGGCGGGCGAGGCGGCCGTTCTTGAACACATGCCGGGCGCGGTTATCCTGCGTCCGTCGGTGATTTTCGGAACCGAAGACGGGTTCTTCAACCGGTTCGCCACCATGTCGATGATGGCCCCAGTATTGCCGATCGTAGGTGGGGCAACGCGGTTTCAGCCAGTATTCGTTGATGATGTTGCCAAGGCGGCAGAAATGGGCGTTCTGGGAACAGCCGCAGGCGGCGTTTATGAACTGGGTGGCCCGGATGTGGCTGACTTCCGTGGCTTGATGGAGGTCATGCTAAAAGAAATTCGCCGTCGTCGCATTGTGCTAAACCTGCCTTTTGCATTGGCGCGCATTATCGCTTCTGGACTGTCGTTTGTTCAGGCTCTGACGCTTGGATTGGTGCGTAACACTATCCTGACACCGGATCAGGTGCGCAGCTTGGCCTATGACAATGTTGTCGCCGAAGATGCGAAAAGTTTTTCCGACTTGGGTATTCGTCCGACCGCGATGGAGACTGTGATACCATCGTATCTGTGGCGCTTCCGCCCCTCGGGTCAGTATGCGGCCATTAAGGAATCGGCCAAAAACCTGAAAGCCTAAGCTCGGCGGCTCAGGCGTAGGCAATTGCTAGCAGGATGATACCTAGCGCAACTCGGTAGATCACATAAGGCAAAAAGCTGACCGATTTCAGCAGCCGCATCATGAATGATAGTGCGGCCAATGCCGAAAGAAATGCAAAGACGGCGGCAATGGCGCCGTCTTTTGCGATTTGAGCGTCTGCGTTTCCAATAACTTCGACTGTCAGTAATGTCCCTGATGCAAAGATCGTCGGGACAGACATCAGCATTGCAATGCGGGCAGCTGCTTCGCGGTTAAAGCCCATTGATCGGGCGCCGGTGATGGTGATGCCAGATCGGGATGTGCCGGGGATCAGTGCAATTGCTTGCCAAAGGCCTAGGATCAAGGCGCGTTTGATGGACCAGTCTTCGTAGGTTTCGGTTTCAGGGGACTTCTGGTCGAACCAATATAGAACAATGCCAAAGCCCAACATCGTCCAGCCGATCACGGCAACCGAGCGCAACGCATCGTCCAAGCCTGTAATTGACAGAATAAGCCCTGCGATAACGACCGGAATGGTGGCGATGATCAGCATTAAGGACAGTTTTGCGGCGGGGGAGTTATGCCGACCGGTAGCCAAGTGCCCCAGTCCTTTGATGGACAGCAGCACGTCCTGCCGGAAGTACAGGCAGACTGCAAAGAGCGTGCCCACGTGAACGGCAACATCAATAACCTGACCTTGATCGTCCAGACCAGTGAGATTCGGGAGCAGAATCAGGTGACCTGATGAAGAGATCGGAAGAAATTCGGTGATGCCTTGAATAACGGCAACAAGTAGCAAATGAAGGAGCGGCATTCAAAAGTCCAATCAGCATATTTGACCTATGTATAACCTATTGTAAGAAAAAGAGAAGAATTCAAAAATAACCGAATCGGACCTATAATGGGTGTGTTTTCACTGGTATGTTCCGGCTCAAAGGTGAATAAAACGAAATAAGGTCAGTACAATTGACTTTTCATCGGTGAGTAACTGGATTATTGAGCGTCCAGACTGATTTTTCAGCTGTGGAGGGATTCCCTTTGGCCAAACAGCCTATGCTTAAATTCGTAAACCTCGACCGCCAGATGCCCGAAAAGCGTGTTTCTGATTTGCGGAAGACGGACTATAATGAAATCTATGCCGAGTTCGCTGCCGAAAAGGCAAAAGAACAAGCAAGCCGTTGCAGTCAGTGTGGTGTACCATATTGTCAGGCGCATTGCCCGTTGCACAATAACATCCCGGACTGGTTGATGTTGACAGCGACCGGACGCTTGGAAGAGGCCTACAAGACCTCGCAAGCGACCAATACCTTCCCTGAGATTTGTGGCAGAATTTGTCCTCAGGACCGTCTGTGTGAAGGTAACTGTGTGATTGAGCAGTCGGGTCACGGCACTGTCACCATCGGTTCTGTCGAAAAGTATATAACCGATACAGCTTGGGAAAATGGATGGGTGCAGCCTGTAACTCCGGCTGGTGAACGCGCCGAATCTGTTGGTATTATTGGTGCCGGCCCCGGCGGTCTGGCTGCCGCCGAGCGTCTGCGCGCAGCGGGCGTACAGGTCACCGTGTATGACCGCTACGACCGCGCAGGAGGTTTGTTGACCTACGGAATTCCGGGCTTCAAGTTGGAAAAAGACGTTGTGTTGCGTCGCATCGATTTGCTGAAAGCCTCGGGTGTTGAGTTTGTGCATAATTGCAACGTGGGCGAAACCATTTCGTTCGACGACATTCGCAACAAACATAACGCGGTTGTCATTGCGACTGGTGTGTACAAATCACGTGACTTGGGCGGACCGGGTGCCGGTAATGCCGGCATCGTTAAAGCGATTGACTATCTGACCTGCTCGAACCGTTTGAATATGGGCGACACTGTTGCAGAATTCGAAATTGGCGAACTGAATGCGGCTGGTAAAAAGGTCGTCGTTATCGGTGGCGGCGACACTGCCATGGACTGTGTGCGCACGGCGATCCGACAGGGGGCTGAAAGCGTCAAATGTTTGTATCGTCGTGACCGTGCCAACATGCCAGGGTCGCAGCGCGAAACGCAAAACGCCGAGGAAGAAGGCGTCATCTTCGAGTGGCTGAGTGCTCCGAAAGGGTTCACAGGCGATGAAACGGTCGCAGGTGTGATGGTCCAGAAAATGCGCCTTGGTGCACCGGATGCATCGGGCCGTCAAAGCCCTGAGGTGATCGAAGGTGCAGATTATGTAGAAGAGGCCGATCTGGTCATCAAAGCGCTTGGCTTTGAGCCTGAAGACCTGCCTGCTTTGTGGAACACTGAAGGGTTGGAGGTGACACGTTGGGGCACCGTCAAGGCCGAGTTTACCACAGGCCGCACGACAGCCGATGGTGTTTACGCGGTGGGAGATATCGTGCGCGGAGCGTCTCTGGTCGTTTGGGCCATCAAGGACGGCCGAGACTGTGCGGACGCTATCATCGACGATCTGAACAAAGCGGCCTCGGTGGCCGCCGAATAAGAGCGTTTTTTGACATTTGTAACATTTGCACTGGGAAACGGTGCAAATGCCCCCTGATCCCGGAACGGATCAGGCCAGAGACACGAAGGACGGAAGTTAGGAGAGCAAACCTAACCCATCCGGTTAAGGAAAGGTTACTACGATGACCAAGTATGATGTGGAATGGGCCCGCAATGAAGAGGCCAAGCGCAAGTGGATGTCAGATAATGGCATGTACGCGGAAGAGGAAGAGCATTCCTCGTGCGGCGTTGGTCTGGTTGTTTCAATCGACGGTTCGCGCTCGCGCAAGGTGGTCGAAGCTGGCATCGAAGCGCTGAAAGCCATCTGGCACCGTGGCGCGGTTGATGCCGACGGTAAAACAGGTGACGGCGCGGGTATTCACGTTCAAATCCCGGCCCCGTTCTTTTACGATCAAATCCGCCGCACAGGCCACGAGCCGCGCATGAACGAATTGATGGCGGTTGGTCAGGTGTTCCTGCCGCGCACCGATTTTGGCGCTCAGGAAACCTGCCGGACGATCGTGGAAACTGAAGTTCTGAAGATGGGTTACTACATCTACGGCTGGCGCCATGTGCCGGTGGATGTGTCCTGTCTGGGTGAAAAGGCCAACGCGACGCGTCCCGAGATCGAGCAAATCCTGATCTCGAACAGCAAAGGTGTGGACGAGGAAACCTTCGAACGCGAGCTTTACGTGATCCGTCGCCGGATCGAAAAAGCGGTCGGAGCTGCCAGCATCAATGGTTTGTACATCGCGTCGCTGTCCTGCCGCTCGATCATCTATAAAGGCATGATGTTGGCCGAGCAGGTTGCGGTTTTCTATCCCGATCTAATGGACGAACGCTTTGAATCGGCGTTTGCGATTTATCACCAGCGCTATTCCACCAACACTTTCCCCCAATGGTGGCTGGCTCAGCCCTTCCGCATGTTGGCCCACAACGGCGAGATCAACACGCTGAAAGGCAACATCAACTGGATGAAGAGCCATGAAATCCGCATGGCCTCGGCGACTTTTGGCGACTACGCTGAAGACATCAAGCCGATCATCGCAGGAGGATCGTCGGACTCTGCGGCGCTGGACTCGGTGTTTGAGGTTCTAGTGCGCGCGGGGCGCAATGCCCCTATGGCGAAAACCATGCTGGTGCCTGAATCCTGGTCGAAGCAGGCGGTTGAACTTCCCCAGTCATGGCTGGATATGTACAGCTATTGCAACAGCGTGATGGAGCCATGGGATGGCCCGGCCGCTTTGGCGATGACCGACGGCCGCTGGGTTTGCGCCGGTCTGGACCGCAATGGTCTGCGTCCGATGCGCTATGTTGTGACCGGTGACGGTCTTCTGATCGCCGGCTCCGAGGCGGGCATGGTTGCGATCAACGAAACCGATGTTGTCGAAAAAGGCGCGTTGGGTCCGGGTCAGTTGCTGGCCGTGGACATGGAAGAGGGCAAGCTTTTCCATGACACCGAAATTAAGGATAAATTGGCCGCCAGCCAGCCGTTCGGGGAATGGGTTGGTGTGATCAACGAGCTTGACGACGAATTGGCGGTCGTAACCGAAAAGCCACTCTTCAGTGGTGCCGAGCTGCGCAAACGCCAGATTGCGGCCGGTTATTCGATTGAGGAACTGGAGCACATTCTGTCTCCTATGTGCGAAGACGGCAAAGAGGCTTTGGCCTCGATGGGCGATGACACACCAAGCGCGGTTCTGTCCAAAAAGTACCGTCCGCTTAGCCATTTCTTCCGTCAAAACTTTAGTCAGGTGACGAACCCGCCGATCGACAGCTTGCGCGAATATCGAGTGATGTCGCTGAAAACCCGATTCGGCAACCTGCGCAACGTGCTGGATGAAAGCAGCTCGCAGACCGAGATTTTGGTGCTGGACAGCCCGTTCGTAGGCAACGCCCAATGGGACGAGCTGCTAAAGCATTTCAATGCAAAGACGGTCGAGATCGACTGCACCTTCCCCGCGGGTGGCAAGCAAAACGAATTGCAGTCTGCGTTACAGCGTATCCGCAATGAGGCCGAGGACGCCGTACGCTCGGGGGCTGGGCATCTGGTGCTAACCGATCAGTTCCAGAATGAAGATCGCGTGGCGATGCCGATGATTTTGGCAACCAGCGCAGTCCACAGCTGGCTGACCAAGAAAGGCCTGCGGACATTTACCTCGCTGAACGTGCGCTCTGCCGAGTGTATCGACCCGCACTACTTCGCAGTTCTGATCGGGGCAGGTGCGACCGTTGTGAACGCCTATCTGGCCGAAGACAGCATCGCTGACCGTATCGAACGTGGCCTGCTGGATGGCACTCTGACTGAAAACATCGCCCGCTACCGTGAAGCGATTGATCAGGGTCTGTTGAAGATCATGGCGAAGATGGGGATCTCGGTTATTTCTTCGTACCGTGGTGGTTTGAACTTCGAGGCCGTTGGCCTCAGCCGCGCGATGTGTGCCGAGTTTTTCCCGGGCATGATCAGCCGCATCAGCGGAATCGGTGTTCTGGGTATCCAGCGCAAAGTCGAAGAAGTGCACGCTCTGGGCTTCAAAGGCGGTGCAGATGTTTTGCCTATCGGTGGTTTCTACAAGTCGCGTAAGACCGGCGAGACGCACGCCTGGACCGCGCAGGCGATGCACATGATGCAGGCTGCGTGTAACGCATCAAGCTATGAGCTATGGAAGCAGTATTCTGCCAAAATGCGTTCGAACCCCCCGATCCATATTCGTGATCTGATGGACTTCAAACCACTTGGCGAACCAGTCCGGATTGAAGACGTTGAATCGATCACTTCGATCCGAAAGCGTTTCGTAACGCCGGGTATGTCGCTGGGGGCACTGTCACCCGAGGCACACAAGACCCTGAACGTCGCAATGAACCGGATCGGGGCAAAGTCGGACAGCGGTGAGGGTGGTGAAGATCCCGTACACTTTGTGCCAGAGCCAAACGGCGACAACCCTTCCGCGAAGATCAAGCAAGTGGCATCGGGCCGTTTCGGTGTAACCGCCGAATACCTGAACCAGTGTGAAGAGCTTGAGATCAAAGTGGCACAAGGCGCGAAGCCGGGCGAGGGTGGCCAGCTGCCGGGCATGAAAGTGACCGACTTGATTGCACGTCTGCGTCACTCGACCAAGGGTGTTACGCTGATCTCGCCTCCTCCGCATCACGATATCTACTCGATCGAAGACCTCGCGCAGTTGATCTATGACCTCAAACAAATCAACCCGCGCTGTAAAGTCACCGTGAAACTTGTTGCCTCGTCCGGCGTCGGCACGATTGCGGCTGGTGTTGCCAAGGCGAAGGCCGACATCATCCTAATCTCGGGGCACAATGGCGGTACCGGTGCTTCTCCTGCGACTTCGATCAAATATGCGGGTCTGCCGTGGGAGATGGGCTTGACCGAAGCTCATCAGGTTCTGTCGATGAACAACCTGCGCGAACGGGTGACCCTGCGGACCGACGGTGGTTTGCGTACAGGCCGCGATATCGTGATGGCTGCAATGTTGGGCGCCGAGGAATACGGCATCGGCACAGCTGCGCTGATCGCGATGGGTTGTATCATGGTGCGCCAGTGCCAGTCGAACACTTGCCCGGTGGGCGTTTGCACCCAGAACGAAGAGCTGCGTGGCAAGTTCACCGGTAACGCAGACAAGGTTGTCAACCTGATCACCTTCTACGCTCAGGAAGTACGCGAAGTGCTGGCCAGCATCGGTGCGCGTTCACTGGACGAAGTGATTGGCCGTGCTGATCTTCTGTCTCAGGTCAGCCGTGGGTCTGCGCACCTTGACGATCTGGATCTGAACCCGATGCTGATCACCGTCGATGGCGCTGACAAGATCAAGTACGACCGCAACAAGCCGCGCAATGCAGTTCCGGATACGCTGGATGCGGAAATCGTCCGCGATGCGGCGCGTTTCCTGGAAGACGGCGAAAAGATGCAACTGTCCTACGCGGTTCAGAACACGGACCGGACGGTGGGCACGCGCACCTCGAGCCACATCGTGCGCAACTTCGGTATGCGTAACAACCTGCAACCCGATCACCTGACCGTCAAACTTTCAGGTTCGGCGGGGCAGTCGCTGGGTGCCTTTGCAGCACCTGGTCTGAAGATCGAGGTGTCGGGCGACGCGAACGACTATGTGGGCAAGGGTCTTTCCGGCGGCACGATCACTGTGCGCAAACCAATGGCCTCGCCGCTGAACGCGTCGGAAAACACGATCATCGGCAACACTGTGCTGTACGGTGCGACCGACGGTTACCTGTTTGCCGCTGGGCGAGCGGGCGAGCGTTTCGCAGTCCGAAACTCGGGCGCGACGGTTGTGATCGAGGGCTGCGGCAGCAACGGATGTGAATACATGACCGGCGGTATCGCAGTGATCCTTGGCAGCATCGGTTCGAACTTCGGCGCTGGTATGACAGGTGGCATGGCCTATCTGTACGACCCGGAAGGATTGGCAACGCTGATGATCAACCCCGAGTCTCTGGTGACCTGTGCGGTTTCGTCCGATCACTACGAAGCCCAGTTGAAAGGTCTGATCGAACGCCATGCGGCTGAAACCTATAGCCGAAAGGCGCAGGATATCCTGCAGCATTGGGACAGCGAGAAGGGCAACTTCCTTCAGGTCTGCCCGAAAGAGATGCTGGACAAGCTGGCGCATCCGTTGGGCGTTGAACCCACGGCCATTCCCGCCGAGTAAGGTTTGGCTAAACAATATGGCGCTGCGGAAACGCGGCGCCTTTTTTTACGTCATGCTAGGCTTAGTCCCGATTGGTCCGGTAGTCCGCGTGGCAGCCTTTGCAGGTTTTGGCCAGACCGCCAAACGCCTGTCCCATTGCCGAATTATCCCCTGATGCCGCGGCTTCGGACATTGCCGTCGCGGCGTTCGCCAAATCGGCAAACTTTGCGTCGAAGTCGGCCTTATCCGTCCAAATTTTCGGCCCTGCCTCGCTTGGGGCGGCGTCTGACCCTTCGGGGAACATATCTGGCATATGGCGCGCGATCATGCCGATCTCATCTATAGCCGCTTGAACTGCTTCTGTATCTAACTCCGCCGTTCCACGAAGCATGGCATTCACTGATTTGAGATGGGCGGCAATTTTACCCATCGCATCCATCCGCTGTTTAACAACACCAGTTGCCCCATCATGAGCGACTGCGAAGGGTGCTGCGAGAATAAGGCCCGAAAGTAGAACCGCTTTGGCGTGTTTAATTTTCATCATGTTATCCCGTTGGCGCGTTGTAGTTCCCGAACATAGAGGATGATCTGTTTGATGTCAGCGTCCGTCAACCCTTCGACCGGAGCCATGTTGCCGAAGCGCCAATGATGCGCCTGCACCCCGCGTCTGGGAGCCAGCATAAAGGCCATGTCGCCGTGATGACTGGGTTCGTAGATTTTATGAACCAGAGGTGGCCCCGCGCCATCAACCCCTGCGGCATTATCACCGTGGCAGACAGCGCATTTGGCGTTGAAAATGGTCTCGCCCATTTTTGCGCCAGCACTCAGGTCTGGAACGATCACGTCAACAATGTTTGTTCCTGCAATCTCAACGGGTGCAGGGTCTTGCGGGTTTCCAAGGATGAAGTAAGCCCCAGCCGCAATTGCGACGACGACCGGTAGGCCGATTTTCAGGTTCAGCTGCATTGTGTGCCTTTTTGTATTCCTTGCTTTTCGCACTTCCCCTAGCTGTAAGGTCAACACCAATAATTCTGACAATTCCGTGAGTCACCTGTCCGCTGGACCTTGGCTGAAAACCCGCCTATAAGCGCGTCCATGACACGGCAATTCGGCATCATTATTCGAATTAGTCACCCGGCGCTCTGAGAAGATAGAGTTTGCCGGGCAAAGGCGTATGGAATACCGCGCCGACCTTTGTTAACACCCCTTCAAACAGATTTTGACGGAGCGACACGGATATGTGTGCCGACACCCCTGACTACAAAGATACCCTGAACCTTCCGGAAACCGACTTTCCAATGCGCGCCGGCCTGCCCAAGCGAGAGCCCGCATGGCTTGAGCGCTGGGAACAGATGGATGTTTACGGACGTCTGCGCGACAAAGCCAAGGATGGATCGCGCAAACCTTTCACCCTGCATGACGGCCCGCCCTATGCGAACGGGCATTTGCACATCGGACACGCGCTGAACAAGACGATCAAGGATATGATCGTCCGCAGCCACCAGATGATGGGCTTTGACAGCCGCTATGTGCCGGGTTGGGATTGCCACGGACTGCCGATCGAATGGAAGATCGAGGAACAGTACCGCAAAAAGGGCAAGAACAAGGACGAGGTGCCGGTGAACGACTTCCGCGCCGAGTGCCGCAAGTTCGCCGAGGGCTGGGTGGATATCCAGCGCGAAGAGTTCAAGCGTTTAGGCGTCACCGGCAACTGGGACGATCCGTACCTGACCATGAATTTCCACGCCGAGCGCGTGATCGCTGAGGAATTTATGAAGTTCCTGATGAACGGTACTCTCTATCAGGGCTCGAAGCCTGTGATGTGGTCTCCGATGGAGAAAACCGCGTTGGCTGAGGCCGAGGTTGAATACCACGACAAGGAAAGCTTCACGATCTGGGTGAAGTTCGATGTTGCCACTGAAGGCGACTTGCAGGGGGCGAAGGTAGTGATCTGGACCACTACGCCTTGGACCATCCCGTCGAACAAAGCTGTCGTTTACGGCGAGAGCTTTGACTACGGCTTGTACGAAGTCAAAGCCACTCCTGACGAATGCTGGGCCAATGTTGGCGACCGCTACATCCTTGCGGACAAACTGGCCGAGTCCGTTTTCACAAAAGCCCGTTTGGAAAATGACCAGTGGACCCGTGTCCGCGCGGTTTCGGCAGATGAACTGGCCGGATTGTCTTTGCTGCATCCGCTTGCCGGTGCCGAAGGCTCTAACGGTGAATGGGACGACCTGCGTGATTTCCGCGCTGCCGACTTTGTGACAGATGAAGAAGGCACCGGTTTCGTCCACTGTGCGCCAAGCCACGGTATGGAGGAATACGAACTTTACCGTGATCTCGGCATGCTTGAACAGGTCATCACTTACAACGTGATGGATGACGGCGGCTTCCGCGCCGATCTGCCATTCTTTGGCGGACACTACATCCTGAACCGCAAGGGCGGCGAAGGCACGGCCAACAAAGCTGTCATCGACAAGCTGGTCGAGGTCGGTGGTTTGCTGGCGCGCGGCAAGATCAAACACAGCTATCCACACTCTTGGCGTTCAAAAGCACCTGTGATCTATCGCAACACGCCGCAGTGGTTTGCGGCGGTCGATAAGCCGGTGAATGACGGTCAAGACGATTATGGCACCACGATCCGCGAGCGCGCCTTGCGGTCCATCGACGAACTTGTGAAGTGGACCCCACAGACCGGCCGCAACCGCCTGTATTCGATGATTGAAGCGCGCCCTGACTGGGTTCTGTCGCGCCAGCGCGCATGGGGTGTCCCTCTGACCTGCTTCACCAAGAAAGGGGCGTTGCCGACCGATCCAGATTTCTTGCTGCGCAATGACGATGTGAATGCGCGTATCGCAGAAGCGTTTGAGGTTGAAGGCGCTGATGCGTGGTATGCAGATGGCGCGAAAGAGCGGTTCCTTGGCGGTCTGGTCGATGCGGATGCCTATGATCAGGTGTTCGACATTCTCGACGTCTGGTTCGACAGCGGCTCGACACACGCCTTTGTTCTGCGCGACCGCGAAGATGGCACCGAGGACGGGATCGCCGACGTTTATATGGAAGGCACCGACCAGCACCGCGGCTGGTTCCATTCGTCACTGTTGCAGGCTTGTGGCACTAAAGGCCGTGCACCTTACCGCAACGTCGTCACGCATGGTTTCACGCTGGACGAGAAGGGCAACAAAATGTCCAAATCGCTTGGCAACACCATTGTGCCGGAAGAGGTCATCAAGCAGTACGGTGCGGATATCCTGCGCTTGTGGGTGGCCCAGACCGATTACACCGCCGACCAGCGGATCGGGCCGGAAATCCTGAAAGGGGTCGCCGATAGCTATCGCCGTCTGCGTAATACGATGCGCTTTATGCTGGGATCGTTGGCACAGTTCAGCGAAGCGGATCGAGTTGATCCGAAAGACATGCCCGAACTTGAGCGTTGGGTTTTGCATCGTCTGGCCGAGTTGGACCACAAGGTCCGGACTGGATATGCTTCGTTCGATTTCCAAGGTGTGTTCAGCGCGATCTTCAACTTTGCTACTGTCGATCTGTCGGCGTTCTATTTCGATATCCGCAAAGACGCTTTGTATTGCGACGGAGACACCCTGCGCCGCCGCTCGGCACGTACGGTTTTGGATATTCTGTTCCATCGTCTGACCACGTGGCTGGCTCCGGTACTGGTGTTCACCATGGAAGAGGTTTGGTTGGAACGCTTCCCGGGCGACGACAGCAGCGTTCATCTGGTGGATATCCCAGAAACCCCGGCAGATTGGCTGGATGAGCCTTTGGCTGCGAAATGGGGCAAAGTCCGTCAGGCGCGCCGCGTTGTAACCGCCGCGCTTGAGGTTCAGCGAACCGATAAAGTGATCGGCGCGTCGCTAGAGGCGGCTCCGGTCGTTCATGTGCGCGACGCAGATATGTTAGAGGCCCTGAAGTCGGTTACTTTTGAAGATATCTGCATTACGTCAGACCTTTCGCTCACCGGCGATCCAATGCCGTCAGAGGCGTTCCGTTTGCCAGAAATCGAGGGCGTGGGCGTGGTGTTTGAAAAAGCGGAGGGCGAAAAATGTGGTCGCTGTTGGAAGGTCTTGCCGGATGTCGGTAAGCACAATCACAGTGCTACCTGTAAGCGATGTGACGAAGCGCTCAGCTAAAAAAACGCGTAGGGGGTCGGATTTTCCGACCCCTTTTTTAACCGCTTTTTGTCCATTATTTTGAACCAAAACTAAATCCTTCGAACAATCTGTCGTTCTCTAGAATGCCCCTGTGCAACGAGATTTGATCGAAGTAAATTGTATGTTCAGCGCCATTTCGCGTCGGGTTGCCTCTCAAAGGCTATCGGTGTCACTATCCATCCTAGTCGCGGTTCCGATATTCTCTGTTCTTTTGTTTGTCGGCAATATGGTGGCAACAACCAGCATGGACGTTGCGAATACTCTGCGATTGTCAAAAGTTCTGGACGTTGCTGTCAGCATGTCCAGTCTGGTGCACAGCCAGCAGAAAGAGCGTGGCGCGACAGCGGTGTATATTAATACCGCCGGTAAAGAATTTGCGTCTGAGCTTCAGGCACTTCGCGACGAAACCGATGCAAACCTTGTTATTTTGGAGCAAAATATCACAACTTTGCGGGACTCTGGGAGTGACGCGGTTGTCCTGTGTCGAATTCAGGACATTCAGGCGACCCTATCACTTTTGCCGCAAATTCGGGCACAGGTCGACCAGTTGGCAATCGATAGCTCGGAAGCCATCGCATTTTACACCGATTTGAATGCCGAATTGCTGAGCTTTTTCCAGTACGTGGCGGCAAACAGTGAAAACCCAAACGTTTCGCGGAATGCAGGGGTTCTGGTTCCCTTTTTAAAGGCCAAGGAAAAAGCTGGCATAGAGCGCGCGCTTGGCTCTAGCGCGTTCGCGGCGAAGAAGTTTTCCGTCAGCGAATATTCGTCATTCACCAATGTGATTGCTGTTCAGGATGCGTTTTTCGAATTATTTTCTGAACGCGCAAGGCCAGAGTCGATAGAAGCACTGAATGAAATCAGGAATAGCGACGCATACCAGCGAGTCATCGAAATGCGGGACTTTGCAACCGAATATGGTCTGGAGGGCGCATTTTTCAGATTTACTGTGATTGGGGGCGATGACTTCTTTAATGCTCAAACCCAGCGTATCGACTTGTTGAAGGGGTTAGAGGATGACCTTGTTTCGGATCTTCGAACTATCATGGAGCGCGAGATTTATCTCGCCAAACGCGCGCAATTTATCGGTGGTGTCGGGTCGGCAGCGACGATTTTGTTCACGCTCGCTGTCGCACTGATCATTGCCATTCCTTTGCGCAATCAGATGCAGGCGGTCCATGCAGCAGCACGCCGCATGGCGGATGGAGACTTGGATGTCACGCTGCCGCCTTCCAGTCGGAATGAAGTGGGTCAGATTATTGAATCATTGGATTTTTTCCGATTGAAAACAATTGAAGCCCGCGCTTTGGAACAAGAAATATATCAGGAAGAACGCCAAAAGGTGGCCGATCTTGAACTTGCCGAAAAGCGCGCGGCAACACTTTCTGCCGAGGTAGCCCGGGAACTTGAGGAAACGTCGCGTGTTCTCGAAGAATTGGAGAAGCTCGGACGGAAGACCAGTGAAGAACTCAGCGATGCGGATGCAAAAACGAATAAGCTGCGTGCAAAATCGGCTAGTGGTAACGAAATGGCGAAATCTGCAATCCGCGCCATGGATGAGGTAAGTATGTCGACCGTAGAAATTACCGGCATTACCAAGACCATCGACTCAATAGCATTCCAAACCAACCTTCTGGCTTTGAACGCGCGGGTAGAGGCGGCGCGTGCGGGCGCTGCTGGTCGCGGCTTTGCCGTGGTGGCCGGTGAGGAGCAAAACCTTGCGTCTCTGGCCGCTAAAGCTGCCGGAGATATCGGTGACTTGCTACAACGCAGCAAAGAGCAGGTCGAAAAAGGCGTTGAGATCGTTAACGAAACCGGTGCCGTGTTCGGTGAAGTCAACGAAGGCATGGCGCAGGTCTCGGGGCGTATTTCGGATGTGTCCAGCAATGCGGCGTCTCAGGCGGCCTCGTTATCAACGATTACAGGAGCAACCAAACGTCTGGACGGATCGATGTTGCGTCTGATCAATGCTTATTCTCCAGACTCTGCCCAACATGCTGAAGAGGCGTTGGCTGCCGAATAAAATCCAGCCTGCTGGGTTACCTAAAAACTAATAGCAATTCGCCGTTTATTTTATTTGTTCAAAGAGATTTTGCGATTTTCACCTACTAGAAGAAAAGAGACTGATTTTGAGCCAGATCGTAAACAATTGGATCAGAAACCTTCGCTTTGGGACTGCCATGCTATTCGTGGTTATGACCCCTGTGGTTCTGGCGCTAAATTTCGGAATAAGCCGTATACTTGAATACAGAGATGTTGCCATTTCGGCGCACGAAGACGCGCGGATTTTCGATGCATCCGAGACGATGGTTCAATTGGTTTATGAACTTCAGTTGGAACGCGGGCTGTCCACGATCTTTGTGGATACCGGTGGGTTGGAAATGTTTGAACAACTGCTTGAGCAACGCAGAGATACCGATGTTGGCATCGAGAACGCGACCGCTCTTTTAAGTGACTTTGATGTCTCGGGGTTCGACGATGAAGCGCAAGGACATTTTAAAGCGTTCCTTCAAAAACTAGTTGGACTGGAAAAATTTCGGAGCGAGATTAGCAATCTGAAATTGAATTCGCAGGACACGTTGGAGTTTTTCAACGACATAAATTCTGAAGCTTTGGCTTTCATTCAGCATTCCGGAGA
Organism: uncultured Rhodobacterales bacterium; assembly: GCA_964453855.1. Classification (GTDB taxonomy): domain Bacteria; phylum Pseudomonadota; class Alphaproteobacteria; order Rhodobacterales; family Rhodobacteraceae; genus JASMHC01. Next base: position 15,140 of record CAYVRN010000012.1, read on the forward strand.
GAACAGCGAATCCCGTCAGATTTCACTTGCCGTTCATGCACTAGCTGCCTTTCAAAACGGGAAAGAGTTGCTAAGCATGGAACAGGCAATGGGGACATCTGCCTTTGCCAATCAGGGTTTCCAGTTGCCAGCTCTGATGGAATTTGCGGGCTTCTTAACTGCTCAAGATGCATATTTTGATATGTTCCTAGAGCAATCTGTTGAAGAAAACAGAAAGGTGTATTCAGACTTTGCACAGTCCGAGAATGGCATTCGGCTTGCTGAACTGCGCGAATTGGCGGTGTCAAAGGGACTTACCGGAGAATTATCATTCGATAACGCCGCGATCTATTACGCTGCTGCTGGCACATACTTGGAAAACCTTGCCGAAGTCGAAAACGCTCTGATTGCCGATGTGCGCGATATCATTTCGGCTTACGAACATGAAATGGATCGGGCGATTTTGAAACCCGCTTTGTCCTTGTTGGCAGGGCTTTTATTGACGTTTTTCCTAGCTTTTGCGCTGGTACGCCCGTTGCGTCGGGATGTGGAAAGCCTAAGCGCAGCCGCCAAGGAAATGGCGCAAGATAATTTCGACGTATCGCTGCCAAAGGCTAGCAGATCGGAGCTGGGCGAGATTTCGGCTGCGATGCAGTACTTGCGCGAGAAAAGCATAGAGAAGCGAGAACTCGAGGATAAGATTGTTCATGCCGAAAAGGTCAAAGTGGCCCAGCTCGAGCGCACCAAATTACGTGCTGAGCAGGCGTCTGCACGTGTCGCGCGCGAGATTGAAGAAACGTCGCGAGCATTGGAGATGCTGTCAGACACCGGCAATAAATCTCACGCGCAGCTCGAGCAAGCCCATGTTGAGAATGTTAGCATGAAGGTGCGTGCTGACAAGGGAAACCAATTGGTGCAACAAGCAGTTAGAGCGATGGAGCAACTGTCGAAGTCGTCGAAAAACATTTCCTCGATCAGCGAAACAATTGAATCAATCGCCTTTCAGACAAACCTGTTGGCACTAAATGCTCGTGTCGAAGCGGCGCGCGCAGGAGCTGCAGGCAAAGGGTTTGCGGTTGTTGCCGGAGAGGTTCAAAACCTAGCAACTCGGGCCTCGCGTTCTGCGTCGGAAATATCCGAGCTTGTCAACAAAAGCCGCGAAGACATCGACAGGGGTGTACAAGTGGTCAATGAAAGCGGGCAGGTTTTGCAGAATCTGGCGGCGGGCATGAGTAAAGCCGAAGAAACGGCGCAGAGAATACGCAAGGGATCAGAAGAGCAAGAAACCGCTTTGGCTGAAATAAGGAATGCTTCGGCGCGGTTGGAAGAAGCAATGCTGCAGCTCATAGAGGCAGGAACAGACGTGGAAAACCCGGGAAATTTGGTCGCGGCCCAATAATGGGCCACGAGCGCATTTCTTTACATCGGGGCGCAGGTATCTTTGCAAAAGAGGTTATAAAGTAGCCCGATGACCTGCTCGGTCTTGTTGTCTGCAAGGCTATAGTAGATGGTCTTACCCTCGCGGCGGGGTTCGACAAGACCTTCTTCACGCAGACGGGCCAGCATCTGGCTTACCGCAGCCTGACGGATGTCCAGCAGGTCTTCGAGCTCGCCAACCGATTTCTCCCCCGAGCCAAGATGGCACAGGATCATCAGTCTGCCTTCATGGGCGAGCGTTTTCAGATACGCCGCTGCACTTTGGGCATTTTCCGCCATTTCCTCGGGAGGGGGCGCAACATGTGTGTCCATACCGATTTCTCCTTCTGCCCTAAACATAGCACCATTTATTCAAATTGCGAGGTTGGAATGTTTATTTTGCGGGGGCACCGCCTTGAAAAGCATTCCCATTTTGGTAATCGCAGGGTTCGTCGCGCATCTCAAGATGTAAATTTGACCCAACGTACGGATGCGCGCGGGCCAAGTCTTCATCAACCTCGATACCCAGTCCCGGTTCAGTTGGTGCAGGTACAAAGCCGTTTTCGACCGTGATGCGGCCCTTGATCAGATTGTGGTGAAACGGCGTTTCGATGCTCTCAAGCAAAAGTTGGTTCGGGATGGATGCTGCCAGCTGGATATTGGCCGCCCATTCAATGGGCCCAGCATAAAGGTGCGGGGCCATTTCAGCATTGAAAGTTTCGGCGACTGCGGCGATCTTGCGGGTTTCCCAGATGCCACCGGAGCGACCAAGTGCTGGCTGGAGGATACGAACACCCGCTCGCAAGGCGGCGGTGAACTCGGCTCGGGTGGTCATTCGCTCGCCAGTTGCAACGGGAATGCGCACGGCGTTGGCAACGTTTTGGAACTCGGCGATGTTATCCGGCGGCACAGGCTCTTCGAACCACAATGGCAGATAAGGTTCGATCGCTTGACCAAGTCGGATCGCACCAGGGGTCGAGAACTGCCCGTGGGTGCCAAAAAGCAGATCGGCTTTGTCACCAACCGCTTCTCGGATCGCTTTACAGAAGGCAACCGAAAGAGAAATGTCGCTCATGGCGGGCATATGACCGCCGCGCATTGTGTAAGGGCCTGCTGGGTCGAACTTGACGGCCGTATAACCACGGTTGACCAGATCAACAGCGGATTCAGCGGCGCCTTCGGGTGATATCCAGAAATCTTGAATCGAGTGATGCGGCAGAGGATAGAGGTAGCTGTAGGCGCGAATGCGTTCGTTCATCAGCCCGCCGATCAGAGCGTAAACGGGGCGGTCGCGGTCTTTTCCAAGGATATCCCAACAGGCGATCTCGAGCCCCGACCATGCACCGATTACAGTCAGATCGGGGCGTTGGGTGAAGCCCGAGGAATACACCTTGCGATACATGCGTTCGATGTTTTCGGGGTTTTCGTCCTGCATGTGGCGCTCGAATACATCACGGATCACATGCTTCATCGCGTCGGGACCGACAGAGGAGGCATAGCATTCACCCCAGCCAGTGATTCCAGTGTCGGTGGTGACTTTGACCAAAATCCAGTATCGCCCGCCCCAGCCTGGGGCGGGAGGTGCTGTGACGATGATGTCGAGGTCTTGCAGTTTCATTTTTTGACCCTTTTTCGGTGTTTCGCCTGTTGCCCGGTCGAAATGGAAGGGGGCGCTGCCCCCGTCGCCTTTGGCGACTCCCCCGGAGTGTTTTCGGTAAGATGAAATCAGGAGCGGTTGAAGACGATCAGATTACGCTTGGCCGCGCCTGTTTTGGTGTCGGCGATTGCTTCGTTGATTTGTTCAAGAGACCAGCGCCCTGAGATCAATTCATCTAGTTTTAGGCGGCCCTGTCGATAGAGGTCCACCATCCACGGGATATCGCGTTTGATGACAACGTCGCCCATTTTTGATCCGATCATGCCCTGACCCACAGCGGCCAGAATCCCTGGTTCGTATTCAGACAAAGCGCCCGAAGGGGGTATGCCGACGATAATGATCTTACCTCCTGGGGCCAGATAACGGGCGGCGGTGTCATAGGCTGGAATGGCACCAACGGTGACGATCACCGCGTCGGCCCCTTTACCCATTGCCTTGAACGCGGTTTTCCATGGTCTTTCGCTGGATCCTAGTACGCCGTCGGTGGCACCGAATTCCTTGGCGATGGCAAGTTTCTCTTCGCTCATATCGACGGCCACGATGCGGCGGGCCCCAGCGATGCGCGCGCCTTGGATGGCGTTTAGGCCCACGCCGCCTGCACCGATGACCACCACGTCTTGCCCGGCTTTCAGCGCTGCAGCGTTGACCACAGCGCCGACACCAGTGATCACGCCGCATGCAATCAGGGAAGCAGCTTCGCGGGACATGTCTGCGGGGATGACGACAACCTGACTTTGATCTACCACGACTTTCTCGGCGAACGCGCCGGCATACATTGCTTGTTCCATCGGTCCGCCATCAGCGTCGGTTAAAGGACCTGTGCCGTCGCGGGGCGTGCGACAAATGGTGGGTTTGCCTTCGGAGCAACTGGGGCAGGTGCCACAGGCGCGGATCAGAGTGACGATCACCGGATCGCCAATCTTGAGGTTTTTCACGCCAGCGCCCAGCTTGGTGATGCTACCGGCGGCTTCGTGCCCGTAAACGGCGGGAAGCGGTCCCCCCCATGCCCCTTCGGCATAGGAAATGTCCGAGTGGCAGATCGCGCAGGCGTCAAGCTCAACCTCGATTTCACCAAAGTCCGGCTCAGCCAGATTGATGTGTTCAATGGTCAGCGGCTTGCCGAACTCGCGGCAGACGGCGGCTTTTATTGTGCCCATCGGTTCCTCCCTAATCTTTCAGGAACGGTTGCGCGTCGTCTCTTTGGGATCAACCCCAAAACGACAATAAACGCGTCGTCAGTGGGACTCGTCAGTTGCATCGTTACGTAAATAGATCACGGCAAGCGCTAGGCTGATCATTAGAAGCACCGCACCGATCCCAAAAGGCACGCCGGGAAGGTAGACCGGTGCCTCGTCGCCCGAGAACATGCGGAAGCTATAGGTCGCGATAAGCGGTCCGAAAATTGCGCCGATGGATGCGGTAGAAGATACCACCCCCAAAAGCTCGCCCTGCACGGTGGCAGGCATTTTGCGGCTCATCATGGATTTTACCGGCGGCAGAATAACTGCTCCCAGTGCCGAAAGAGGAATTAGCGCCATGGCAATCGCTGCGTTTGTGAGAAACAGCATGATGCAAAACACGACGATATTGAGGGCGAGACCGATCAGTAGTGTGCCAAGTTCGCCAAGATAGCGCAGGTAAATCCGGATCACGATGGCCTGCACAATCGCCATAGAAATCCCGTAAAACGACAGAGAAAGACCGACCTGTCGCGGCGACCAGCCAAAAACCTCCATAGTGAAGAAAGACCAGATCGACGGATACACCACGACCGCGATTTCGTTGAGTAAAACAATGATCAGCAAAATACGCAGCGTTGGCAGTTTGATCAGTCGAAGGAATGCGCCAAGAGGATTGATCTCGGAAAGGCTGGGTAGTTTGCGTGTGGTGTTTTTTACCGTCTCGGGAAGGACAAAGGCAACAAACAGGAAGTTTGCAAATGACAGCAGCGCTGCCGCATAAAACGGTGTTCGGCTTCCGTATTCGGCCAGCATACCCCCTAGAATTGGACCGGCGACAAAACCGATACCAAAGCCGGCTCCGAACAAGCCGAAAGAGGCTGCTCGTTTTTCAGGGGGCGTAATATCAGCCAGATAGGCGTTGCCGACCGAAAAATTTGCCGCAGTCAATCCCGACACGATGCGCAGCAACATCAGCATCCAGATCGAATGGGTGAGAGCCATAACGATGTAGTCGATGAACATGATAAAGAGCGAGATCAGCAGAACCGGTCTGCGCCCCCAACGGTCGGACAGGGCCCCGATGGTTGGGGAAAATAGGAACTGCATGGCGGCAAAGCTGGTCGCCATCACGCCGCCCCAAAGGGCTGCATTTGACAGGGTATCGCCGGTGATTTCGCGGATCAGGTCGGGCATGACGGGAAACATTAACCCGACGCCTATGGCATCGACGACGAACAGAAGAAAAATAGCGATTAGGGGTAGGCGATTATTGCCTTGGTCAGATGTGGCCACTTAAAAACCCGGTTACAATCTCAGCTAATTTCGCTGGCTCAGAAAAAAATGGTGAATGACTGGAATCAATATCCACAACCGATCCGTCTGGCCAGCTTGACGTAATGGCAACCTGATATTCGTATGGAATGGCACCGTCCTGCATGCAGCGGATGTAACTTCTTGAAACCTTAGCATAATTATCCGTCAGCTCCACAGGGACAGCATTCGGGGCAACCGCTTGCGCGCACAGGTGTTTCAGCGCGAAGGCGACCTGCTCATCGCTACAATCGGCGTAGAACTTGTCGCGTGCCATTGCAGGATTGATGGTAAACGACTTTCGGTCTTCCGCCATTTGCAGCGCTTCGATCAAGGGCTGGCGTGGGGCGTCTTTCCGCATTTCAGCCAGTGAGAAACCTGGTTTGGGGACATATGCACACAGATAGACCAAATGCTGCACCAGTTCGGGGCGGCGTTCGGCGACAAGGCTTATCGGGTAGCCGCCCATCGAGTGGCCCATCAGAACACGGGGTTTGCCCTCGAGTCTGGCGATGATTGCATCGGCATACATATCCAGCGTCACGTCGTTGACTGGGGTCGAGTCTTCCCCGTGGCTGGGCAAATCCATTGCTTCGGCCGTATGGCCAAATGCTTCGAGCGCTGGGATGAAATCACGCCAACACCACGCGCCGTGGGCCGAGCCGTGGATGAGAAGGATATCAGCCATTCAGATGTCCGGTCTTTTCAATAAACGCAGTCAGAATTTCCAGATAGCGCTCGGGTTGGTCCACGCAAGGCAGATGACCCGCTTTGCGGATCAAGTGGAATTCGCTTCCGGGGATCAGGTCGATGGTTTCGCGCACCAGATCGGGCGGAGTGGACTTGTCTTCGCTGCCTGCGATGGCGATGGCAGGTAATCGCAAACCGCTAGTTGGCGTGTAGAAATCGGTGCCTGAAATTGCCGCTCCGCAGCCCAGATAACCATTGGTCGGCGTGCGTTCTAGCATGTTCTTCCACGCTTCGAATTCGTCGGTCGCATGGAAGGCAGGGGGGAACCAGCGCTCGAGTTGTGCATCGGACAGAGCTTTCACGCCCCCTGTGCGTACAGCTGCAAGGCGGTCGTCCCACATCGAGGGCTGGCCGATTTTTGCGCCGGTGTTGGATAGAACCAAAGCTCGCACCAGATCCAGCCGCTTGACCGCAAGACCTTGGGCCACCATGCCGCCGATCGATAGGCCAACGAACATAGCGTCTTTGACTCCCAGGTAGTCTATCAGCCCTTCGGCATCTCGCACCAACGCGCCCATGGAATAGGGCGGTTCGGGACACTCTGACAGACCGTGCCCACGCATGTCGTAGCGGATGATCTTCAGTCCAGCGGGCAGTCCAGAGACGATTTTGTCCCACAGCCGCAGATCGGTGCCAAGCGAGTTTGCAAACACGATGGGCTTGCCGTTGGGGTCACCGTCAATGCGGTAGTGGATCTTGATGTCTTTGAGTTGGGCGATATGCATTTTGGTCTCCTTCAGACGCGGCCAAGGGCGCGTGCGAACATGGCGGGGTCCACGTTGCCGCCGCTGATGACGGCGATCACGGTGTCACCTTGGATTTCGTCGCCGTGGTAAAGTGCGGCTGCCAACGCCACCGCACCGCCAGGTTCTGCCACCAGCTTTAGGCGCAAAAAAGCCTCGGCCATGGCGTGTAGCGCGTCTTCTTCGCTGACTGCTATGCCCGAACCGCACAGGCGTTTCATAATCGGAAAGGTAAGATTGCCGGGCTGGGGGGTGACAATCGCGTCGCAGATGTTGCCACCCATCTGATTGTTGCGCTGGATCGCACCGGCAGCAAGGCTGCGCTTCACATCATCGAACCCTTCCGGCTCTACCGGACGGGCGCGCAAGTTGGGGGCGTCAGCCTCAAGTGCCAGCGCAATTCCGCTGGACAACCCGCCACCACCGCAGCAGACCAGAACATCGGCTTCGGTGACACCCAGTTCGGCGGCTTGACTGGCGATCTCTAATCCCGTGGTGCCTTGGCCCGCAATCACCTGCGGTTCATCGAAAGGCTTGATCAACGTCAGGCCCCGTTCCGCGGACATGCGCTCGCCGATCTCGTCTCGGTTTTCGGTTTCACGATCATAAAGGATCACTTCCGCCCCTAAAGCGCGGGTGTTGTCGATCTTCAACTGCGGGGCGTCGGCGGGCATGATGATGACCGAAGGCACGCCGTGCTGGCTGGCGGCATAGGCGACCCCTTGCGCATGGTTGCCGCTGGAAAAAGCGATAACGCCCCGCTTGCGGGTTTCAGGGGCAAGGGCCGAAACCGCCGACCAAGCGCCACGAAATTTGAAGCTACCGGTGTGTTGCAGACATTCAGGCTTGATCAACACACGCCGTCCGGCCAGTTCATCCAGAAACGGTGACGACAAAAGAGGCGTTCTACGGGCATGGCCTTCCAACCGCACCGCGGCTGCACGGATCATGTCGATGTTCATGTCATTTGCTCCAACCAACGGTTCAGGACGTCGAGAGATTCCGGTTCGTCCAGAAACGGAATATGCGCGCGGTCTGGTACATTCGCCGCAATCATATCAGGGCGGCGGCGCAGCATTTCGTCCAAGGTTTCCTGCGACAACAAATCAGAGTTCGCCCCGCGAATGCATGCCACGGGCAAGCCTTCCAAGGCATCGAAGTAGGGCCAGAGATCGGGGGCCAATGCTTCGGCCGACGCTAAAACCGCATCCCGCAGCTTGGGGTCGTAGTTGATGACCAACCCCTCAGGGGTTTCGGTATAAAGCCGTTCGGTCTCTTCTTGCCAACGCGAGGCGGGGACATTGGCGAACCCTTGCGCAAAAGCGGGGCGTTTCGCCGCGGCGTCTTCCAGAGTTTTCACCGCCGGGTTCCGCCCGACATAATCCTTGATGATCTCTAGCCCGCCAAGCTCGATTGCGGGGCCGATATCGTTCATCGCCACACCCAGTAGTCGGTCTTTGATGACAGCCGCTAATACCATTGCGATGATCCCGCCGCGCGAGGTGCCTAAAACAGCGGCTTTTTCAATGCCCAGATGGTCCAGCAGTTCCACGGCATCCCGGCCTTCGACAGGGATGGAATACGTCGCCCAATCCTCGGCCCAGTCTGACTGGCCCCGCCCGCGATAGTCCAGTCGGATCAGGCGGACACCTTTCAGATGCGGCGCAACGAAATCGAAATCGCGTCCTGTTCGGGTCAGACCCGCAAGGCATAACAGCGGTAAGCCTTCGCCTTCGTCGGTGTAATGCAAGGACAATCCGTCGGATGTTGTGAAATTTGGCATCAGACTGCAAGCTCCGGTATGGTGGTCAAATCGGACAATGTATGGGCCGGTGTCCACGGCAGGCGGTCCATCGGTTCACCCGCACGATTGACCCACGCGGTCTGAAACCCAAAGCCGGTAGCGCAAGCGGCATCCCAACCGTTTGAGGACACAAACAACACTTCATCTCGCGTACAGCCCATCTGTTGTTCGACCAATTCATAAACCTTAGGGGCTGGCTTGAAGATGCCCACATCCTCGACCGAGATCACCGCATCAAGATAAATGCCGATCCCTGCGAAATCGACCGCGCCTTCCAGCATATCGGGCGATCCGTTCGAGAGGATGGCCGTTTTTTTGCCTGCCGCCTTCAATTTGGCCAACATCATCGGCACTTCTTTGTAGGCGGACAATTCCCAATAGAGGGCCAGAAGAACCTCGCGCAGTTCCATATCGCCATCCAGTCCCGTCTTTTCCAACGCCCAGTCCAGCCCGTTTTGTGTGACTTCCCAGAAACTGGTGTAGTCGCCTGTGACTGCGCGCAGCCAGGAATACTGCAACTGCTTTAGTCGCCAGTGTTCGGCCAGTTCAGCGGCCTTTTCCGCAAGTTTTTCCCGTCCGGGTTGGGTGGCTGCGTTCCGAGCGGCAGCGCCGACGTCAAACAAAGTTCCATAGGCGTCAAAGACGCAGGTCGTGATGGTCATAGATTTTCCTCCGGTGCAGAGCTTTGCATGTGATGCGGACGGGGAAAAGGGGAAAGGTCGAGATTTGAGCAAAGCGGTGTTTATTGGATATTTTTTGACAGAAGAATGGTGGGGGCTTTGCATTCCCGGTTCTGTCGCGTTACCCTTGGACATCGCATGAAGCACCCGCGCGTGGTAGCGTGGCCTTTCAAACCAATCCCAGACATAGAGAGTTTCTTATGACGCAAGCGAAAAGCGGCGACACTGTTCGCATTCATTACACCGGCACCCTTCAGGACGGCTCGGTTTTCGACAGTTCAGAAGGGCGCGATCCGCTGGAGTTTCAGCTTGGGTCGGGTCAAGTGATCCCCGGTTTTGACGACGGTGTGACCGGCATGACCGTGGGCGAGAAGAAGACCATCGAAATCCCCTGTGATCAGGCCTATGGCGCAATCAACCCGCAGGCGATGCAGAACGTGCCGCGCGCTGAAATCCCCGACCATATCCCGCTGGATCTGGGCACCCAGTTGCAGGTTCAGGCCGGCAACGGCCAGACCATGATGGTTGTTGTGGCAAACGTTACCGAAGACACCGTGACCTTGGACGCCAACCACCCGCTGGCCGGCAAAGACCTGACCTTTGCGCTGGAGCTGGTCGAGATCGCCTAAGAGCGTGACGCCTATTCAATGAGAATTGCTTTGCGGGGCCATGGCTCCGCAAGGCGTGCATTTACAACAATACCAAAGCTGGGTTTATAAAACCCATCCTACAACATTCGGATAACTGGGCGTATCTCCTTACCCAATCAAGACCTTCGCCACCATATCGTGATCCAGCCACAACACCGGTCCGTCAGGCGCGCTAGCCGACCCGAAGATCAATTGACCCGTCGCGTCTAGCACATGCGAGCTTAGCACGTCGCTCACCAACGCTTTGCGGTCCTTGTGCAGCGCCACGATATCCTGAGATGTTCCGACGGTCATTTCAACCTGCTCGGGCCCGTTTGCCATCGGCCAGCCTTCGAATTTGTAGTAGGACTGCATGACCGCGCTTTGCTGATAGTCGCCCACGGTTTGAAGCACGCTTTCCAGTGTCACATCGTCGTTCAGCAAGGCCTGACATTCCGCCCAAAGGTCATCGGCAAACGCACCACCACCTTCGTGACGCAGCGCCTCAAGCAGTGGCAGAAGCGACAGTTCGATACCTGCGAAAACATCCGACGAGTTGGTGCGGATTTCGGGGCAGTTGAAAACGGTCGCTCTGACGCCCTTTTCCCAAGCCTCTTGCGCAAACCGCTCCAGCTTCATCTTGGCGTAGCCTTGGGTGTAGCTGGTGTAGGTCTGCCACTGGTATTCGCCACCGATCAGCACGCGGGTGCCGTGATAGCCGTAAGCGGTGTAGCGCACCTGATTGCCGTCTGCTTCGATCCGTTCGCGCAAAGCGGTGCTGAGGTCAAGCAGGTGGCCAAAGCTGTTCGCTGTCACCTCGTCGAAGTTTTGCAGGATCAGCTTGCCCAGGTCGCTTTCCAACAGCGCGTCGGACGACATGTGACGCGCACCGCGGCCTTTATAAATCCGGTTGGCAATCGCCAGAAATGCTTTGGCCCGCGGAATTCCGCCCGCCATCGTGTGGGCGAAGAACACGTTTTTCCCCGCAGGGATCATCCCGTCTAGCTGTTCCATCACCTGCGACAGCGCGCCGGTGAAACGGGCGGTTCCAACCTCGCGGCAACGCTCGACCGCGTCCCAGTCCAGCTTGAACTCTTGCCAGTTGTCCAACGTCATCTCGCCCAGCATGTCGGTCGGGGTCTGGCCGCCTTCGGGGGCGTCCATGTCGAAACCGGCCATCAAAGGCACGTTGATGATCTTGCCACCAAGGTTTTCCTCGGCCGCCGCCAGTTCCTCATCGGTCAATGCCCGTAACGAGCCGTCATCATTGCGACGACCAACGGTTATGCCGATCACATCCATGCCAGCGGCTTTCGCTGCGTCAATCAGGCCAGTGGCATAGCCACGCCCAAAGAGTTCTCCGAACAGAACGAAGATGTCACCTTTGCCGAACACGGTGTTCTGCGGGATATGGGTCAGGGGGATAGACTGCTGCATTTCTCTTACCCTTTGAATTTCGACAAGATCATCGAGCCGTTGGTGCCGCCGAAGCCGAAGCTGTTGGTCATCACACTGTCCAGACCGGCGTTTTCGACCAGCGAGGTTGCAATCTCGCCCTCGTTGATTGCCGGATCTAGGTTCTCAACGTTGATCGACGGAGCGATGAAATCATTCTCCAGCATCAAAAGGCAATAGATCGCCTCTTGCGCACCGGTGGCACCCTGAGAGTGGCCGGTCATCGACTTGGTCGAACTGATCGGGGGCGTGGAACCCTCGCCGAATACCCGGCGAACGGCCTCAACCTCACCCACATCGCCGACGGGAGTCGAGGTGCCGTGCGCGTTTATATAGCCCACCTTGCGGCCCTCGGGCAGGGTGTCCAACGCGATCCGCATGGCGCGTTCGCCGCCTTCGCCAGACGGGGCCACCATGTCGTGTCCATCCGAAGTGGCTCCAAAACCGGTGACTTCAGCGTAAATCTTCGCACCACGCGCCTGCGCGTGCTCTAGGCTTTCCAGCACGATGATACCGCCGCCGCCGCCGATGACAAACCCGTCGCGGTCCGCGTCAAACGCGCGCGAGGCTTTTTCGGGCGTGTCATTATACTTCGACGACATCGCGCCCATCGCGTCGAACAGGCACGACAGGGTCCAGTCCAGCTCTTCGCCACCACCGGCAAACATCACATCCTGCTTGCCCATCATGATCTGCTCGGCCGCGTTGCCGATGCAGTGCAGCGACGTCGAACAGGCCGAGGTGATCGAATAGTTGATGCCCTTGATCTTGAACGCCGTCGCAAGGTTGGCCGAAATCGTCGAGGACATGCACTTTGGCACCGCAAACGGCCCAATCCGCTTGGTGGCACCTGATTTCAGAACCGTCTGGTGGGCGGCAAACATCGCGCTGGTCGACGGCCCACCCGATCCGGCAATCAAACCGGTGCGAAAGTTGACCACATCGTCCTCGGTCAGACCGGCATCGGCAATCGCTTGTGTCATGGCGATATGAGCGTAAGCCGCCCCAGGCCCCATGAACCGCAGGGTGCGCTTGTCGACATGCTGGGTGACGTCAATATCCGGCATCCCGGCGATCTGACTGCGGAAACCATGCTCGACCATATCGGCATTTGCCTTGATGCCGGACTTTCCGGCTTTGAGCGAGGCCAGAACCTCGTCCGCATTATTCCCGATGGCCGAGACAATCCCCAGACCGGTGACGACGACACGGTTCATGTGACGCTCCCTCTTATTACGTTGGGTCTATGTAATGGGATGGGGCAGGGGAGAGCAAGGGGGGAGGGAAGAGGTCATCTTCCCCTAAATGTCTCTGTTGGATACGCTTCTTGAAGCAAATCTCTGATTATACCATCTTGTGAATACTTGAGCATCCTGAATTGAATGATGTAGTCGCTAAGGTCTTTTGAGTGTTTGGACAGTCCGTTTAGACCGAGGAGGCACGCTTCTTGGCTGGTCATTTGAGACCGAAGTAGTCTTCCGTAGTCCCACTTTTCTTCTGAAGATAGGTGCTGGTTTGAGCTAATTCTCTTTAACAGGGAGTAGATTGCACGAAAATATGGGCTGAATTCGGGTTCGTACCGGCGATTCACAACAACGTTGTAGTAGCGAGAAGCTGTTTGCTTCGTAAGTTTACCTCTCTTCTGCGCAACAATTAGCTTTTTAGTGATTTCAAGGTGTGCCTTTCTTATTGCTTCAACGCCATTAACCTCCGATTGTTCGTCTTCTTTAACTGGAGTGAATGATGGTCGCCCAGCCATCAAAGCACTTGCAATACGCTTAGTACTAGAATCAGGAGAAAATCTTAGTTCATCTCGAAGCTCTCGAATTAGCGCAAAGATTTGGAAGAATACTCGTTCAAACTCAGCCTTGCCGGTTTCCCTTTGCTGTCTTTGAGTGGATTTGATCTGGAGGTATACTGTTGCTGCCAAGCCAAGAAGAGCAAGGCCAGAGAGCGCAGAATTTAGCGTCCCAAATGAATCTCCCCAATCCCCGAGCGATGTAGGCTCGAGATCTAATCCAATAAACCTGCCCACTGAAACTGCATAATAACAACACGCAAAACAGATAATGATTATAACGGCCGCGCAGAAGATAAGAGTTGCAACAAATAGAGGTGTGTTAAGGTTCTTCATTAGAATCTGCCTTGATAATCGAGTTTGTGCCGCTTAGTTCAGGTTAATTGATTTGTTACTATTCTTCTAGTTGATTGGCGCTACTTGTGTGCGGTTTGTGGCGCGGGTTGTTAACACACAATACCTCAAGCAAAGAGCATTGGTGAGGTTCTTACTACCCCGCCCGTGCCACGCACGGGCAGCCCCCGACTGCCCCCATGGGCGGGGGCTTCACCCCCACCCGCGGTCGGGGGGCTGCCCTCTGTGATGACCAAATAACCAAAAAACGCCCCACTCGGGGGCGCTTTCCATCTTTCACCGTAGGGTGGGTTTCACCCCGTCTTCCCTCAGCTCTCGCTAAGCGCAACCTTCATTCCGGTGACCTGATAGATCACCTCTCCGTCGGCCTCGACGATGCCGTCGGCGACGCCCATGGTCAGGCGGCGGGTCTGGATCGCTTTGGTGAAGTCAATCTTATAGGTCAGCATCTTGCGGTCGGGGCGCACCATGCCGGTCAGTTTCACCTCGCCCACGCCAAGCGCATAGCCGCGCCCTTGCCAACCGCGCCAGCCAAGGTTGAAGCCGGTCAGCTGCCACAGCCCGTCAAGGCCAAGACAGCCGGGCATGATCGGGTTGCCGGGGAAGTGGCAATCAAAGAACCAAAGGTCGGGGGTGATGTCGAACTCAGCCGTGATGTGGCCTTTGCCATGCGCGCCGCCGTCTGCCGACACATCGGTGATCCGGTCCATCATCAACATCGGCGGGGCCGGAAGCTGTGCGTTTCCGGGGCCGAATAATTCGCCACGGGCGCATTTTAATAGGTCTTCCTTGTCGAAGCTGGTTGGAAAATCGGCCATGCAGGCTCACCCCTTTTTGGTAAATCAGTTGCTTTCGTCGGGTTTACCACTCTGCCCAGAGGGGAGGCAAGTGTTCGCCGCGCCGCAAGGGATCAGGCGCTTTTCAGAATGCAATTGAAAATAACTCGCAACAGCGCATATATTGATCGTGTGAATAGCGGAGATGCGGGAAGACGATGTATACGGTAGCCTCACGTCGCGGAACAGACTGGTTGAACAAGGCGGGGTTGCGCCCCACCAAACAGCGCATCGCCCTTGCCGCCTTGCTGGTGGGCGACGGGCATGACCGTCACGTGACCGCCGAAAGCTTGTTCGAGGCCGCCAAGGGGCAGGGCGAGGCAGTATCTTTGGCCACGGTTTATAACACGCTGCGGGCGTTCTGCGATGCTGGCCTGATGCAAGAGGTGTTAGTCGACGGCGCGCGCAGCTATTTTGACACCAACACGCACGATCACCCGCATTTCTTCTGGGAAGACGAAGGCCGTCTGACAGACGCCCCCGCCGATCAAATGCACTTCACCCGCCTGCCGGATATTCCAGAAGGTGCCGAGCTGGCCTCGGTCAATGTGGTTCTGCGCCTGCGCAAAGCGCGTAACTAAGGACATTTCATGAAAGCTATAAGCTATACCGCGTTCGGCCCTGCGTCGGATGTATTGGAACTCTGTGATTTGCCAACACCCGAACCAGCTGCTGGTGAAGTGCTTGTGCGCGTGACTCTATCAGGGGTGAACCCGTCAGATGTGAAGGCTCGTGCAGGCAATCGTCCCGGGGTGACCAAGCCAGCGTTTCCGCGGATCGTGCCTTGCTCGGATGGGGCAGGAGTGATCGAAGCTGTGGGCGCAGGCGTTGATCCCGCACGCGTCGGTCAGCGCGTGTGGCTTTGGAACGGTCAGTGGCAACGCGCTTTTGGCACATGTGCGGAATACATCGCATTGCCGTCTGAACAGGCGGTTGCGCTGCCGAAGGGCGTGTCGGACGAGGTTGGTGCCGTCATGGGCATCCCGGGACTGACGGCCGTCTATACGGTGCTTGGTGCGGGTTCGGTCGCGGGAAAAACTGTGTTGGTCAGCGGCGGGTCTGGGATGGTCGGCCATCTGGCTGTGCAGGTTGCCAAGGCCTCGGGGGCCAAGGTCATCGCGACCTGCTCGCCATCCAAGGCAGATATCGCGCGCGCATGTGGCGCGGACGCGGTTCTGGATTACAAAGTCCCTGATTTGGCGCAACAGATCATCGCGGCGAACGGTGGCAAGCTGATCGACCACGCAGTCGAGCTTGAGTTCGGTGTAAACGTCAGCACGCTGGCCGAGGTCATGGCCCCCAACAGCCGGATCACAGCATACGGTTCAGCACAGGTGCCCAGCCCGCAAGTGCCGTTCTTGAACATGATGTTCAAGGCGATCACGTTGGAAATGGCGCTGGTCTATATCCTTACACCTGAACAACGCCGCAAAGCCGTGGGCGATGTAACGCGCCTTCTGCAAGATGGTGCGCTTGTGCCGCGTATCGCACCGGTGTTTGAAATGGCTGATGCCGCGAAAGCACATGAGGCGGTTGAACAAAACGCAAGGGATGGGGCAGTCTTGGTTCGGATGAGCTGAGCGGTTTTGGGGAACGCAGTTCGAAATGCAGACAAGGATAGAGTGGATCGATCTTGCCAAAGGCGTCGGCATTATTCTGGTGGTTGTCGGGCATGCGGGCCGAGGCCTTCAGAACGCCGGTCTGGCCGATCCGCGTGGGGTGCTTCCAGTGTTGGATCAAGCGATCTATGCCTTTCATATGCCGTTATTTTTTCTCTTGTCTGGGGTGGTGTTTAGCATACACCCCGTTCATCGCGTGACGCCTGACCTTCTGAAACGGGTCTGGCGCGTCTTTTACCCGATGATTTTATGGACCTATGTATTCTTGGCTATGCGAGTAGTTGCGGGCAGTAGCTCGAATACGCAAAGCTCGTTGCAGGATATGTTCGTACTGCCATTGCCTCCGGTCGAGCATTTTTGGTTTCTCTGGGCGCTGTTGCTCAACTTTGTCATATTCTCGATCTTGCGCATGGGTCTGCGTCCGTTTCTCTCAGAGGTTCAGGTCTGGATTTTGGCAGTCCTTTTCGCCGCCATCGCAAATTTTGCCATTAAACTGCCGCCTGACTTGTTTCCGTACTTCGGGCAGGCTGTTCACTACAGTATAGCGTTTGCGCTGGGGGCTTTGTTGGGCGCGCTGCCGCTGGCATCCAAGGTACCCCGTCCCGCGATTGCACTGCTCAGCTTGCTCTTGTTTGCGGTGATCCTTTGGGTAAGTGTTGCGCTAGAATTTTCCCTGCACTGGATTGTTCAAGGCATTGCATTGTCGCTGCTACTGCTACCCCCGCTGGTTTTTGCTTCATCCAAAATCGACCGGATGAAACTTGGCAAAGGGGTGTCGTATCTAGGGGTGATATCGTTGGCAATCTACGTCATGCACACGATGTTCAGTGCGGCTTTGCGTATACTCTTGGTCAAGCTGGGCACCGACGATCTTACGCTTCACTTGGTATTTGGAAGCGCCATAGGCATTATCGGTCCGGTTATCGTTTGCAGAATTGCCCGCCGCTACGGCGCTTCACGATATCTGGGTCTGGGGTGACGTTCAGATTTTCGGTGCGACTGTCCGATAGCCTTCGCTGACGATGCGGCTCATGCCGCCGGATACGTCCACGACATCCCAATTCACCATTTTGGCAACCTTGCGCGCGGCGCGCCCCGAACGGTTGCCCGAACGGCAGATCAGCGCCAACTTTTGATCCGGTCCCAGCTTGGGTCGGATTTCGTTTAGGAAGCTTGCCGGCGAGCTGAATGTCAGCAAATGCGCGCCCTTGATGACGCCGGTATCCTTCCATTCGCTCGGGGTGCGGATGTCGACCAGATATAGGCTATTGTCCGCAACCAAGTCTTTCCCGGAAAGCGCCTCGGTTGAGAGATTCTCAAGAGGGAAAAGCTTCGCATGAATTGCGAAGCCCAGTTTCATCACGATGAAAGCGGTGATGCCGATCAGAATTTCGTTCCAAGGCATCAGGCGGCATCCTGCAATTTACGCCATGCGTTCAATCCGCCACCGATGAACTTGGCATTTGTATAGCCCATATCAAGCAGACTGGCCGCCGATAATGCACCCCGATTGTAGGCGTTGCAGTAGCAAAGAATGGTCGTGTCCAGAGCGGGCAATATGCCTTCCACGTTCATTTCCAGTTTGCCACGGCTCAGGTTGATCGAGCCCGGGATATGTCCGTTAGCATGCTCATCGGGGTCGCGGATGTCCAAGGCAACTGCTCCCTCTGCCATAAGGTCGGCAACGTTTTCGGGAGTGACCTCTTCGACTCGTGCTCGGGCCGCATCGGCCATATTTTGAAACTTTGTTGTGTATGCCATTCTCGCGCTCCTGCTGTGCGTTTCCGGCATCAAATATTCCAAAAAAAGAATATTACAACCCCGGTGAGCGTATTAAATGATCCCAGAGGTCCTGGGGCAGGAGGTCATCTTTCACTCAAGCCTGCGGAAGGTGTTTGGCCTGCGCAAATGACAGAAGTCGCTTGCTCTCTTCGTCCCACAAATGCAGCCGTGCACTTTTGAAGCTGTCTCGAATGGTCATCCGGTTTCCCTCGGCCAGTTCTTTGTGGTCACGTAGAACTTCCGGCAAACGATAAAACGGGATGCGACTGTATAGATGGTGCACATGATGGATGCCGATATTTGCGCTCATCCACTGCAGCACGGACGGCAGCACATAATGCGAGCTGCCTTGAAGGGCGGCATCATGCAGCTTCCAGTCTTCTTTGTCGGCCCAATGCGTTGTTTCAAACTGGTGCTGCACGTAAAAAAGCCACATGCCGAGTGTCGCCGCAAGTAGTGTAGACGGCACGAAGATCAAAAGGATCGGAGCAAGGCCCCCGAAGAAATAGATCAGCAGAAGTGCGGCAAGGATCGCTGCATTTGTTCCCATGGCGCTTACCCAATAGCGGCGGCCTGACATCAGTCCAAAAGGTAAGCGGTTCTGCAGGAAGAACAGATAGCTCGGCCCAAAACCAAACAGGACAACCGGATTGCGATAAAGCCGATACATCAGTTGATCGACCGGTTTCAGGTCTTGGTATTCTGCAACCGTTTTCGTGTGAATATCGCCAATTCCACGTTGGCTTAGATTGCCCGACGAGCTGTGGTGAATGGAATGCGTACGCCTCCAAACATCATAGGGGGTCAGGGTCAGCACCCCAAGAGCGCGGCCTACCCAGTCGCTGAACAAACGGTTATTGAAAAAAGCCCCATGCCCCAAGTCATGCTGGATGGCGAAAAGGCGTAGCAAGAAGCCTGCGTTGGCCACTGAGATCGCCAGCGTCAGCCAATAGCTAACCGACAATGACCACCACGCGAGAGCCCAAAGAGCCACAAAAGGCCCAATGGTCACCAAAAGTTCGAAAACACTTTGCAGCACGCTGGGATCGCGGTAGGCCGAAAGCACTTTGACCCAATCTTTTGATGAACGCGTTTTTGGCGGCTGCGTATCCGCGTTCATATCGTCGAGCATGAGCCTACTTTGTTTTGTGATTTGAAGCCGTTTAGTCGTTGCGGTCCATCAGCGCAAACGACAATTTGTCTTTCGTTCGATCTGATTGCGTAAAATGGTGAATTGACGCCGTTGCGAACGCCAGCAATTTCAAAACCACTGTCCGGGTTCCATCAGCCCCAAATCCATCAATTGGCGCGAGTGCCACTCGAACTTGACCGAGTTGTGCCATTTGAAGTTATGGATATCAAAACTTGACCCTGGGTTCCGTTTTAGCGCCTTGGCAGTTCGGAACGAAACCACAGCCGCTGTCGTGTTGTGGTGCCAAGGGCAGGCATAGGTGTTGTATTCTTCATCGTTAAACGTGTCGTCCGGCCGCAGTTCCAAGTCCTTTTTCGCGCGGAAAAGCGATATCCGGTCAATCTTGCGACGGTTCGTCGGGATGTGCTCTTCAAAGCGCCAATGTAGACCTCCAAAGAAATCCAGCTGCCGCTCTTTGGGGTGGTTGTGGTTGTCTGGATCGGGCCGACCCAAGGCGTAATAGCCTGTTTTATCAAGCCAGGCGTCATCAATCGACACACCGGACTTATGCTTTTGCAGATCACCGGCATAAAGGTCGATCACATAGGTCAACATCGCATCGCGCCGTTCCTCGGCGTGAAAGGTCATCATTTCCGAGACATTGCGCGTTTCGTTGAACGGGTGGAACAGAAATTCGGCGTTGTAGCAGTAGTACAGCCATTGCCCCAAGGCGGCAGGGATGATCGCATTAACGATCTCGCATTGCGCGGCGGGCGTGGTTTTTACATTGAAATCGACGCGATGTGCCACCGCTTCGACGTCGGGGCCATAGCAAGGCTGGGGGGCATAAAGGCCAGAACGCTTTTGAATCCTGCAGCCAGATGGTGGCGTAGGGTTGTATCCACCTCGATCTCGTCTTCGATCAGGATCAATGCGATAGGTCCACTCGCCAGGATATCCCCGCCGTTTCGGATTAGGTCTTTTAGCCCCGAAAAACGCATTCTTGTCCGATCTGTAACGCTTGCCTGCCCCGCAAACTGGGTGATTTTCCGATGCATTGCAAGACAGGGCGCGACCCGCTAGAAGCGCGGCTTGAAAACGCGACAGGATGCGGTGCCATGACCGAGAAGAAAAAGCTCTACATCAAAACTTACGGCTGCCAGATGAACGTCTACGACAGCGAACGCATGGTCGAGGCGATGGGCGGCAAAGGCTACGACACGGTCGAGTCCCCCGAGGCGGCGGACCTGATCTTGCTGAACACCTGTCATATTCGGGAAAAAGCCGCCGAAAAGGTCTATTCTGAATTGGGTCGCTTCAAGCACCTAAAAGCGGAAAACCCAGATCTGAAAATTGGCGTTGCAGGCTGTGTGGCTCAAGCCGAAGGCGAAGAGATCATCCGTCGCCAGCCGTTGGTGGATATCGTCGTTGGCCCACAAAGCTATCACCGTCTGCCCGAAATGGAGGAAACCGCCCGTTCCGGCAAGCGTGCGCTCGACACGGACTTCCCAGAAGAAGACAAGTTCGAAAAGCTGAAAAGCCGCCCCAAGGCGAAGCGTGGCCCAACCGCATTTCTGACCGTGCAAGAAGGCTGTGACAAGTTCTGTGCGTTCTGCGTTGTGCCCTACACCCGCGGAGCCGAGGTATCGCGCCCCGTCAGCCGCGTTCTGGAAGAAGCCCGCGATCTGGTCGAGCGTGGCGTGCGTGAGATCACTTTGCTGGGTCAAAACGTCAATGCGTATCACGGCGACGGCCCGAACGGGGCTTGGTCACTGGCCCAATTGATTTGGGAGATGGACAAAATCGACGGTCTCGAGCGTATCCGCTTCACCACCAGTCACCCCAACGACATGAGCGACGACCTGATCGAAGCCCACGGAGAATGCAAAAAGCTGATGCCCTACCTGCATCTTCCGGTTCAGTCGGGCAGCAACAAAATTCTGAAGCGTATGAATCGTAGCCATGACCGCGACAGTTATCTGCGCCTGATCGAGCGTATCCGTGCTGTACGCCCCGATATTCTGATCTCTGGTGATTTTATCGTTGGCTTCCCCGAAGAGACCGAGCAGGATTTTCAGGACACAATGGATCTGATAGAAGAGGTCAAATACGGGCAGGCCTTCAGCTTCAAATACTCGACCCGCCCGGGCACCCCCGCAGCCGAGCGCGCACTGGTGGATGGCGCTGAAGCCACAGATCGCCTGCATCGCCTTCAGGCTCTGATCACCAAGCAGCAACGCGAAATTCAGGATGGCATGGTCGGCAAAACGGTCAGTGTCCTGTTCGAAAAATCGGGTCGCCTACCCGGTCAGATGGTTGGAAAATCTGACTATCTGCACGCGGTACACGTGACCGATCCCAGCATCAGTATCGGTGATATCCGGCAGATTCGAATCTCTGAAAGCGGACCGAATTCTCTTGGTGGAAAAGTCGTGCAAGCGTCAACTTGACGTAGGGGCACTATAGGAAACGCGTTCTGATTGTCGCGCACCTCGAAACAGTCACTGTGTTTTAGTGGATGTTGTCCTATGCTAAGACACAATATCTAGCGGAAACTGCTTCCATTTTTAAGATATATGCTCGTAATGCCAACTTAAGTAGATCAGGGTTTTAATCAAGACCTACGTTTAAGTATGTATCGCTGGGTAGGGGGCTGTGAGCGTGATCATTTCTCGCGGCGCATTTTTGGGGCGCTTAATCGGTGTAACTGTTTCAATGTTGCTGGTTTTTGGCCAGGCAGCATCAGCACAGTCATTCACCAATCAACGGCAGGAACAATACGTCCCCACCACATGGGTCGATCCAGACGGATGCGAGCACTGGGTGATGGATGACGGCTCCGAAGGGTTTATGGCCCCAAAGTTTACCCGCGACGGCTATCCGGTGTGTAATGGCGGTGCGCCGTCGCAACCTGCCGCCACTTGTGGCCGCGCAACGGATCAGTATTTCCGTACCGACGATTACTCGATCTCGGCAGCCGGTCGCGCACAATTGCAGTCGTTTTTCCGCCAGAACAGCGGTCAGCAGTTCATCATTGTCGGCCACACTGACAGTCGCGCCTCGGATGCATACAACAACCGTTTGTCTTTAAACCGTGCCCGGTCTGTGGCCCAAATCGCCCAGTCTGTCGGCGCTAACGTGGTTGAAATCCGCGGCATGGGCGAACGTGAGCCGATTGCCAGCAATGACACGGTAGAAGGTCGCGCTAAGAACCGTCGTGTCGATATCCTCTGCACCAACGGTCGCACGCCCGTTGCACGTACGCAGACAAGTCAACCCTACGTCGAGCCCGCGCGCACGCCGCGGTCCACAACAGCACGTGATAGCAACACGATCCTGATGCGACTTGAACCGCTGAAACTGGCCTCGACAGGTGCGGCTGCGGGTATGTGCGGACCAAACGGCGAGATTGACGCCAGCAGCTACACTGGCAAGGTCTGTGGTCGCCTGTCCAACCAATATTTCGCAACCGGCAAGTATGACATCTCGGCCGAGGGTCGCTCGAAACTGGCCGATTTCTTTCAAGCCAATCCTGGTCAGCGCTTCGCAATTATCGGTCATACAGACAGCCGCTCGTCCGATGCCTACAACATGCAGCTGTCGCTGAACCGCGCGAAAGCCGTCGCAGTGGTCGGGCAGGTCGTGGGAGCGAACATCATTGATGTCCGCGGCATGGGTGAACGTCAGCCGATCGCATCAAACGATACCGAAATCGGCATGGCGCAGAACCGCCGTGTTGACATCATCTGCGTGGAATAAGGGGGTGGATATGAAACTTTTGAAGCCCGCTTTGGCACTTCTTGTTCTGGCCGGTGTTTCCGGTTGCGGGAACGGTGTTCTGCGTCAGGGCGAGGAATACCTAGCCTATAATGAAGAAGCTATTTTCGGTGTTCGCACCGCCTTTGGCCGCGATCGCGGGGACAAAACCACCGACGTCGGCATGGTGGACCGAAGCCCACTGACTGACATGACGGCGGGTATATGGGTCGATGAAAGCGGCTGTCAGCACTGGATCATCGACGACGGCGTCGAAGGATATCTGACCACCCGTTACGACGCCGCGACCGGTCGCCCGATCTGTACCGGCGAAGGAGAGGCGAATATCGCCTACGGCGACTTCAAGATCGGTGCGACCCGCGTGATCGGCGACACCAAATAATCTGCTTTCATTACTCTCAAAGGCCCGCCATTGCGCGGGCTTTGTAATGTTTATGTAAAAATGTTGTGTCTCGACTTGCGCCCGGGACTACATATTGGCACCATCACCCTATAGACTCAGTTTCAGGAGCTTTGCTTGAGCGTCACAACCTTGCCCCCGCAATCACCGCCTGCTCAGGCAGGGGAATCCCTTCTTGAGTTTCCCGACAATCGGCTTTTGATTGAGTTATGCGGCGAGTTTGACAAAAACCTGGCAGAGATCGAACGTCAGTTTTCGGTGCAAATCATCCGGCGTGGCAATCAGGTTGCGGTGTTCGGCGACGAAGCTTCTAGGATCGAAGCGACGACCATTCTGGGAAAACTCTACGACCGGCTGGAAAGCGGCAAGCCTGTCGAATTCGCGGACATTGACCGTGAAATACGCATGGGCGGCGATCAGGCCAATGGCAACGAGACCGACCAGATGGAAATGTTCGGGCGCGGACCGGTCGAGATCAAGACCCGCAAAAAGCTGATCGAACCCCGCACCGACGCTCAAAAAGCCTATGTGAAGTCGCTCTTCAAAAACGAACTGGCTTTTGGCATCGGCCCCGCAGGCACAGGCAAAACCTATCTGGCTGTGGCCGTCGGGGTGAATATGTTCATCAACGGTCAGGTCGACCGCATCATTCTGTCCCGCCCCGCGGTCGAAGCCGGCGAAAAGCTGGGCTATCTTCCGGGCGATATGAAAGACAAAGTCGATCCGTTCATGCAGCCGCTTTACGACGCGCTGAACGATTTTCTGCCCGGCAAACAGGTTGCCAAGCTGATCGAGGAAAAGCGCATTGAAATCGCGCCGCTGGCCTTCATGCGCGGCCGCACCCTGTCCAACGCTTTTGTAGTGCTGGACGAAGCACAAAACGCCACGACCATGCAGATGAAAATGTTTCTGACCCGTCTCGGCGAGGGCTCTCGTATGGTCATCACAGGTGACCGCTCTCAGGTGGATTTGCCGCGGGGTGTTATGTCCGGCCTGCGCGACGCTGAACGGCTTCTCAAAGGCATCCCTGCGATCAGCTTCAACTACTTCACCGCCAAAGATGTGGTCCGCCACCCGCTTGTCGCGGCGATCATCGAAGCTTACGACGCTGACAACCCCGCCTGATTTCATCTTTCCAAAAATACTCTCCGGGGGTACGGGGGTGGAAAACCCCCGTTAAGGGATCACCATGAGTGTAGACGTCGTCATCGAAGACACCCGCTGGCAGGATGCCGGATTAGAAGCCATCGCAGATCAGGCGATGGGCGCAGTTCTCGCGCACCTGGGTCTAAGCGATGGCGATTGGGAACTCTGCGTCATGGGCTGCGATGATACCCGCATTACCGAGTTGAACGCCGAGTTCCGCGAAAAATCGACTGCGACGAATGTGCTGTCATGGCCGTCCGAAGAACGTGGGGCCGAGCAGGCGGGGCAAACACCGGAACCTCCGCAAGGACCGGACCCCGAGTTGGGGGATATCGCCATTTCCTACGACACCTGCCTGCGGGAAGCGCTTGAAGCCGAAAAACCTTTTGCCGACCATGTGACGCATCTGGTTATTCACGGTATCCTGCATCTTCTTGGCTACGATCATATTCGTGATGAAGATGCCACGCTTATGGAAAGAATTGAGGTCGAGATACTTGGCAAACTGGGTATCTCTGACCCATATATACTCCCAGAGGCACGGGATGCCTTGTTTGGAAAGGACTAATGGGCGACACTATCGAAGGATCTTCTAGCGCAGCGCAAGGCGCGCAACGAGGATATAGCAGTGAACCGGCTCCGTCATCAAAGGGCGGATTTTTTGCAAAATTGTTCGGACGGACCTCCGTCGTGCCCGAGCAGCAAACGCATGTGCCGACAACCGAAGTGAAGCCGAAAAGCCATGGTTTGATCAACCTACGCCGTATGCGGGTTGAAGATGTGGCTATTCCCAAGGCTGAAATCGTCGCGGTTTCTGAGGACATTGAAAAAGATGATCTTGTCAAAGTCTTCCGCGACAGCGGTCTGACACGGCTTCCGGTTTATAGGGACACTCTGGACCAACCCATTGGCATGGTGCATCTGAAAGACTTTGCGTTGCGCCATATGTTCAACGAAGAGCAAAAGGAACTTCAACTGAAAGCCCTGTTGCGTCCTTTGTTATTCGTGCCGCCCTCAATGCCAATCGGCGTTCTTCTGACCAAAATGCAGACTGAACGGCGGCATATGGCTTTGGTGATTGACGAATACGGTGGAGTTGACGGGCTTTTGACCATCGAGGATCTTATCGAACAGGTCGTCGGCGAGATCGAAGACGAACACGACGTGGACGAAGGCAAGTTCTGGGCGCGTGAAAAGAACGGGCAATATGTGGCCTTGGCCCGCGCACCGTTGGATGAATTTCAGGCGGAACTGGGTATCAACCTGACCGCCGACAAGGACATCGACGAAGAAGAAATCGACACGCTAGGCGGTCTTGTTTTCATGCTGGCCGGTCACGTTCCGGTCCGCGGCGAGGTGATTGAACACCCCTGCGGGGCCGAGTTTCAGGTGCTTGACGCCGACCCCCGCAGCATCAAACGCCTGCGCGTGATCCTCCCCAAAACCGCGGCCTGATATTAGGTAATGGCGGCCAAGCACCCAAGACTGGAAGATAGATTTGGTCGCATAGCCGCCGCTTTAGGGGCAGGGGCTTTGGCGGCTGCAGGGCAGGCCCCTGTGAACTGGGGGCTGCCAACATTTTTAGGCTTGATGGCCGCGGCTTGGCTGTTTCTGGCCCAGCCGACCGCCAAGCGAAGCTTCAGAACCGGGTGGCTGTTCAGCGCCGCTTATTTCGCCGTTGCCCTGCATTGGATTGTCGAACCGTTTCTGGTCTACCCCGCCTCAACCGGATGGATGGCCCCGTTTGCGCTGGTTGGACTGGCAGGCGGGCTGGGCCTGATCTGGGCCTTGGCATGGCGGATCGCTTTTGTCGCAGGACAATCGGCCCTAATCTGGGCGTTAATGATGACGCTGGCCGAGTTGATCCGTGCCTATCTCTTTACCGGCTTTCCTTGGGCGATGCCCTCATACGCCTGGGTCAATTCAGTCGCGGCGCAGTTGGGTGGCTACGTGGGACCTCATGGTTTGAACCTGATCCTGTTTCTGTCTGCGGGGATCATGGTTAAGGGCTTGCGAAACGCAAAGCGCGTGACGTGGACATACCGCGCAGGCTTGGGGTTGGTTGTGGCGATTAGCATCCTGCCCATGCCCGGAACCCCCCGTATGAATGAGGGTGGACCTTCGGTCCGCCTGATCCAGCCCAACGCCCCCCAGCACGAAAAATGGGCGCCCGATAAGGTTAAACTGTTTTTCGACCGCCAGATCAGCCTGTCCGCCGAGCCAGGTTCCCCCGATGTGATCATCTGGCCGGAAACGGCTGTAGCATTTCCCATCCCACATGCGGATCGCTCGTTTTCAGAGATGTCCAAAGCCGCAAACGGCGCCAGGGTGATTACTGGCATTCAACGGATCGAAGGTTCCCACACCTACAACAGCATGGCAGTCCTCGACCCAGAAGGTCAGGTGCAGGACGTTTACGACAAACATCACCTTGTCCCGTTCGGCGAATATATCCCGCTTGGTGAGTGGCTTTTGCAGTTCGGTATCTCGGGGCTCGCTGCAAGGGACGGCGTTGGATACGCACGGGGGCAGGGGGCGACGGTTCTGAATATTGATAAGCTGGGTCCGGTCCTGCCGTTAATCTGCTACGAAGTTGTCTTCCCCCAAGACTTACGTACGGCAACGCGCCCGACGCTGCTTTTGCAAATCACCAATGACGCGTGGTTTGGCAAGTTTTCCGGCCCCTTCCAGCACCTAGCCCAAGCCCGTATGCGGGCGATCGAGACCGGCCTGCCCATGCTGCGCGTGGCCAACACAGGCGTCACTGCCGTAATTGACGCCCACGGTCGGGTAATCGACTCGATCCCCCTTGGGCAATTCGGCAAGCTTGATACCAGACTGCCCGAACCCCGCGCTGCAACACCCTACGCGCGCAGCGGTGACCTTCCGCTTACTCTCCTATTGATAGCTCTTGTCGCGTTAAGCGCGTATCGCCTCCGCCGAAATAGCAATTGACGTGTCCATCTGGGGGTTTTAGACGGGGCCGATCCCGCCACAACGGCTTCCTGGCGTGACGGGCTAATTTAATGGAGCACTCTTCATGTCACGACAGAACTACATTTTCACCTCTGAATCCGTATCAGAGGGTCACCCCGATAAAGTCTGCGACCGGATTTCCGACGCCGTTTTGGATGCTTTTCTTAGCGAAGAGCCCGAAGCGAGGGTCGCTTGCGAAACTTTTGCCACAACCAACCGCGTCGTTATAGGCGGCGAAGTTGGCCTTTCGGATCAGGCAAAGTTGACCGAATACATGGGCAAGATCGACCAGATTGCCCGTGATTGCATCAAGGATATCGGCTACGAGCAGGATAAGTTCCATCACGAAACGGTGGAAGTGACCAATCTGCTGCACGAACAGTCCGCGCACATCGCCCAAGGCGTCGATGCGGCCGAAAACAAAGACGAAGGGGCAGGAGATCAGGGTATCATGTTTGGTTATGCGACCAATGAAACCCCCGCTCTTATGCCGGCACCGATCCAATACGCCCACGCCATCCTGCGTCGTCTGGCCGAGGTGCGTAAAAACGGCACCGAGCCAGCGCTTGGCCCGGATGCGAAGTCTCAGCTGTCGGTGCGCTATGTAGATGGCAAGCCGCTTGATGTAACCTCGGTTGTTCTATCGACACAGCACTTGGACGAAAGCCTGACGTCCGAAGACGTTCGTCGCATCGTTCAGCCCTATATCGAAGAGGTCCTGCCCGAAGGTTGGCTGACCAAAGACACCGTCTGGCACGTCAACCCAACCGGCAAGTTCGTCATCGGCGGACCGGATGGCGACGCTGGCCTGACCGGGCGCAAGATTATCGTCGACACTTACGGTGGCGCAGCCCCTCACGGTGGCGGCGCGTTCTCGGGCAAAGACCCGACCAAGGTAGACCGCTCGGCGGCATACGCAGCGCGCTATCTGGCGAAAAACATCGTAGCGGCAGGTCTGGCAGATAAAGCCACACTGCAACTGTCCTATGCCATCGGCGTGGCCGAACCTCAGTCGATCTTTGTCGATACCCACGGCACCGGCAAAGTGGACGAAGCGGCCATCGAAGCGGCGATCCCCCAGATCATGAGCCTGACCCCGCGCGGCATCCGCACGCAACTGGGTTTGAACAAGCCGATCTATTCGCGCACAGCGGCCTACGGTCACTTTGGCCGCGACCCCGAGGCCGATGGTGGTTTCAGCTGGGAGCGCACGGATCTGATCGAGGCGCTGAAAGCCGCGATCTGAACGCCTGCATTTATAGAGATCACAAAAAGGCGCATCTTTGGTGCGCCTTTTATTCTTATAAATACCTGCAAAATAAGCATAAACTAGAGTTTATATCTGCATATCTGAACCGCGGTTTATAGCGCGGCTGTCGGGTTTCGGGTTTGAACGGGTCATACCGTTTTCAGATTTGAGCACAAAATGTCACGCCAACAAAACCCAACCGACTGCGAACCTTCCGTTCCCGTCTGGGACAAATTTGTCCGGATATTCCACTGGAGCCTCGTGCTGTGCATTTTCACAGCCATGGTGACCGGCTTTCTGATGGGGCCGGAAATGGTGCCGGTGCATGTTTATGCCGCAACGACCGCCACAGTTCTTTTGTTCCTACGAATTCTCTGGGGCTTTTTTGGCCCAATCTACGCGCGGTTTTCGTCTTTCACCTTTTCACCACGCACAATCTTGCTCCACGCGCTGGCTGTTCGATCCGGCCATGCAAAACGCTATCTGGGTCACAACCCGCTGGGCGGCGCGATGATCCTTGCCCTGATCGCTGCCATTGCCCTGCTTGGGGTTACAGGTGCCGTCGTACTGGGCGGTGTTCTGAAAATCGGACCGCTTGCCGGATTTGCATCCTATATGACTGGTGATGCCGCAAAAGAAGTGCACGAGTCGATTGCGCTATTCTTGCTTGTTCTGGTGGTTGGTCACATCGGCGGAGTGGCGTTTGAAAGCAAACACGCCAACGACCCGCTCGTGCCCGCCATGGTCACCGGCAAGAAACCCGCGCGTGATGGCGATGTGAAGTCTCCGACCGTCCGCGTTTATCTCCGAACGATGGTGGTGGTCTCGGCCTTGGGGCTCGCTATCACTGTTGGCGGCATGACCGCGATGGCTTCAAAAAAGTCCGCGAATATGCCTGTGACGAACATCTCGCCACTTGTCGCAGATGAATGCACCGCTTGCCACATGTTCTACCACCCCAGCCTGATGCCCGCCAAAAGCTGGGCAGCGCTGACGGCTACCTTGGATGATCACTTTGGCGAGGACGCCTCGCTTGACGAAGAAACCACCGCCGAAATCCGCGACTGGTTGATGACCCATGCGTCCGAGACTGCCGACACGCAGCCTGCGAATATCTTCACCCGTGCGCTTGCTAACGGCGCATTCACCCTGACCGAAACGCGCTTCTGGAAGCAGATGCATCACGAATTCTCGGACGCCGATTTCAGTGCCGCGCCGGTCTATACCAAATCGAACTGTGCCGCCTGTCACAAGGACGCGTCCACCGGCATGTTCAGCCCTTTCAAAATCGAAGAGTGAGGCAAATATGAAGAAACTTATCATGACGGCAGTGGCCATTGGTCTTGGCACGATCGCACTGGCCGATACCCCGGCATCAATCCTGAAAAGCTACGAAGCCGAGGCCGGAGCCGCAGGTTCTGTGGCGCGTGGTCAAGACCTGTTCATGTCCCAGCACACCGGCGGCAAACCGGACACGCCAAGCTGCACCACCTGCCACACCTCGAACCTGAAAGCGTCAGGCCAAACCCGAGTTGGTAAAACCATTGGCCCGATGGCCGTGTCAGCCAATCCTGAACGTCTGACAGATGCAGCGTTTGCCGCGAAATGGCTGCGCCGCAATTGTAAATCTGTGCTGGGCCGCGAATGCGACGCGCAGGAAAAAGCCGACATTATCGCCTATTTAATGAGCCTGTAAGGAGGTCCCATGTTCAAGAAAACCCTATTAGCCGTCACACTTGGGTCCGTTGTTTTCGGCCAGTTTGCCCGCGCCGATGGCGACTATGTCCCGCCAGTTAAACACGCGCTCACTCAGGAAGAATGCTCGGCCTGCCATATGGCCTTTCCGCCAGCGTTCCTGCCCGCACGGTCATGGAGCAAAATCATGAACACGCTGGAAGACCACTTCGGTGAGGACGCGTCTTTGGACGAAACTTCGCGGCAGGAGATTGAGGATTACCTAGCAACCCACGCTGCGGATGCGGGCAACCGCAGTTCGCGTTTCCTGCGCTCCATTGCGGGAACAACGCCGATGCGGATTACTGATCTTGGCTGGTGGCAGCGTGAGCATAACCACGAAGTCAGTCAGCGCATGTGGGATAAAGCCGGTTCGAAATCGAACTGCACCGCTTGTCACCGCGGCGCCGAACGCGGATATTTCGACGACGATTGATGCAAGCTGAAAGGGTGCGCAGTTATTGCGCACCTTTTTTTTCCGGCACCGTGGTCCTATGAAGCAGAACAAGATCATCATAGGCGCCGGACAAACCAGATACGACGGCTGGATTGCGACACAACTAGACACTCTGGACGCCAAAAATCCCGCAGATTGGCAGGCAATTTTACAGGGGCAAAGGGCGGATCGTGTTCTGGCTGAACATGTCTTTGAGCATTTGACCGAAGCCCAGACCCATGAGGCGCTGAAAAATATTGCTGCAATTCTTTCGCCGAAAGGAATGCTTCGGATTGCAGTTCCAGACGGATATCACCCCGATCCCGAGTATATCGATTATGTCCGCCCAGGTGGCACTGCACCGGGGGCGGATGATCACAAAATCCTCTACACTTACAAAACCCTGTCTGCCGTAATCGAACAGGCCGATTTACAGGTCCGCCTGATCGAGTATTTCGACGAAAAGGGATGTTTCCACGCAGTCCCTTGGCGGTACGAGGATGGCCACATCATGCGCTGCGCCGCTTTGGACGGGCGTAATAAAGACAGGCCGTATTCCTTCACCTCGTTGATTGCGGATATTACGTTGCCTGTTTAGTTGGGCGACTCTCTGATGGGAGCGATGAAATGAAACGCATCATGATCATAGGGGCTTCGGGCGCGGGCAAGTCGACGCTGGCGCGATGGTTAGGGCAAAGCCTGAACCTGCCGGTGGTTCACATTGACTCGATGTATTTCACCCAAGGCTGGGTGGAGCGCCCGCGCGAGGAAACTCTGGTGATGATCCGCGAAGCCACCCAAGCACCGGAATGGGTGTTTGAAGGGAATTGTTCCACCAGCTTTGACGAACGGGCCGAGCTGTCTGATCTGATCGTGGTTCTTGAACTGGGCAAAGTCAGGCGTCTGATGCGCACCCTATGGCGCAGTCTGCGCTATTACGGCCGGACCCGCCCCGAAATGGCACGGGGATGCCCAGAACGGTTCGATTTCGAGTTTATCAGTTGGGTCTGGAACTACGACACACATTCCCGTCCCAAGATGGAGGCTTTCGTGCAGCGTTGGCAGGGGAAGCGGCCGATTGTTCGGATTTCATCCGCAAGGCAAGCACGGCGGTTCGGGTATGCGCCGCACGCGTTTCTGGATAAGGCAAAGGCGGGGTGAACCCCGCCCTGCCGAATGTATCGTGAGGTTATTCTGCCGGAACGCCCACCGGTTTGCGGTTATCCAGTGCATAGCCTCCGGCACCAAGGGCAACCACCATCAGCATGCCACCAGCGATGCTTAGGTTTTTCATGAACGAAATCATCTCGCCCTGTGCGGCCATGCCTTCCATGCCAAAGGATGGCAGCAGATGAAACAGAATGCCCGACAGGAAGCTAAAGCCAGCAAGCCCCAAGGCGACAAGGCGGGTTTGCCAGCCTAGTAGCAGGGCAATGCCGCCGCCCAGTTCGGTAATGATCACCAGCGGCAGAAGCGCACCGGGCACGCCCATCATTTCCATGTAACCTTGGGTACCTGCGTAGCCGGTGATTTTTTGCGCACCCGCCATGATGAAGATGAATGCCAGCAGCAAGCGCCCTGCCGGAGCGGCGTAGTTTTGAAGATTGGTCATGTGTTCGTTTCCTTTTGCGTCCCGCCCGTTCAGGCGTTGGGGGCAATATTGATATGTTTGTAAAAATGTGTATTCTGGAAAATCAATGACGCTGTGTGCGAATGTGCACAATTAATCGCCTTTTAACCCGCTCCCGAAATTAGTGGTGCCAGTCTGGTTTCGAATAAAGCGGATTACACCGAAGCGTTGATATTAGGCAGATAGCCCTTGAGCCCGTGAAAGAAGATGTCGATTTCCAAGGCGAGGTTCACTTCAAAATCGTTCAGCTCTGAGCCGCTCCAGCGATGTTTTTCAAGCCGGTTTAGATAGCCAAGCCGCACTTGTTCATCCTGCGGGTTCAACGACAGTGTCTCGGCGGCGCGCAACAAATCTATCCGTTTGTGAACTTCCCGCATGCCTGCGAATGCCTCGGCCATCACGCGCATCAAGCGCGGCTCGTCTCGCCATGACTTGCCGCCAAAGACTTCTTGAATGGTGCGGTTACCAGCCCCCAAGCAATCATACGCCACACAGCCGCGAAATCCGTTCTGTTTCAGGTGATCGTGAATCGTGCAGCTATGACCCGACAGGTTGCGGCACGGTTCACCGGCGTTTTTATCAAAGGCGAAATCATCGCCTTTATCAAAGTTCAAAACCAAACAGCACAGCGCCGCGCATTTCGAACAATCGGTTTTCAAAAGATCGGTCTGAGACATGGGGCCTTCGTTTGCTGAAATTTGCACGGCAAGGTAACGTGTCCGCCCTATCCCGCAAAACGGCTGATGAGTACAGGGGGGGATTGCATTTCCCTTGTTATCCCGAGGTGTTCCGCAGCTGCTCTTGTCCCTATGCGCGACATTCAGTAAATGCCGCCTCATGAAAAACGACAGACACCCCTCGGGCGCCCCATGGCGCAACTTTTACGGACGGTTCAAGGGCAAGGGCCTGCGGAAGTCTCAGGAAGAATGGCTTGACGCCGATCTGGCGGCCCTCGCCCCGGGCGAGGTGTCTTGGGAGAAAAACCCCGACCGGACGAATATCGACCTGAACGACCTTTTCGGCGGGCGGGATGTCTGGCTTGAGGTCGGCTTTGGTGGCGGTGAGCATATGGTGCATCAAGCAGCCAGCAATCCTGATGTCGGAATCATCGGGTGCGAGCCTTACATCAACGGCGTGGCCATGTTGCTAGGCAAGATCCGCGATGCGGGGTGCGAGAACATTCGTGTGCATCCGGGCGATGCGCGGGACATGTTTGATGTGCTACCGGATGGTTCGATCAGTCGGGCGTTTTTGCTCTACCCTGATCCGTGGCCCAAGAAGCGCCACCACCGTCGTCGGTTCGTGACGCAAGAGCATCTTAAGCCTTTGGCGCGAGTGCTGAAACCCGATGCTATCTTTCGCGTGGCGACCGATATTCCCGACTATGTGCGCCAGACATTAGAAGAAGTCCCGAAAGCAGGGTTCGAGTGGCTGGCTGAGGGACCAAGCGATTGGCGCGAGCCTTGGGGGGACTGGATTTCGACCCGCTATGAGCAGAAAGCGTTTCGCGAGGGGCGGGTGCCCCATTATCTGACGTTCCGGCGGGTGGCTGACTAGGCTTTTTTGAGTATTTTTGCCAAGAAGAAGCAGGGGTGATGGACCCTGCTGAATGCTTGCGCTATCAGGCTTGGGACCAAGATTCAGAGGGACCGATTATGTCAGGCCACGGCACTCCTATTCCGATGACTTCCCGCCCCTGTGGGCCGCTGAAGGGCGAGGCACATGTTCCGGGTGACAAATCCATCTCGCACCGCTCGCTGTTGTTGGGTGCGATGGCGATCGGGGAAACCCATATCACCGGACTTCTGGAAGGCGAGGACGTGCTGGGCACAGCCAATGCAATGAAGGCGTTTGGTGCCGATGTCGAGCGATTGGGCGACGGCGAGTGGCGCGTTTATGGCGTGGGTGTTGGCGGATTTGCCGAGCCTGAGGATGTGATCGATTGCGGCAATGCCGGAACCGGCGTGCGTCTGATCATGGGGGCGATGGCGACCACGGGGATCACCGCGACGTTTACGGGTGATGCATCGTTGCGGTCGCGTCCGATGGGGCGGGTGACGGACCCTATCACGTTGTTCGGTGCGCAAAGCTTTGGCCGTTCAGGTGGGCGTTTGCCGATGACCGTGATCGGCGCGGCCGAACCGGTACCGGTGCGATATACGACGCCGATGGCATCGGCTCAGGTGAAGTCGGCCGTGTTGCTGGCGGGGCTGAACGCGCCCGGTGAGACAGTTGTAATCGAAAAAGAAGCCACCCGCGATCATACCGAGCGGATGCTGGCAGGCTTCGGGGCAGAGGTCACTGTTGAAGAGACGGATGAGGGTCGCGTGATCACTCTGAAAGGCCAGCCCGAGCTGAAGCCGCAGACAATTGTGGTACCGCGCGATCCAAGCTCGGCGGCGTTTCCGGTTTGTGCGGCGTTGATCGTTCCGGGATCGGACGTGCTGGTGCCCAACATTGGCCTGAACCCGACCCGTGCGGGGCTGTTCTTTACTCTGCAAGAAATGGGTGCGGACCTGACGTTTGAGAACATGCGCGAGGAAGGCGGCGAGCCTGTGGCCGATCTGCGCGCGAAATTCAGCCCAAACCTGAAAGGGATCGAGGTTGATCCGGCCCGTGCGGCCAGCATGATTGACGAATATCCTGTGTTGTCCGTTGTCGCGGCTTTTGCCGAGGGCGAGACTGTCATGCGCGGCGTGCACGAATTGCGTGTCAAGGAAAGCGACCGGATTGATGCCATGGCCAAGGGGCTGCGCAAGAACGGGATCGAGGTGGACGAGGGCGAAGACTGGTGGATCGTCAAGGGCAAGGGCCACGGCAATGTGCCCGGTGGTGGATTTGCTGCCAGCCAGCTGGATCACCGGATTGCAATGAGCTTTATGGTCATGGGCATGGCCGCACAAAAGCCGGTCAGCGTTGATGATGGCAGCCCGATTGCAACGTCCTTCCCGATCTTCGAAGGTCTGATGGCGGGCTTGGGCGCGCAACTGGTCCGGTCGAACACATGAACAAGCTGGTCTGGGGGCTGACAATTGCGGCGGTGCTCAACTATGCTGTTTTGATATGGCTCATGGTGTTTGATCTGGCCCCCGCAACTGGCGGTTTGAAGCCCTTGGACCTTCGGGTTTTTGGCTACAGTTACGATGACGTGCTGACCTATCTGGATACTCTGCGGTTTGAGACAGCCGCGATGTTGACGGGACCCGTGCGGTGGATTGATACAAGCTTTCCGGTGTTGTTCGGACTGGCCGGTGTGGGCTGGATATGGATATCATCCAAAACGCGGGGCTGGGCGACCCGTTCGATTGCTCTGGCCTTTCCGGTCGCCTATGCCGTGACTGATCTGATCGAGAACGTCTATATCGGGCGGATATTGACGGGGGCGTTTCCGTCGGAAACCTTGGTCAGTACGGCCAGCCTGTTGACGATGGTCAAGTTTGCGTGTGTGGTGCTGTCCTTTGCAGCGCTGTTTCTGGTGCTGGACAACGAGGCCGAAGAATGAACCGTTTCACCATCGCAATCGACGGACCAGCCGCCGCCGGCAAGGGAACAATCTCCAAGGCTGTGGCTGCTGCGTTGGGATATGCCCATTTGGATACGGGGCTGCTGTATCGGGCGGTCGGGGCGAAAACGCTATTGGGGATTGCCCCGATGCAGGCTGCGGTCGAACTGACGTCCGAGGATTTGCAAGCCGATGGCTTGCGCAGTGCGAATGCTGCTCAGGCGGCGTCCAAGGTTGCGGTTATCCCAGAAGTGCGGGCCGCGCTTTTGGATTTCCAGAGGGCGTTTGCCGGTCGTCAGGGTGGGGCGGTTCTGGATGGGCGCGATATCGGAACAGTGATTTGCTCCGACGCCGAGGTGAAGCTGTTCGTCACCGCCAGCCCCGAAGTGCGCGCCAAGCGACGCTGGCTGGAGTTACAGCAAAGTGATCCGGCAGCAAATTTTGACGCTGTACTTGCAGACGTCAAAGAACGTGATCACCGTGACATGCACCGCGCTGATGCGCCCCTAAGACCGGCAGAGGATGCGGTGGTGATTGATACATCCGATCTGGACATAGACGAGGCAGTTCAGGCGGCCCTTCGGGTCATCGAAAGCAAAAAGGGAGTGGCATCATGAAACTGCGAAAAATGGGCAAGAACGGACCCGAGGTTTCGGCGCTGGGCTATGGCGCGATGTCTTTTTCGAACTTCTACGGGGCCACGACCGACGATAACTCTCAGGCGATTTTGGCGGCCTGCGTTGATGCGGGCGTCACCCATCTGGATACCGCCAATGTCTACGGGATGGGGCGCTCGGAAGAGCAGATTGGCGTTTTCCTGAAAAACAATCCCGGTGCGCGGGACCAGTTCCATATCGCCACCAAAGCCTCTATCACCAAAGATGAGGACGGCAACCGCTGTTTCCGCAACACGCTTGAGCATCTTGAAAAGGAACTGGACCAAAGCCTGGCCCGCTTGGGCACCGATTGCGTGGACCTGTATTACATCCACCGCCGTCAGGCCGAGCTGCCGATCGAAGAGGTGGCCGGAAACATGAAGCGCCTGGTGGAGAAGGGCAAGATCAAGGGCATCGGCTTTTCCGAGATCGCCCCGTCTTCTTTGCGACGCGCTGCAGCTGAGTGTCATGTGGATGCCGTTCAGTCAGAGTATTCTCTTTCGGTCCGCTCGCCCGAGTTGGGGCTTGTGCAGACCTGCGCGGAACTGGGAACGGCATTGGTGGCCTTTTCGCCGGTTGGGCGTTCGCTGCTGACAGACACGCCTTTGACGCGGGAAGCGGTGCAGGAAGCAGGTGGATGGATTGCCTCGAACCCGCGGTTTGTCGAACCGAATTACAGTGCCAATATAAAAGCTACCGATGCGTTCCGCGCCTATGCCGCCGAGTTGGGTGTATCTGCCGCTGGACTGTCGATTGCATGGGTTCTGGCGCAGGGCGATCACCTGTTTGCCATTCCGGGCACACGCTCGACCGCGCATTTCGCGCAATTGGTCGAAGGATGGAACCTTGATCTTACGGCGGAGCAGTTGGCGAAAATTGAAACCATTCTGCCTGTCGGTTGGGCACACGGGGATCGTTACAGCGCTGATCAATGGATCGGACCTGAGCGCTACTGCTAACCCATGACAACGCTTGCCCTTGTTCTGGTGCTGACGGCGGCGGTTTGCCACGCGAGCTGGAACTTTCTGGCCAAGCGGGTTCATGGCGGGGCCGAGCTTGTCTGGCTCTATTCAACGCTGTCGTCGGTTCTGTATCTGCCGCTGGCGGTATGGATATTCTGGCAGGCCGACAGTTTTTCGCTTCAGCAGTTGTTGTTTATCGGCGGTAGCGCTGTTCTTCACCTGTTTTACTTTGTGCTCTTGCAGGCCGGATACCGGCACGGAGATCTGTCGCTAGTTTACCCCACGGCCCGCTCGATGGGGCCGCTTGTGGCGATGGTGTTGGCAGCGATCGCACTTGCCGAATACCCTACGCTGCAAGGCGCAATCGGAGCAGCAATTATCATTGGCGGTGTCTTTGCCCTGACCGGCGGAGGCAGGCGGGCAGGTGGCAATGCAACGACCTCGCTTTTGTTCGGGTTGGGGGTCGGGCTATTGATCGGCAGCTACACGACTTGGGATGCCTATGCTGTGGCCACTTTAGCGGTGCCGCCCTTGCTGATGGACTATGGTGCCAATCTGGGGCGCGGTCTGCTTTTGTGGCCCACAGCGATCCGTCGCCGCAGTCTGATTGTGCAGCATTGGCGCAACCACCGCACCGAGGTGATCGGCATCGCGATCCTATCGCCACTGGCCTATATCCTTGTCCTCTACGCCATGAGCTTTACCCCCGTCGCCTATGTTGCCCCCCTGCGCGAGGTTTCAGTGTTACTGGCGGTATTGGCAGGCAGTCTATTGCTGAACGAAGGCCACCTGCGTTTCCGTCTGTCATGGGCCGCGGTTATACTGGTGGGGGTGGTGACGTTGGCAACGTCGTGAGGTGAAGGGGTAGGGACATTGTGTCCTTGCCAATAATGGGAATCCCCCCTATAAGCCGCGCGTCGACAAGGCGAATTAAGCCATAGAAAAAGAGACGAGCAGGGTCGGAAACCACCGGCCCTCTTTGTTTTATGGTTCGTCTGACCAAAAACTAACCCCAAGACCGGCGGAGACAACCGCACGGCCAGAATCAAATGTTAAAGGAAAAAACTGCCACATGGCTAACGTAAGCATGGAGGAATTCGAAGCCCTCCTACAAGAAAGCTTCGAAATTGACACACCTGAAGAGGGTTCTGTTGTCAAAGGCAAGATCATCGCAATCGAAGCGGGTCAGGCCATCATCGACGTAGGCTACAAAATGGAAGGCCGCGTTGACGTTAAAGAATTCGCAAATCCTGGCGAAGCTCCTGAAATCGCAGTCGGCGACGAAGTCGAGGTTTTCCTCCGCGCAGCCGAAAACGCTCGTGGCGAAGCAGTTATCTCGCGCGAGATGGCCCGCCGCGAAGAAGCATGGGATCGTCTGGAAAAAGCATACGCTGGCGACGCACGCGTCGAAGGTGCGATCTTCGGTCGTGTCAAAGGCGGCTTCACTGTTGATCTGGGTGGCGCAGTTGCGTTCCTTCCTGGTTCGCAGGTTGACGTGCGCCCCGTGCGCGACGCTGGCCCGCTGATGGGTCTGAAGCAGCCGTTCCAGATTCTGAAAATGGACCGTCGTCGTGGCAACATCGTTGTTTCGCGTCGTGCTATCCTTGAAGAAAGCCGCGCCGAGCAGCGTGCAGAAGTCATCGGCAACCTGGCAGAAGGTCAGGCGCTGGAAGGCGTGGTCAAGAACATCACCGAATACGGCGCATTCGTCGATCTGGGCGGTGTTGACGGCCTGCTTCACGTCACCGACATGGCATGGCGCCGTGTGAACCACCCATCTGAGATCCTGACAATCGGCCAGACCGTCAATGTTCAGGTCATCAAGATCAACAAAGATACCCACCGTATTTCGCTGGGCATGAAGCAGCTTCAGGACGATCCATGGGATTCCGTCGCAGCACGCTTCCCGCTGGATTCGGTACACACCGGTCGCGTCACCAACATCACCGACTACGG
>CAYVRN010000013.1:0-22198 GCA_964453855.1 uncultured Rhodobacterales bacterium
AAGATCGGATCAAACCCCCATGCGATCAGAGGTTGATTATCGGCAAGCTCATCTGCGTAAGTGGAAAGCCCATCAATTACATCTTCAAGGTTCTGCAAACCCGGCCACAGGCGGCCATTTGGATCGACGCGATCATGATACCCCGCATATGCGTACTGCCAGATCGCACCGGCCATCATATGCGCGTGCCCTTCGACCATACCTGGCATCAATACGGTGTCTGCCAAGGATGAGTCGTGCGTGACCTCTCCCCATTGATCCGCGCAGGACTTATCCCCTACGGCAAGTATATAGCCGTCTCGTACGGCCACATGGGTGGCAAACGGACGGTTCGGGTCCATTGTCAGAATTTTCCGGGTCTCGAAAACTGTGATTTCAGACATGGGTTCTCCTGTTCTTTCGCGGAGACAGCAATGTTTCGCGCCTCGTCATATGTTGAATTCGTGTTCGACAACTTCACCAAGCGCCTCAAGAAAAAGGCGTTTTGGCCTATCCATCTTGTCAGATTTCCAGATGGCTACAGTTTGTATGGTCGCGTCTGCGTCCGTTATTGGCAGAATTTTCACGCCGCTCGGAAGAGCGTCACCGACGCTTTCCGTCAAAATGGTAATTCCGACAC
The DNA here is from genome assembly GCA_964453855.1 of uncultured Rhodobacterales bacterium. Classification (GTDB taxonomy): domain Bacteria; phylum Pseudomonadota; class Alphaproteobacteria; order Rhodobacterales; family Rhodobacteraceae; genus JASMHC01. The sequence continues at coordinate 620 of CAYVRN010000013.1, forward strand.
CGGCCGCCACCAAACCCATAATGCCTATGCTGGTCAGACCCTCCTGCACAATGCGCGGGCTAAATCCGTGACGGTGACAAATGGGCATAAGATGCGAGAAAAAGACTTCCCATTCTTTGTAAGAACCGTGCACAAAGTCTTCGTCAGCAAGATCGGCAATGCGAACTGAAGTGCTCTCAGCCAGCGGATGGCTTGCTGGTACAAGACAGGCAAATTTTTCGGTTGTGACCGGCATTTGTGACAATCCGGTTCGTGCGATTGGTCCAGTGACAAAACCTATGTCAAGGCGGTCTTCTTCAATGTCTCGAAGCTGTTGAATTGAGACATCGTTACTTAGTTGCAGCGCGATATCGGGTTGCTTCTTTCGAAATGCGCTTAAAATCAGGGGTAAACTCCCGATAATCGCAAGGTCCGTGTATCCGACCCGCAGGGACCCCACCATGCCCTCGGCAACGCGTCTGGTGTTTTCAACGGCGAAATCTACGGTGTTCAGTATCACGCGACCATTTTCAAGAAAAACCTGACCCGCTTTTGTTAGTTCGACGAAACGATTAGATCGCTCAAGCAAGACCACACCCAAGTCATCTTCAAGATCCTTGATCGTTCGACTCAAGGCGGGCTGTGCAATACCTAACCGTTCGGCCGCGCGCCTGAAATGCAGCTCTTCCGCCACCGCTATGAAGCATCGGATATGTCTGAGATCGAAACGCATGATACCTTTTTGCTATCATTTTAGACTGTTTTGATATTATACAAGCAATACACCTTGTGCTTACGTGAGGGAACAAAAAAATAATAATCCAATCGGAAATCCAACAAGGAGACACTCATGGAAGTAAAACGATTGAAGTCTATCGCCCTGACATTTGCAGCCGTGGCAACGACCGCCACATCAGCATTAGCGGCAGATGTAACAATGAATGTGGGCTTTGGCGCCCCCGAGGCTTCGATTTATGGCCGCTTCGGCGCCCATTTCGAGCGGTTCGCAGAAGAATTCAGCGACGGCGAAATTGACGTGAAACTGCGCTGCTGCAACCAGATCGCAACAGAAGACGAAGCGTTCAAAGCGATGCAACTGGGGACCGTTGACGGTTTCTTCATCACCGCCAACAACGTCTCGCCTCACTGGCCGCTGATGGACGTGACAGTTCTTCCCTACATCTTCCAGAACCAAGAGCACCTAGCACGTGTCCTCGATGGAGAAGTCGGTCAGTACATGAAAGACAAGCTGCAAGCCGATACCAGCGTCCACTTACTTGCTTTCGGCCCGTCGCTGTACCGTGATTTCTACAACTCGGTTCGTCCGGTAAACACGATGGCCGACATGGATGGTCTGAAAATCCGCGTGCCTAAGAACGAAGTCATGATTGCCACCTTTGAAGCCTTCGGAGCGAACCCTGTTCCGCTCGCTTGGTCAGAGACACCGACCGCGCTTCAGACAGGCACCGTTGACGGCGGAGACAACGGAACCTCATTCATTCGTGACATGAAGTTCTACGAGTTTGAGCCGCACCTTGTTATCCTTGAGCACTTCGTAGCCTTCGCGCCGCTGTTTGCATCGGATCACTTTATGAAACGTCTAAGCGACGAACACCGTGACGACATCATGCGGGCGGCAACCGCTGCAGGTGCTGCCTTGGCAGAAGAAGTTGCGACCGAGACGCAGGAAATTCGCGATTGGCTTGCCACCGAGGGCGGCATGGCAATGACTGTTCCGGACAAGACTGACTTCGTAGAAGCTGCAAAAGGCGTTCAGGATGAATTTGCGACAAACAGAAGCGATGATTTCCGCGAACTGCTGGCGATGATCCGCGCCGCAGCGGAATAAGCAATCCGTTATTGAGCCGGCGGGAGTCTGCCGTCGGCTCAATATATCTTAGAAAACGGAATATCCCATGACCGGCATCAGGTGGCTTGCACGCCATTTCGAAGAACTGATCTGCTGTATCGCCTTGGTGATCATCGCAGTCAGCGTATTTTCTCAGGTAATCGCGCGCTATATTTTCGAGGTCGCCCTGCACTGGACCGAAGAGGTCGCGGCCGTGAGCATGGTTTGGGCTGTCTATATGGGCGCATCGTTATGTGTTCGCGAACGTTTCCACATTCGTATTCTGGTCGCCGTCAAAGCGCTTCCCGTGATGATGAGCCGTGGGGTGATCTTCTTAGCCGATATCCTGTGGGCGCTGTTCTGCCTGTTTATGCTAAGGATCACTTGGGATTATCTTGGTGTGATGTGGAAGTTTCCGACCATAAGTCCAAGTCTTGGAATCAACCAATTTTATCCTCAGACAATTCTATTCATCGGATACAGTCTGATGGTGATCCGCCTGATTGAGACCTATTGGCATTGGTATCAGGATGGCGCCAATGGCCTGCCGGGAATGCTCGATGAAGAGTTTGAAACGACGATAGAAGAGCAGGAGCACCAAATATGAGCCCGCTTCTGATCCTTGCAATTGCCTTTGTCGTTCTCACGATCATAGGTATCCCGTTGTTCGTTTCGGTCGGGATGACAACGCTCTTGGCGCTTTACCTGATCGACATTCCCTATACGCTGATGGCGCAGACAGGCTACTCCAGTCTGACACCTTTCCCATTGTTGACGATCCCGCTGTTTGTGCTTGCCGGACGATTGATGGAGGTCGGTGGCATGGCCACTAGAATGATCTCGATCGCGACCAATCTGGTCGGGGCGTATCGCGGGTCGATGGGCTTGGTTACTGTCTTCGCCTGTATGCTGTTCGCAGCACTATCCGGTTCTGGACCGGCAACCACGGCTGCTATCGGTTCAGTGACTGTTCCCGCAATGAAGCGCGAAGGCTATGACGTGCCCTTCGCCGCTGCAATCACGGCCAGCGCGGGTGCGCTTGGTAGCCTGATCCCGCCATCAAACTTGATGATTATTTATGGCCTAGTTTCGGAAACCTCGATCCCACGGCTCTTTCTAGCCGGTTTGATCCCCGGTTTGCTGATCACTATCCTGCTGATGATCACGACCTATATCATCGCCCGCCGTCGCAACTATGGCGGAAACGGCGACCCTTTTACTTGGGGTCCGTTCCTAAAGGCGGCTTGGGATGGCAAGTGGTCAATCGGTGCGCCAGTTCTAATCCTTGGCGGTATTTACGGCGGAGCATTCACCCCGACCGAAGCCGCTGGTGTGGCTGTATTCTATTCGCTTTTCGTTGGGCTTTTCATCTATCGTGAATTGACATTAAAAAAGCTGATCGAGGCATTGCGTTTTACCGCCCTGTTAACCGGGATCCTGATCCTGATCACGCCAACTCTGGCATTCGGCCAGTTGACGGCCTTTTACGACGTGCCGACGGCTGTGCAAGAGGGCATCACCTCGATCACAACGAACACGTTCCTTGTTCTGATGCTGATAGGTATCTTCTACATCTTCATTGGAACCTTCATGGAATCATTGGCTCAGATCGTTCTGTTTACTGCCGTCTTCTTGCCGCTAGTGACCTCCCTTGGCGTTGATCCGGTATTGTTCGGTGTCTTCACTGTGATCACTTGTGAAATCGGCTTCCTAACGCCACCATTGGGGGCGAACCTAACAGTGGCAGCGCGCATTTCCGGCATTTCGATCGAGCGGATATCTGTGGCCGTGCTGCCCTTTATTCTGGCTTATGTCATCGGGTTGATCATCTTGACGCTTTTCCCTGATTTGACGCTCATTTTGCCCAACTGGGCCTATGGTATCGCCAAATAAGAGGTTCCCATGTTCGATCTGATCCTGAAAGGCGGAGAGGTTTTTGACGGAACTGGAGCGAAAGGTTTCACCGGAGATGTCGGTATCAAAGATGGAATGATAACTGAGGTTGCACCCGATATCCCGACAGAAGGTGCTGCTGAGGTGATCGATGTCTCGGGGCTGGTGGTCTCACCAGGGTTCATCGACATGCACACGCATTCGGATTTTACCCTGATTGCGGACGGGCGCGCCGAAAGTCAGGTGCATCAGGGCGTTACGACTGAAGTGATCGGTCAATGCGGCATCAGCTGCGCGCCGGTGCTCTCGCATGACAACATCAAAAAGGTTTCCCCGTGGTATACGGACAAAGCCAAGCATAAAAACTGGTTAGGTTTTGGCGAATATCTGGACGCCCTTGATGAAAGTTCATTGGGGGTGAATGTCATGGCCTTTGTAGGCCACGGCACAATTCACCGCGCTGTTATGGGGGACGAGTTGGACCCCGGTGATACCGACGACATCGCTAAAATGGCCAAGCTGGTCGAGCAATGCATCGAAGAGGGTGCGGGCGGGTTTTCATCCGGTTTAGAGTATTTCCCAGGCATCCTCTCGGCACCGGATCACCTTGTCCCGATGTGCGAGGTCGCCGCCAAACACGGACGACTTTACGCAACCCACGTCCGCAACCGTGACACGCAGTACGATCTGGGCTTTGCCGAAGCAATTGCCACGGCCCGTCAGTCGGGTGCAAAGCTACAAATCAGCCACATCCAGCCCAAGTTCGGCGCGCCAGACTATGCTATGAACCACACGCTTGAAATGATTGAACTGGCACGTCGGCACGATGTAGATATCGCGTTTGACGTGATCCCGCATGACTGGAATCACACGTTGATGGCTGCGATCCTACCAAAATGGGCACAGGCGGGTGGGATCGACGACGTCATGAAACGTCTTGCCGACCCCGAACTGCGTGAAAAGATCAAAGCCAATCCGAAGCCGATGTGGTTGATTGTCAAAGCCGAAAAGTGGGAGGACATCGTTCTTCTAAACGCCACAGTAAACAAAGATCTCGTCGGCGCAGATTTCGCCGAGATCGGCCGAATGCGGAATTGCCATCCTTATGACGCGATCCTCGATATTCTGTTGGAAGAAGGCGATCACATGATGGCTTGTATGTGGTCCTCGAAGAGCTTCCGAGACGAAGATGTCGATCTTTGCTTGGAGCAACCTGAATGTGCGGTTATTTCGGACACTGTCGCAATTGCAAATGACGGTATCCTGAAGGATCATCTGGGGTCGCTTACCGGCTACGGTTGGGCGGCACGGTTTCTTCAGTATTATGTGCGTGATCGGCAGATTCTGTCTTTGGCTGAAGGACTCCGCAAGATCACCTCAATTCCGGCCGAGCGTCTTGGTTTGCCAAAGCGTGGCATGATTAAAGCAGGCTTCCACGCCGACATCTGCGTCTTTGATGCAGCGAATATCGCCAGCAATGCCACCGCGAAACATCCCCGCCGATACGCCAGCGGGATCGCTCATGTGCTCGTGAACGGCAGGCTTTCGATGCGAAACGGCGAGCGGACCGACATAAATGGCGGGTGTGTTCTTAGGGACTTTAAAAAAGCCGGTTGAATGCCATATTCACAGAGTCAAATCGAGAACGGCTTTGAAAGCGTTTCGCGCATGCAGATAAATGTTGTCAGCTTTCGCCGTTCTACGCCCTGATCGCCGCTGGCCATTTTCAACAACATGCGGGCGGCTTCACGTCCCATTTTGCGGTGAGGTACGTGAACGGTCGTTAGGGCAGGGTTTGCCACGCTTGCCAACTCAATATCGTCGAAACCGGTTATGGATACATCCTGAGGCACCCTCAGCCCCATCTGATGCGCTGCACGCAAAGCCCCGACGGCAAGTACATCGTTTCCGCACATCACAACTGTCGGTCTATCTTCTGATTTGAATAGCTCCGTAAATGCGTCAGAGCCTTTATCTATCGAGTAACTTGTCTCGAAAACTTGAAGCGTTGAAGGATCCAGTCCGTTATCCAACATCGCACCCCTGATGCCTTCTACACGTTCTCGGGCCCTGTCATTGTTGTTTTGATACGCCGATATAACAGCGATTTTCTGATGCCCCAGCCCGATAACTTTTTCAGCCAGCTCTTTCATGGCCGCGCGATTATCAAATCCAATTGAAATATTGGCGTCCTCGGGTTTAAACGCCCACGCCACCAGGGCGGGCACATCTCGCTTTTTCAGAAACTCGTAGATTGAAGGCATGCGGTCAAAACCGATCAGAAGCACCGCATCTGCGCCGCGGGTGACCAATGTCTGAATTTGTTCTTCCTCAATCTTGGCCTGATATTGAGAAGACGCGACCAAAAGTGTTATTCCATTCGCGTGAAGCTCTTCCTGAAAGGCCTGCAAACCTCTTGCGAAAATCGCATTCTCCATGGTCGGGATTACGGCTCCAAATGTGTTGGACCTGCGTGCAGCGAGAGCGCGAGCATTAAAGTTCGGCGCATAGCCAAGCTCACGCACAGCATTGAGCACCTTCTCTCGGGTCTCGGCAATCACGCGATCGGGCGAATTCAAACAACGAGAAACTGTGGCCGTAGACACGCCTGCAGATTTAGCGACATCTGCCAGTGTTGGGATCCGCGGTGCATTGCTAGTCATGGACTTAGCTAGAAACAATGTTTGAATGTTTTTTCATGCATACGTTCATACGCTTCTTTTGTGGGTATTGTAAATCTCTATGTAAGCGCTTGCATATTGACTTGTAAGCGCTTACATTCTATTCGAATCGCCATTTGGCGAGGGAGGGTCCGAAATGTTTCTTTTGATGGCGCTTGTTTTGTTTGCGATTTTCTTTCTGAACGTTGCTTTAGGCTCGTTTGGATCGGCGCCATTTTTGGGAGATGTGGGAGAGATGGTGCTGCTTTTTGCGGTTTCGCTGGCGTTTGTGGCCGGCATTTTAAAGCGTGAAGAGGCAGCCAAGAACGACAAATCCGAATAATAAATCCAGGGAGGAAATTATGGATAAATCACGTAAGGAGCTTGCGTCGGCCGAGCGTCGTAACTTTCTGAAGCTCGCCGGAACCGGTGGCTTTACGGCCGCGATGGTTGCCGGTGCAGCTGGTACACTTTGGTCGAGCCAGGCCGCCGCGCAGACCGCCTCGGAAGAGCGCGAGCGTGAAGCCGCAGCTGATCACGTCATGACTGTGGCAACTGCCTATGTTTTGGGCGCATCGCGCAGCTACCCGATCATGCAACTGGACCTGAAGGAAAACATCCAGAACGCCACAAATGGCAAGGTCTATGTAAAGCTTGCGCCGGGTGGTCAGCTAGGCGCAGGTGGGGCGCTTGTACAGAAAGTACAGGGCGGTACGATCCAAGCGGCTCAGCATTCTCTGTCGAACTTCGCGCCTTTCGCGTCGACCGTGGACCTGATCAACATGCCCTATCTGTGCGGTTCCAACCAGCGCTTCACCAACCTGGTAACTTCTGACTTCTGGGCCAAAGAAGTCCACCCAAAGGTCGAAGCGAACGGCTTCAAAGCACTATTCTATGTCAACATTGACCCACGCGTTGTCGCGGTTCGCAAGGGAGGCGATGCGATCATTACCCCCAGTGACATGGACGGTGTGAAATTCCGCGTTCCGGGATCGAAGATGCTTCAGCAGTACTACCGCATGGTCGGCGCGAACCCGACACCGGTTGCTTGGGGTGAAACCCCGTCGGCGATCAAGCAGGGCGTGGCGGACGCGCTCGATCCGTCGGTTGGCGCGCTATATGTCTTTGGCTTCAAAGACATCCTAAGCCATGTCACCTTCACGCAGGCAGTGCCGGATAGCCAAGTCTATTCGTGTAACCTTGAATGGTTTAATTCGATGCCTGCAGACGTTCAGGAAGGCATCATGTGGGGTTCGGAAATGACCGCGCACCAGAATCTGTCCAAGGTCCCATCGGCCCGCTCCTATGCAATGTCCGAGCTTGCCAAATCGGGCGTGCAATTCCATTCGCTCAGCGACGATCAGTTGGCGGAATGGCAGGATGTCGGCGGTTATCAGAACGCCGAATGGGACGAATTCAAGGTCGAACTGGCCGGTTCCATGGACAACTTCGCCAAGCTGGAAGAAGCAGCAGGCACGCAAGGCAAATACTACGTCCACGACGCATAAGCGTTGTCGGGGTGTCCGCACGACGGGCACCCCTCCCTTATCTTTTGCAACTCACTGGATGGACCGATGGAACTCTTGCGTCTGATCGACAAGAATGCCGAGAAATGGGCATTGCTGATCTTCTACGTGATGCTGGTCATCACCATGGCCGTCGAAGTGTTGCGCCGCGAGGTCTTTTCCTACTCTTCGATCTGGGGCGAAGAGGTCGTGAGATATTCGTTTATCTATCTGGCGTGGATCGGAGCATCTGCAGCCGTTAAGGAACGGGCCCATATCCGCATTGACGTAGTGCTGCATTATCTGGGCACTCGCATGAAAGCAGTGATGTATATTTTCGGTGATCTGGTGATGCTGGTTGTCGCCGTGATCGCGCTTTACTGGTCTTATGAAACGGTCCATGTTTCGGCCAAGTTCGGGTCAGTCAGCCACGGACTCCGGGTCTCGATGGTGTGGTTCCTGATGGCGGTTCCTGCCGGATTTACCCTGATGATCTGGCGTCTTCTTCAATCTCTATTGCGCGACTTGCGCAGCCTTCGCAGCGGCACGCCGGTCTTCGAAGGTGACAAGCTGTTCGACTAAGGAGCCCGACTATGCTGTGGCAGCAAATGAACCAAACGGTCGAGCTGGGCTGGGACTTTTATCTTCCCGTCATCCTGTTTGTCGGACTGATAGCCATGGCCGTACCGGTCTGGGCCGCCATCGGAGCCACCGCGATCACCATGCTGGTGATGTCGGGTGACTTGCCGCTAAGTGCTGTGGGCGAAAGCCTCTTTACCGGCATCGACGCCTTTGCGCTGACCGCCGTTCCGCTTTTTATCCTAACCGGTGACGTGCTGGTGCGCACGGGTTTGAGCCGCAAGTTCCTTGATGTGGCCGAGGCGTTGACCCAGTTCGCTAAAGGCGGCTTCGGCTCGGCCACCGTTCTGGTCTGTGGCATGTTCGCCGCAATCTCAGGCTCGGACGCGGCAGGCGCTGCAGCCGTCGGCCGGATGACCATCGACCGTCTGGTCGAGAGCGGCTATCCACGCCCCTACGCCTGCGCCTTGGTCGCCGCAGGGGCCTGTACCGGTATCCTCATCCCACCCTCAATCGCCTATATCATCATCGGCCTTGTACTGGGCATATCCGCCTCGACCTTGTTCCTTGCGGCACTGATCCCGGGTCTGTGCATACTGATCTCGATCCTTGTCACCAACGTGGTGATCAACCGCATCTACGGCTATGAGGGCGGCGGCAATATCGGCTTTGGCGAATATTTCGCTCGTCTGGGTGCTGCGCTGAAGTCTGGCTGGTACGCCTTCATCGTCCCCGGCATCATCTTCTACGGCATCTTCTCGGGGCGCCTGACCCCGACCGAAGCCGGAGCCACCGCCGTGGTCGTTACCATTGGCATGGGCTTCATCCTGAAAACCCTGCGTTTTTCCGACTTTCCGGCCATGTTGCTGAGCTCGGCCAAGGTCAACGGGGTGATCCTGCCAATCATCGCTTTCTCGGCCCCTCTTGCCGAGGCGCTGGCCATTATGGGCGTACCTCAGGGCTTTGTGACATCCGTCACCGGCTTGACCGACGATCCAATGCTGCTCATCCTGCTGATGATCGGCATCCTGATCGCCGCAGGCTGCGTCATGGAAACCACCCCCAACATCGTGATCCTTGCCCCGATTTTGAAGCCGTTGGCCGACAACATCGGCATGAACGAAATCCAGTTCTGCATCATGATGATCACCGCCCTTGGCGTCGGCTTCATCACGCCACCACTGGGTCTAAACCTATTCGTTGTCTCTGGCATCACCGGTGAATCTATCCTCAAGATCGCTGCAAAAGCCATCCCGTTCGTCTTCTTCATGCTGATTGTAGTGCTCATGATCGCGTACATCCCAGCAATCTCAACAACACTTCTGCCTGATATCTATAAATAAGGATAACCAAGATGGCCCGTGAGTATCTGAAAAAAGCCACTCTGACTTCAAGATCCGATGCATCGGAAACCAAAGAAATCGTGCGCGAAATCCTTGATGATATCGAGGCTGGCGGCGACGCGAAAGCGCTTGAGTACGCTGCAAAATTCGACAAATACGATGGTAGTGTTATCCTATCCCCAGAAGAGATCGAGGCAGCCTGTGCTTTGGTTCCAGAAAAGCTCAAGCAGGATATTCAGTTTGCGCACAACAACGTAAAACGCTTTGCCGAAGCGCAGAAAGCAACCGTCTCAGATATCGAGTACGAAGTGGTGCCGGGATTGATTGCGGGACAGAAGGCTATCCCCGTTGACGCTGCTGGCTGCTATGTACCAGGTGGCCGCTACAGCCACATCGCAAGCGCAATCATGACCGTAACCACGGCAAAGGTTGCCGGTTGCGGCCATATCGTTGCCTGCTCACCGCCACGTCCCGGCATTGGGATTGCGCCTGCGATCGTTTACGCAGCGCATATCTGTGGCGCGGACAAAATCATGGCCATGGGCGGTGTGCAGGGCGTCGCTGCTATGACTTTCGGACTGTTCGGTCTTCCAAAGGCAAAAATTCTTGTGGGTCCGGGAAACCAATTCGTTGCGGAAGCTAAGCGCATGCTGTTCGGCCGTGTCGGCATCGACATGATAGCAGGTCCAACTGATAGCCTGATCCTTGCGGATTCGTCGGCAGATGCGCATATCGTTGCAACTGACCTCGTCAGTCAGGCCGAGCATGGCTATAACTCTCCGGTTTGGTTGGTCACCGATGACCGAGCATTAGCCGAGAAAGTCATGGAAATTGTTCCGAGCTACATCGACGATTTGCCAGACGTGAACCGCGAGAATGCGACCGCTGCTTGGCGCGACTATGCCGAGGTAATCCTCTGTGCAGACCGCGAAGAGATGGCCGCAACATCGGACGATTACGCGCCGGAACACCTGACGGTTCAGGCCGACGATCTGGATTGGTGGCTTGAGCGCTTGTCTTGCTATGGATCTCTGTTCCTTGGCGAGGAGACCACAGTTTCATACGGAGACAAAGCGGCTGGAACCAACCACGTTTTGCCAACCTCTGGTGCAGCCTCCTATACGGGTGGTCTGAGCGTTCACAAGTACATGAAGATCGTCACGTGGCAGCGCGCAACACGCGAAGGCTCGAAACCCGTTGCGATCGCGACCGCGCGCATCTCTCGTTTGGAAGGCATGGAAGGGCACGCCCGTTCGGCAGATGTGCGCCTTGCCAAATACTTCCCGGGCGAGAATTTCGATCTGGCTGCAAATGAGTAACACGGAAACGCCGTCTGCTATGTTTGATCTATCCGGCAAGGTGGCTTGCGTTACAGGCGCAAGCGCCGGATTGGGACGACGTGCAGCGACGGTTCTGGCGCAAGCAGGCGCGAAGGTGGTGGGCGTTGCTCGCCGTGCGGGAGCCCTTGAGGATTGGAAAAATGAGGTTGGCGAAACCGCCGCCTCGATTTCGTATGACCTGAGTGATCGCAATGGGCTGGCAGATCTAGCCCGTCAGATCAAGAAACCTTTCGGCGCGCCAGATATCATCGTTCACGCGGCCGGGATCAACACCCGCGAAGCCGCTGATGAGGTCACCGAGGCTGGTTGGGACATCACGATGGGCCTGAACCTTGGTACGCCGTTTTTTCTGAGTCAGCACCTTGTTGGCGATATGAAGGAAAAGGGTTGGGGGCGGATCATCAATTTTGCATCGCTCCAAACAACGCGAGCGTTTCCGGGCGGGATAGCTTACGGTGCCTCTAAAGGTGCCATCGCGCAGCTGACTCGCGCAATGGCAGAGGCATGGTCCAAAGATGGTATCAACGCGAACGCCATTGGCCCGGGCTTTTTTCGTACTGAACTGACCGCCGTTGTGTTCGCTGACCCTGAACGGGCCGCCCGTAACGCCGCGCAAACCTGTATCGGGCGCAATGGCGAACCGGAAGATATCGATGGGCCGCTCCTGTTTCTTGCCTCGCCCGCATCGAACTATGTGACCGGCCAAGTACTTATGGTTGATGGAGGTTTCACAGCAAAATGAAGGCACTTGTCTATAGTGGCCCAGAGGCCATGGACTATCGCGACGTTCCAGACCCCACACCTGCAGAGGGTGAGCATCTGATCCGCATTGACAGCGTGGGTATTTGCGGGTCGGACATGCATGCCTATCTTGGTCACGACAACCGACGTCCCGCTCCGCTGATCCTTGGTCACGAGGCTGCAGGAACGATTGAGGGCGGTCCGCGTGACGGTGATCGCGTAACGATTAATCCTCTTGTGACTTGCGGCACCTGCCCGGCCTGTCACGCAGGACGCGAGAACCTTTGCCCCGAGCGTCAGATCATCTCGATGCCCCCGCGCGAAGGAGCTTTCGCACAATGGGTGGCCATGCCCGAGGTCAATCTTGTCACCGTGCCTGATGGTGTTTCACTCGAGAAAGCCTCGCTTGCGGAACCGCTTGCCGTCAGTTGGCATGCCGCAAAGTTGGGTATGCACGCGCTACACCCGTCTATGGATCGCAAGGCGCTAGTTCTCGGAGGTGGCGCGATCGGCTTGGCGGCTGCTTTGGCGCTGAAAGCTATGGAAATTGAGGACGTTTCGGTTGTCGAGCCTAACCCCGTCCGCAGAGACTATTTAAACGCGCGTTGCGGTGTGGTTGCGCTTGAAGTTGCAGAAGGTAGTTTCCCAATCGTTGTAGACGCGGTGGGTTACGCGGCCACGCGTGCTCGAGCATCTGCACTGGTATCGCCCGGAGGCGTTATTGTGCATATCGGGTTAGGCGAAGATTTAGGTGGACTGGACGTCCGCCGAATGACTCTTCAAGAGATCACCTTTATCGGGACCTATACCTACACTGCAGACGATTTCCGCGAGACCGCGCAGGCCATTTTTGATGGGCGACTGGGTCCCCTCGACTGGACGGAACGACGGGCACTGTCAGACGGAAACCAAGCGTTCAGCGACATACGGAACGGTAGAACCCCAGCACCGAAAATTATTCTGGACCCTTGGTTGTGATCTTCAGATTTGGATGAACACAGAGGCATACGATGTATAAAAAAATCTTGATCCCGATGGCCTTGAGCCATGGCATTGCATCCACGGCTATTGCAGCGGCACAACAGTTGCTCAGCGAAGGCGGCGAGATGGTCGCGCTTCATGTGTACGAAGCGCCTGAGGGGTCTGTCAGTGCTTATCTAGATGCCGATATCGTTCGTGCCGCTTACGACCGAGCGGAACAAGCCTTGAACGAACGGGTATCTGGCATTGACCGAATTTCTCCGGTCATGAAAAAGGGTCACAGCGCCCGAACGATCATCGACTATGCCGCTGAGATTGACGCCGATTGTATTGTAATAGGATCGCACAAGCCTGAGCTTTCGGATTATCTGCTTGGCACAACGGCTTCGCGTGTTGTTCGTCACGCGCATTGTGCCGTGCATGTTGTCCGTCTGAAAGATTGACCCAATCAACAGGTTGCCTAGCTGGCAGAATAATGAAACGCGTCTGTAAGGCAGCGAGACAAGCGCAATTCTACCGGACGCCCGCTTAGATCGCAGGCAACACGCTCGATCTGCAACAAAGGCATTCCGTGGTCACACCCCAATCTTTCGGCATCAACATTACACGCTGGAACGGCTTTTAGTTTTTCGTCAGTCCGCCCGATGCGGATTCCCCAACGTTTTGCGTAGAGATTATAAAGATTATTTGGAACGTTAGCGACAGTTGGGAAGTCGTCGAAGAGTTCACGTAACAGTATAACCGTCTCGGAAATCACTGCTCGATCATTAAGACTTCTGGACCGCTCGATCCGGATGGTATCGGTTCCGCGTGCTACATCTAGCAACTTCGCTGTCGCCGCATTTGCCTTTTCGCGTTTTACAGAAAATGTCTCGGATGTGGGAAGTACCCGCTCTCCGTCATCGGGTTGCAGCAGGAAGAATTGAAACACAAACTCGGCATCGTCCGAACTGGCAACAAATGTGCCGCGCCCTTGTTTGCGACGCAGGATGTTATCTCGGACCATTTCATCCAAGGCCTTGCGGACAGTACCCTGAGAAACTCCAAGTTCTTGTGCGATCTGGATTTCGCTGGGAATCACATCGCCCGGTTGCCAAGAGCCGTCTATCAAACGCGCTGTCAGTTGCTCTCGTACCTGCTTGTAAAGAGGCATCAAACTGATTGCCGGCGAAGTATTCGTCATTTTTTACTCTGCTTCAAAAATTCTCCGACCCAATCTATCCGGTGACAATTGACAAGTCCACAGTCTTGAGTCTTATATAAGACATAAAACACATGATTAGGAGAGATTCATGTCCAATATCCCTCATCTTCTGGTGCACGACCACGAAGACAACGTTGGTGTTGTCGTCGTCGAAGGCCTGACCGCCGGAACCGAAATGTTCTGCTGCGTAACCCATGATAACTCAACCTTCACTCTGACCGCCGGTGCAGATGTGCCGATCGGCCACAAAATTGCCCTGAAGGACCTGAAAGAGGGCGACACTGCCATCAAGTACGGCGAGGACATCGGCAAGATCATCGCCGATATCCCGAAAGGCGGTCACGTCCATACTCAAAACTGCAAGACGAAGCGCTGGTAAGGAGCCTAGAAAATGGCATCGAAATATTCAAACATCACTGTCCATGGCTACCGTCGCGAAAATGGCCGCGTTGGCGTCCGCAACCACGTTGTGATTTTGCCGGTGGACGACATTTCAAACGCGGCTTGTGAAGCGGTTGCGAACAACGTCAAAGGCACTTTGGCGATTCCACATGCCTACGGACGCCTCCAGTTCGGCGAAGATCTCGACGTGCATTTCCGCACCATGATCGGAACCGGCGCGAACCCGAACGTCGCCGCAGTGGTCGTTATCGGCATCGAGCCCGAGTGGACCAAAGTCATCGCAGATGGCATTCGTGAAACCGGAAAGCCAGTTGCAGAGTTCTCGATCGAGCAGAAAGGCGACTTTGAAACCATCCGTGCTGCAAGCTGGGCCGCGAAAGAGTTCGTACATATGGCGACAGAATACCAGCGCGAAGAGTGCTCGATCTCTGAGCTGTGGGTTTCGACCAAATGCGGTGAATCAGACACCACAACCGGTCTGGGTTCTTGTCCAACGGTTGGTAACATGTACGACAAGCTGCTTCCCGAAGGCATCACCGGCTTTTTTGGCGAAACTTCGGAAATCACGGGCGCCGAGCACATTTGTAAAGAGCGCGCGATCAACGAAGAAGTGGGCGAGCGTTGGTACAAAATGTGGGAAGCTTACCAGAACGAGGTCATCTTTGCCCACCAGACCGACGACCTCTCGGACAGCCAGCCGACCAAAGGTAACATTCTTGGCGGTCTGACCACTATCGAAGAAAAAGCACTGGGCAACCTTGAAAAAATCGGCCGCACCTCACGGTACATCGATATTCTTGATCCCGCTGAGCAGCCGAAATCTGGCAACGGTCTGTACTTCATGGACAGCTCGTCGGCAGCGGCAGAATGTGTGACACTAATGGCCGCCGGTGGCGCCGTCATTCACACTTTCCCGACTGGTCAGGGTAACGTCGTCGGTAACCCGATTGTGCCGGTTATCAAGATCACCGCAAACCCACGCACCGTCCGCACCATGGGCGAGCACATCGACGTGGACGTCTCAGGCATTCTCCGCCGTGACCAAACCATCGATGAGGCAGGTGACGCACTAATCGAAATGATCCGCCGCACTGCAAATGGCCGGAACACAGCGGCCGAGGCTCTGGGTCACCGCGAATTCTCGATGACCAAGCTGTACCGCTCGGCATAAGTCTATATGTCTTGAAGGGCAGCTGGATTACTTCTGGCTGCCCTTTTCTGTTTTCATTACTGGATATCTCATGGACCGCATCAGTCTTGCCGAAGCCGAAACACTCGTCACATCCGCTTTTAAAGCTGCAGGGGTTGCCCATGATGCAGCCGCGTCTGTTGGCCGCGCTCTGGTCGCTGCCGAGGCTGAGGGTCAGGTTGGGCATGGGTTTTCGCGAATAGATGATTACATCGCGCAGGTCCGGTCGCGTAAGATCAACCCCAAGGCCAAGGTGTCTGTCAGTCATCCAAACCCAACCGCAATCGCAGTCGATGCCGATTACGGTTTTGCCTATCCCGCATTGGATGCTGCCATTGATGCAGCGATCCCGATAGCCAAGGAACTCGGCATCGCTACGATGGCCATTCAGAATTCCCACCACTGTGGGGCGCTTTCTGTTCAGGTGGATCGTCTAGCGCGCGAAGGTCTGATTGCCCTGATGTTCGCGAACACTCCGAAAGCGATGGCTCCTTGGGGGGCACGCGATCCATTTTTCGGAACAAACCCAATTGCTTTCGCCTCACCACGTCAGGGGGGCGATCCGTTGGTCATCGACATGTCTTTGTCGAAAGTGGCCCGCGGCAAGATCATGCATGCCAAGAAATCCGGCCAGCCGATCCCAGAAGGCTGGGCCATTGACGCTGAGGGTAACCCGACTACAGATCCTGAGGTCGCGTTGGGTGGTTCGATGCTACCTATTGGCGATGCCAAAGGCAGTGCCTTAGCGCTGATCGTCGAAATCATGGCCTCGGCTTTGACCGGTGGCACACCTAGTCAGACCGCCAGTTCGTTTTTGTCAGCAGACGGGCCCGCGCCCGCGGTAGGGCAGTTTATCATTGCCATCAAACCAGATGACTATCGTAAAGGCTTCGCCGAGCGCATCGAGGTTTTGCTGACAGCAATCGCTGCGATGGATGGCACGCGCCTGCCTGGTACACGCAGGCTAAAAGCGATCCAAGACGTGAATGAAAACGGCCTTAAAGTGTCAGCTGAATACTTGGAAAAAGTGAGAGCGTTGGCCGGAGTTACCGGATAGACGCCGGCTCGAATAAGCTCACTGCACTAATAATCGGCCAGTGGCGAGAGCCGCTTAAGGAACGCAGAGATCGGAACTTAGCCGCGTTCATTCAAATCCGATCAACGCTGCTCCGTTTCCCACTTTGGGTTGATCCAAGGTTGTGCATTTTCAGCAGCCAGTGGGGCCTTGCCTAAAATATAATCCGAGGCTTTTTCGCCCGTCATAATCGAAGGGGCGTTCAGGTTTCCGTTGGTGATGCGTGGAAAGATCGAACTGTCGGCGACACGCAACCCATCCACGCCGATCACTCGGCATTCCGGATCAACCACGGCCATAGGATCGTCTTCGGAGCCCATCTTGCAGGTTCCACAAGGGTGATAGGCGCTTTCAACATGCTGTCGGGTGAAATCGTCCAGCTCGTCGTCGGTCTGGCAATCCTTCCCCGGTTGGATTTCTTTGCCGGCATAGGGTTTGAAAGCCTCTTTAGCAAAAATCTCGCGGGTGAGCCGGATGCAGGTGCGGAAATCCTGCCAGTCCTTTTCGTGTGCCATGTAGTTGAATTGGATGCGGGGCGCTTCCTGCGGATCAGCGCTTTTTAGCGTGATTTGCCCGCGCGACGGCGATCGCATCGGTCCAACATGCGCCTGAAACCCGTGCCCTTCGGCGGCGGTCTGGCCATCGTAGCGCACTGCAATCGGCAGGAAATGGTACTGGATATCGGGATACGCGACACCGGCTTTTGACCGGATGAATGCCGCGCTTTCGAACTGGTTGGAAGCGCCGATGCCGGTTTTGGTGAACAACCATTGTGCCCCAATCAGTCCCTTCATGAAAAGGTTCCAATATTTATAAAGGCTCACCGGCTGGGTTGCCGCCATCTGGATATACATCTCCAAATGGTCTTGCAGGTTCTGACCGACACCCGCGCGGTCAGCCACCAAATCGATGCCGTGTTCTGCCAAGTGCTTCGCGGGTCCGATGCCGGACAGCATCAACAACTTTGGCGAGTTGATAGACGACGCCGCTAAGATCACCTCTTTGTTAGCAGCGACCGTCGCAGAGCGATCTCCCTTTCGGATTTGCACGCCAACGGCGCGCCCGTCTTTGATCACGACCTTTTCTGCCATACCACGCACCAAGGTACAGTTCGGACGCGCAAGGGCAGGGCGAAGATAGGCGTTTGCCGCTGACCAGCGTCGACCTTTCCAGATAGTGGCATCGAAGGGTCCAAAACCCTCTTGCTGTTCCCCGTTGTAGTCATCGGTAACCGGATATCCCGCCTGCCGACCAGCCTCGACAAACGCCTGTGTCAGCGGATTGGTGCGCGGGCCACGACTGACATGCAAAGGACCTGCTCTGCCACGCCAGTCTGGATCACCCCCGTGTCCACCTGAATGCCAGTGCTCCATCCGTTTGAAGTAGGGCAGTACATCTGCGTAATTCCATCCCCGCGCTCCGCTTTCTGCCCAATGCTGGTAATCCATGGCATGGCCTCGGACGTAAATCATCCCGTTGATCGAGGATGAGCCGCCAATGACTTTTCCGCGCGGGGTCGCCATCCGGCGTCCACCTAAATGAGGCTCGGGGTCGGAATAGTAACCCCAATCGTAGGCTTTCATGTTCATCGGGTAGGACAGTGCTGCGGGCATCTGGATGAACGGGCCTGCATCGCTGCCCCCGTACTCGATCACGATGACGGACTTGCCGGCTTCGGACAATCGATAGGCCATTGCACATCCTGCGCTGCCTGCTCCGACGATGACATAATCTGCTTGCATAATTTCTGCTCGGTTTGAATTCAGCTTCTGACTGGCCCGAATGTGCCGGACCAGTCTGTTTTGTCATGCGCTTACAGGCTCTGCCCCTCGGGCATGCTGTCGATTGCGGCCACGTCCTTGCGGTGTTTCAGGAAGATAAACAGAACACAGGCGACGTAGATGCCGATGACAATCGTGCCGACCCACTGGATTTGCAGCCATTGCGACTGGAATAGAAGGGTCAGGGCAAAAAGAAGTACCACGTTTCCGGCAATATAGGGCAGGGCGCCCAGCTTCTTCGCGCTCATGCCCATGTTGTCGGTATAAAGGCGAATGAGCGAGTCAAACGAGTTGATCACGAAGACAATCCCCACGATCACCATGCCCCAGTTCATGAGACCGGTGGTGACGATCTCGGCGGTGTAATAGTGATAAAGAACACTGAACCACAGAGCGAGAGGAATGGACGGGAAGACCAGCAATGCGGCCAACAGCTGCCATGTTTTAAGCCCACCTACGAAGCGCGACGTAAATTGGCCGATCATGATCGACCACGCAAACCACCAGAACAGGAAGAATTCGTGATAGTCCGTCATGGGCAGCACGAATTTATGGATGTTTGTGAAATAGCCGCTCAGGTTTGATGCGCTTGCAAAGAAGTCGCCCATACCCATACCTGCAAGCACCCAAGCCATCAGGATTAGACCTATGAAAAGCGCCACGGACGCAACAGACAGGATCTTCACATAACGGATGTGGGTTGACGAATAGGCCGCTGCAAGGATGACAAGGAAAGTCAGCACATAGAACGCCGGCACAACGGACTCACCGTCGCCAACCATCGGGATGTAGTAGGGCAGATAGATCAGGAACAAGGCTCCAGTGAACGCACAGGTGGCGATAATGACGATGTTGTTGATCCATTTAACCACAGGGATCTCGAAAAACTTTACGCGCGGTTCGATTACGCAGAAATAGAACGCGGTCAAGAAGTAGAACGCCCAGATCAGAAAGCCCCAATAGCCGAATTCGATCGCCAGAGGATTTGTGAAAGCATAGGCCGGTTCCGTTGCGGTATCGGCATATAGCGGGAAGTCCCACGCTAGGGGGAACATCACCAATCCCACGTCCAGACCGGATGTAAACAGGATCGAGATGAACACGAACAGCGAAACAGGTTGCGGCCCGACAAGCCGCAGGTTCCACCACTTTATTGTGATGTAAATTGCCAGCGCGAAGGCCAGCAATACACCGAAGGATATGATTGTTGTCATTTTCTGGTTTCCCTCCCAGTTGTTTTAAAAATGACGCTATTGCGTCAGTTTAGGCGCGGTTTACTCTCCGCGCGGATAGCGCTGGTTTTCCTCCAGCACATTCAAATCCATGTGGTTGCGCATGAACCGTTCACTGGCTTTCTTCAGCGGCTGATAGTCCCAAGGGAAATATTCGCCGTTCCGAAGTGCCTCGTACACGATCCATCGGCGCGCCTGAGACCGCCGGACCTCTTCATCGAAACGATCAAGATCCCATCGAGCAGTCGCCATTGCACTGAAATCTGCCTCGGCCTGTGCATGGTCTGGATTGCCGATCAGGTTGGTCAATTCGTGCGGATCGTTCTCCAGATCGAAAAGCTGATCGGGATCAAGCGCGCATCGGTTAAATTTGTATTTACCCTGTCGCAGTGAAACCAAAGGGGCATTGCTTGCCTCGGCGGCGTATTCCATGGCAACCGGCGAGCTGCGCGGCGTGCCGCTTGCCAATGGCAAAAGGCTTTCGCCTTGAGTCCATGGCGCAACCTCCTCCATCGAAATTCCTGCGATATCACAAAGCGTTGGGCAGACGTCGATGTTGCTGACTGGGGTGGCGTCGTGATGCGGCTCTAGTCCAGGGGCACAAAGCATCATAGGCACGCGTGCCGAGCCTTCGAAGAAGTTCATCTTGAACCAAAGGCCACGCTCACCCAGCATATCGCCGTGGTCGGAGACAAAAAGGATCACCGCTTCTTGTCGAGTACGTTCTAAGGTGTCCAGTATCTCGCCGATTTTGTCGTCCAGATAACTGATATTCGCGAAATAGGCGCGTCGCGAGCGGCGGATATCGTCTTCAGTGATGTCGAAATTGCGCCAGTCGTTCGCGTCGAAAATGCGTTTCGAATGCGGGTCGTGATCCTCGTAGTTCATGGCAGGGACAGCGGGCAGCAAATGCTCACAGTCTTCATATAGATCCCAATACTGCTTGCGTGCGACATAGGGATCGTGCGGGTGTGTGAAGCTGACAGTCAGGCACCAAGGGCGATCATCGTGCCCACGTGATAAATCATATAGCTTGCGCGTGGCTTCATAGGCCACTTCATCATCATACTCCATTTGGTTCGAGATTTCGGCAACACCGGCGCCAGTCACCGAACCCATGTTGTGATACCACCAGTCGATCCGCTCTCCCGGTTTGCGATAGTCGGGTGTCCAGCCGAAATCGGCGGGGTAAATATCTGTGGTCAGGCGTTCCTCGAACCCGTGCAGCTGATCGGGGCCGACGAAATGCATTTTCCCGGAAAGGGCAGTTTGATAACCGGCGCGGCGCAAGTGATGTGCATAGGTGGGCAAATCCGAAGGGAATTCCGCTGCATTGTCATAAACCCCTGTGATTGAGGGTAATTGACCAGACATAAAACTGGCTCGACCGGGCGCGCACAACGGAGAGGCGGTGTAGCAGTTCTCGAAGCGAACCGATTTCGCGGCAAGCTTTTTCAGATTCGGCGCGTGAAGCCAATCGGCAGGCCCGTCGGGGAACATAGTCCCATTTAACTGGTCTACCATGATGATAAGGATATTTGGCTTGGTCATTTCACGCTCTCAATTTCTAGATCAAGCGCCCGAAAAACTTGGGCAGTTGCTGCTTTGCTGTTTGGAAGCTGGGCTCCCAAGGCTTCATGAAGGTATATTCCGTCGATAATTGCGGCGATGCGGCTGGCCGCATCAGGGGCACGATCACCTACCAGGGGGCGCATATTGAAGACCAAATTTGAATGCAGTCGCTTATGATAAATCCGAAGCAAGCGTTTGGCCTGATCCGAGGTTTGTGCGAGAACGTAGAAATTCAGCCATGTAGCGATCGTTTC
>CAYVRN010000013.1:22298-42733 GCA_964453855.1 uncultured Rhodobacterales bacterium
TGATATTGCAATCCATTGGTTCCGTCAGGATTTGCGTCTTTCTGACAATCCGGCACTAGCACGCGCGGCAGCGCATGGTCGGGTCATTCCGGTTTATATTTTGGACGAAACCAATGTGGGCCGCTACGCGATGGGCGGAGCAAGTCGGGTTTGGTTGCATCACTCGCTTACGTCTTTATCGAAATCATTGGGTGGCCAACTTGCAGTCTTCAAAGGCTCAGCCGAGGACGTGTTACTACAGCTTTCAAAACAAACCGGTGCAAAGGCGGTCTATTGGAACCGGTGTTATGAACCGTGGCGGATGGAACGCGACAGCCGGATCAAAGACAACCTGCGCGGGTCGGGTATACAGGTTGAAAGCGAAAACGGCTCACTCTTGTGGGAGCCTTGGGAGATCACCAACAAAGAGGGCAAACCGTATCGTGTGTTCTCGCCCTTCTATCGCAAAGGCTGTCTGGCTGCGCCAGAACCCCGCCGGCCGTTGCCTAAGCCCGTTGCAGATTGGCTTGTACCCGAAAGTGCCAGCACCGAGATCGCCACACTCGGACTTCTACCCAATCTTCCTTGGGGTAAAAGCATCACAGAAAATTGGCAGATCGGTGAAGCCGCCGCGCAAAACCGGTTTGACGAGTTTCTGAACGACGGCCTGAACAACTACAAAGAGGGCCGCAATCTTCCGGCGAAGCCCTTTGTGTCACGGTTATCCCCGCATCTGCACTTCGGCGAGGTGTCGCCAAACCAGTTGTGGCATCCCGTTCGGGGCATTCTAGGGGATAGCAACGCAGAACATTTCTGTAGCGAACTGGGCTGGCGCGAGTTTTCATACAGCCAGCTGTTCCACAATAGAGAACTGCCTCTAACGAACTTGCAAACGAAATTCGATGCCTTCCCATGGCGACAGGACCGGGATCATTTGAGAGCTTGGCAAACAGGGCAAACCGGTATTCCGATCGTTGACGCCGGTATGAGAGAGCTGTGGCAAACCGGATATATGCACAATCGCGTGCGTATGATTGTGGGCTCTTTCCTTGTAAAAAACCTACTCTTGGATTGGCGCCATGGCGAGCGCTGGTTCTGGGATTGCCTTTTCGATGCAGATCTTGCCAACAACTCGGCCAGTTGGCAGTGGGTGGCCGGATGTGGTGCGGATGCAGCCCCGTATTTCCGCGTGTTCAATCCTGTAACGCAGGGTCAAAAATTTGATCCCAAAGGCGAATACACCCGAAAATACCTGCCTGAACTGGAGCATGTGCCGGACAAGTTCCTGTACGACCCTTGGAACGCACCTGCACTAGTTCTGAAGGCAGCTGATGTGACGCTTGGGAATACATACCCCGAACCCATCGTGGACCTAAAACTCAGTCGAGAAGCCGCGCTTGCAGCATTTCAATCGCTAAAGAAGATTTAGCCCAAGATAACATCTCCGCCCAATCCGAAAGCGGCCACTTAATAGAGGCCAACCCTCAGCAGCTCGCAATTTTCATGCATCCGCTCGCGCAAAATGCGAGATGTCAGCATGACCGATGCCCGTGTTTGTCGCCGCCGCCATATTCCACTCGATGTGATCGATCACGCGGTTTGGCTGTGCTTATTATTCCTCCCGTTTCCCAGCCTTCGCCGTGATGGATCCTAACAGCAAGGTCACGCAACTCATGGGCGGAGGTTCTTCGCAGCTGAATCCACGCTGCGTTCGGCCTTGATTTTTCGGGGTTCCGATAGGAGACTGATGTCCGAAACTACCTAGTTCAAGGCTTCGAGTTTGGGGCTGGTCCAGTGGAACGTCCGACGACAAGCTGGGCTTCGAGAAGTTTGGATTGAGGTGGCAAACTCGGGTTTTCTACCTGGTTCAGCAGCATGGTCGCTAAATGATGCCCCGCCTCACTTACTGACGATCTGGTAGCTGTAAAAATAGGACCGTTTTCACCGTTTCGCAGGTAAGAAAGTTCATCGTCATGGGTGATAACGGAAACGTCCTTGCCCATAATCAATCCGGCTTCTTCAATTGCACGACGCACGCCAATTGCAGAAATGAGCGAGGACACGAGTATCGCTGTCGGTGGATTGTCCAAGGATAGCATGTCGCGGGTTTGGTGATGACCATATACTTCGGTCATCTCGTCACTACGCATAATCGCAGGATCAATTACGATTCCGCGCGATTGTAATCCAAGGAGATAGCCATTGCGACGTCGCATGGCAAAATCCATATCTTCAAGACCGTTGATCAGGGCAATGCGCCGGTGTCCAAGGTCTAGCAGGAATTCTGTTGCCCGTTGAAAGGAGCTTTTGTTGTTCACATCGACCCAATTGTAAGGAACCGTTACGCCTGACGAACGTCCGTGGACCGCAAAGGGTAAGCCAATCTCGGTGAGCGCTTTGATGCGCTCGTCATTAATTCTGGGACCTTGAATGATAACACCATCAACGGCGCCAGTCCGCATAAGTCTTCGATAGGTTTCCGCTTCGTCCTGATCGGAGACTTGCGAGAAAAACATGTCGTAGCCTCGGGACGCATAGGTCTCAACCGCGCCGGCAACAAAATCTCCAAAGATCGGGTTCACCATTTCGTGCTGGGTCGACTTTGGCAAAATATGACCAATCATTTTTGATCGTCCCGTGGCAAGACCCGCTGCACGCCTGTTCGGAAAGTAGCCATAGCGTTCAGCGGCAGCTGATACGCGCTGCCGAGTTGCCTCACTAACCTCTGGATAGCCGCTAAGAGCACGGCTAACAGTCGTTTGTGATACCCCAAGTTTTTCCGAAAGTTCTTTCAGGTTCATTGATTCGTCCAAAGCGCTTTGAAATTAGTGTAACCCTGCAACTTCATAAAAAATAGAGCCAGAAATATTTTCGATAGGTTCGAAAAGTATAAAATAGTGTTTAAAATGGCCAACTTCATCGAAATCTGTTGACAGATTGCCACAGCTGAGCCCTATAGTACTTTATCCAAAGCGCTTTAAATAGTGCTTTGGAAATTGCGTTCGGGCTGACTTGGAGGAGCTTGGGCGCTTTGGCTTGCGGCATGCGGGCAAATTTGGCTTGGGGCTAGTATTGCGTCAGGCAGATCAGGGAGAAAAATATGAAATTGACTACTAAACTTTTAAGCGGTGCTGCATTTGCCACTTTTGCAATGGCATCGTCTGCCTTTGCTGGGGGTCATGGTGACGTTTGCAACACACCGTCAGACATGGGCGATCTGGGCAGCTTCGAGGGCGAAGTTGTAACCGTGATGGGGTCTATGCAGGGCAAAGACGAAGAAAACCTGATGGCGATGGCCAGCTGCTTCGAAGCGGCAACTGGGGCGGTCGTTAAATACTCAGGTTCGCGTGACTTCGCAGCGCTGATCGTTGCGGATCTTCGTTCGAATAACGCTCCGAACATCTCGATTTTCCCGCAGCCGGGTCTGGCAGCTGACATGGCCGCTGACGGCTTCCTGTCGCCGCTGGGCGACGACGCGGCGGCATGGATGACTGAAAACTACGGCGCAGGCGCGTCGTGGGTTGCTCTGGGTACTTATGCTGACCCCGATGGCAACGAACAGTTCTTTGGCTTCCCGTTCAAGCAAGACCTGAAGTCACTGGTCTGGTATTCGCCCGAGCAGTTTGAAGACAACGGCTATGAAATCCCGGCAACCATGGAAGAGCTGATCGCGCTTTCGGATCAGATGGTCGCAGACGGCAACACCCCTTGGTGTATCGGTGTTGAATCCGGCAACGCCACTGGTTGGACCGCGACGGACTGGATGGAAGATCTTATGCTTCGTACCACCACGCCGGAAAACTATGACCGCTGGGTAACAAACGATCTGCCGTTCAACAGCCCAGAGGTCATCAAGGCGATGGAAGTCTACGGCCAGTTCTCGCGCAATGACGATTATGTTGCAGGTGGTGCCTCTTCGGTTGCAACAACCTTCTTTGGCGATGCGCCCAAAGGTCTCTTCTCGACACCTGCGTCTTGCATGATGCACCGTCAGGCATCGTTCATCCCGGCCTTCTTCCCGAAAGCGGGCGAGGAAGTTGCGAACGGCGAAGCAGATTTCTTCTACTTCCCGCCATACGCTTCGATGGATCTGGGCAACCCGGTTCTTGGTGCAGGTACGCTCTACACCATCACCAAAGACTCGGAAGCGACTCGTGCATTCATGCAGTATCTGCAGGAGCCCCGCGCACACGAAGCATGGATGTCGCAAGGTTCGTTCCTGACTGCGCACAAAGGTGCCGATCCAAGCGCATATGCCTCGGATGCTCAGCGTAAGCAGGGTGAAATCCTGACCAGCGCAACCACCTTCCGCTTCGACGCATCGGACCTGATGCCAGGCGCGATCGGTGCTGGTGCCTTCTGGTCAGAAATGACAGCATTTGCAAACGGCCAGGATGCGCAGACCACTGCGGACAATATCCAGGCTGCTTGGGACGCGATCAAGTAAGTCTGGCTTGACGCCTTAAAAACCCGGACCGCGCGGGATCATTCGCGCGGTCCATTTGCTTCATCACCTAATTTTCCGGGGAAGCCCATGCGTTCTCTCAGGTCCATAATCGCAAGCAACGGGCTTGCCATTGCCCTTACCGTTATCTTTGTTTTGCCGATAACCGGTATTCTGGCATATGCGATAACCTCGCCTCTGGATGATTGGATGGCCAAGCTTGGTGTATCACTTCACGAGAGTTTTGCGTGGCCCTTTCCGGTTTTCGATACCATTGAACGGTTTACAAAAATCGGGTTTGCAGTGCGCTCAATCGTGATCGCTGTCGGCATTTCCTTTTTGTATTTCGGGATCAGTAACTGGCTGAATGCCGGCCTAGCAAGGTTTCGAACCAAAAGTGACGTGGGACGGCAGGCAACAATTGTAGAAGCCATCCAACCATGGATATTCGTTGGTCCGGCATTGGTTCTGCTACTTTTGTTCTTGATGATCCCCGCTTTTTCCACCCTAAGCTTATCTTTTCAAGAAGCCGACGGAACACGCACAGTTGATAACTATGCATTCCTCTGGGACAAGGATGCGCTTGGCTTCAGCCAAATCCGCTACGCTCTGCGCAACTCGATTATGTGGCTGGTGCTGGTGCCGACTGTATGTATCTCACTCGGACTTTTAATCGCGGTCCTCGCAGACTCGACCCGTTGGGGTATCGTGGCCAAAACGATGATCTTTGTACCCATGGCAATCTCATTCGTTGGGGCGGCCGTAATCTGGCGGAATATTTTTGCAGGCGGCGGCGTACCACCTCAGATCGCAGAAAACGGGATCACACCTTCGTATCAAATCGGACTTTTGAAATGGCTGCTGGGACACTCACCGTCGTACAACGAGCCGCTTTATAGCCTTGAGTTTTGGGGGAATTTCTTCCTCATGTGGATTCTGGTCTGGGTTCAGACGGGGTTTGCAATGGTAATCTTTTCTGCAGCTTTGCGGGGTGTTCCCGAAGATACGATTGAGGCTGCTCGAATTGACGGTGCCAATCCGTTTCAGATGTTTTTCCGGATCAAATTGCCTCAGATATATTCAACGGTGATTGTTGTTTGGACGACATTGGTCATCAACGTTTTGAAGATGTTCGATATCCCATATGCGCTGTCGTCCAACGATGACGATAAACTTCTACTGGCTACCTTGATGGAGAACGCTCGGAACAACTGGTCTGTTGGCAACGATAACGTTGAAAATCTGTTCGCGTCGATAGCGGTGCTGCTCATGGTTACTGTTGTTCCGAATATGATCTTCAACGCGCGACGAATTCGGCGCGAGCAAAAAGAGATGGGGCACTGATCATGTTTACTCGGTCACTGAAACACGTCGTCCTTGGATTGATCGTCTTTATCTGGGTAGTGCCATTTGTTGCCTTGGTCACGACCTCTCTTCGGGACGAAATCGCGTCGAAAACTTCGGGCTTTTGGATGGCCTATACGCCAACGGAACTGGGGCATCGCTTCAGTACCCATGACAAGGGGGAAGAGCCCTTTGTTGAAATGCAGGGCAATATCTTTGAACGCTTGAACAAGGACTCTGACAGTTATCTGGTTGAAGGAACGGTGACATCAGTTTTCTTCATTGGCCGCGTGCCTGATCCAGACAATCCCGGTTCTACTAAGCTATTGCGTCGCTTGGTTCCCCCTGGGGAAGTGATGGACGTTCGCGGTGGTGACTTTGTCTTCTCTGAAAACGGAGACTTCACGTGGACATTTGCAGAGCAAACGGCGCCGAAGCCAAAGAACCTGGATGTCTTCATTGACCAGAAGCCAGTTTTCGGTTTGGACGCCTATGAAGAGGTGCTACTTGAAGACAAGAATGTTCCAAACGCATTGATCTCGTCGTTCATCGTAACGATCCCCGCGACTATCATTCCGATCACGATTGCCGCATTCGCCGCTTATGCTTTTGCATGGATGAGTTTCCCCGGCCGGGATTGGCTGTTTGTGATTGTGGTCTCGCTCATGGTTGTTCCAACCCAATTAGCGTTCCTTCCAATTTTGACCGGATTTAGTGGAATTGCATCATGGGCAACGCAGTTAAATGCACTTCTGACTGACTGCGAAACCACGAATAGCTGTCAGGTCGCCTCGAAATCTTTTGCAAGTCTATGGATCACCCATACGGCCTTCGGTCTACCATTGGCGATTTACCTTCTGCGTAACTACATCGTCGGGCTGCCTAAGGAACTCTTGGAAAGTGCCCGAATTGATGGCGCAAGCCATTTGCAAATCTTCACCAAGATGATCATTCCCTTGTCTGTACCTGCGCTGGCATCTTTTAGTATCTTCCAGTTCCTGTGGGTTTGGAACGATCTTATTGTTGCTCTTTACATCGGTCCCGCTGATGGCGCTGATCTGGTTTTCCCGATCCGACTGCAGAAACAATTGGGTACCTTCCAAGACCAACTTCACCTGTTGAACGCGTCGGCCGTTATTTCCATGATCGTTCCGGTTATCATCTTCCTGTCAATGCAACGCTACTTTATCCGCGGTCTTCTGGCCGGTTCGGTTAAGGGGGGTTGAGGAATGAGCAAATTGAAATGGTGGGAAACGGCGGTCATCTATCAAATCTACCCCCGTTCATATCAGGACTCTAACGGGGATGGGATTGGCGACCTTAAGGGCATCACCACGCGCTTGGAATATATCTCTGGCCTTGGTGTCGACGCTATCTGGATCAGTCCGTTCTTTACGTCGCCGCAAAAAGACTTTGGCTACGATGTCTCAGATTACTGCGACATCAATCCTGAATACGGGACACTCGCGGATTTTGATGAGTTGCTCGCGCGCGCGCATGATCTTGGCCTTAAGGTGATGATCGATATCGTAGCTGCGCATTGCTCTGATCAGCACGCCTGGTTTGAGGAAAGCCGCCAATCGCGCGACAATCCGAAAGCTGATTGGTTCCATTGGGTTGATCCACTTCCTGACGGATCGGCCCCGACCAATTGGCTTTCATTTTTTGGTGGTCGCGCTTGGTCATTTGAACCACGGCGACAGCAGTATTATCTGCATAATTTCTTGCCGGAACAGCCGAACCTGAATCACGCGCACCCCGACGTTCAACAAGCTTTTGTGGACATTTGGCGCTTTTGGTTCGACCGTGGTGTGGACGGCTTCAGACTTGATGCGGTGCACACGATTAACGCGGATTCAGCACCCTATCGTAACAACGAAGCACACCCTGATTTCGTTCTTGGCAAGCTACCCCAGCAACAACAGCCATTTTTCAGGCAGCTTCACGACACCGCCCAACTAAACCAACCGTCAATTCAGGGTTTCAGCGAAGCAATACGAGCCTGTGCAGACGAATACGAAGGCGACCGCTATCTGATGGGGGAAGTCCACGGCGATGCTGCAAATGTTGTGAACGTAAGTCAGACTTTCACGGCACCGGGGCGGCTTCATGCCACCTATAATTTCGACCTTCTCGCTTGGGATGGCTTGGACGTTGAAGGTATGCGCGCGGTTTTGAACAAATCCATAACTGCCTTCAATGGTACCGGGCGCCTTTCCTTTGCATTTTCAAACCACGATGTACCACGTTCAGCCACGCGCCAACTTGCAGCGCTTGGTCTCGACCCGTCCAAATCGCAAGCCCTGCAACTTCTTTTGCTCAAGCTTGAGACCTGTATGATAGGATCCACTTGCGTGTATCAAGGCGAGGAACTGGGGCTTGAGGATGTTCAGGACATCCCGATCGAGCAAATGCAAGATCCATGGGGCATCGAATTCGCGCCGGTATTCCTCGGCCGTGACACCTGTAGAACGCCTATGGTTTGGCGAAAAAGCCAGCCAAACGGCGGCTTTTCCAGCGCCAATAAAACATGGCTACCAATTTCCAAGCAACATCTGGCGCACGCAGCACTGGATGAGGCCGAAAAACCCACTTCGATCTATCGCCAGTTTTCGGAGTTTCTGAAATGGCGTAAATCCCAACCCGCACTCGTATCGGCAAACACGGTTTCAGCAGTCGAAGGCGACCCGAACGTTATTCAGTTTGATCGGATCAGTGAGACGCAGACCTTGCGCTGCACATTTGATTTCGACACGCTCTCAGCAAGTTTTGAGGAGATTTAGATGGCACAAGTTGAGCTTAAGGCAGTCAACAAATCCTTTGGGCAAACACATGTCATCAAGGATGTTGATCTAGAGATCAACAAGGGGGAATTCGTTGTATTCGTCGGGCCTTCTGGCTGCGGCAAGTCGACATTGCTTCGCTTGATTGCCGGTCTTGAAAAATTGACCACTGGAGAAATCATCATTGCAGATCGCCCCGTGATGGATCTGCCCCCGTCAGAGCGGGGAATCGCGATGGTATTCCAGTCCTATGCGCTTTATCCGCATATGACTGTGTTTCATAACATGGCATTCTCTCTTAGCCTTCAAGGTCTGCCAAAGCAGGATATTCAGAACCGCGTCGAAGCCGCGGCAAAAATTCTCCAGATGGAGCACCTGCTTGACCGCCGTCCGGCTGCCTTATCGGGCGGCCAACGTCAGCGTGTCGCAATTGGGCGTGCAATTGTCCGTAACCCTGAAGTATTTTTGTTTGACGAGCCGCTTTCCAACCTTGACGCGGCCCTTCGCCATGACACGCGTGTTGAAATTGCAAAGCTTCACAACCAGCTTGGCGCAACCACGATCTATGTGACACATGATCAGGTGGAAGCCATGACGCTGGCTGACAAAATTGTGGTGTTGAAGGACGGGATTGTTATGCAGGTAGGCGCGCCGATGGACCTGTTCAACGAGCCGGATAACGAATTTGTGGCCAGCTTCTTGGGATCGCCCAAGATGAACTTTTTTGATGGAACCTTGACCGATCGCAGTGAGGACGCCGCGACGGCTGGCTTTAGTGGTGTAGGAATCGAAACGTCAGGTGTAAGGTTGGTGTCTAAATCGAAAGAAAAAGGTGACGCTGCACGGCTTGGCATTCGCCCACAACATTTATGGTTGGATGACAACGGGTCCCTCAAGGGTACGATCACTTTGGTTGAGAGGCTTGGAACAGAAACTGTGGCCGAACTGGTTCATGAGAACGGCACGTTGTTCAAATTTGCATCACCCGAGTCGCCAGATCTTGTTGTTGGGAAAGAAGTTGCCTTTTCTTTCGATGCTGAAAAGGCGCATCTCTTCTGATCGCATGGCCGCTTAGGTTCATCGTGCCGCCGGCATCGGCGATCATCTTACTTGCTGCAATCTACTACGGTGCCATGCATGGTAGCGTGATCGGTTCGGTTCTTCTTGGCTTCAAACCTCGGTAGGGCTGGGAGGCGACAATGTTCCAAAGACCATCATCATGATCTGCCTCGACCTCGTACTTTCGACTGTCGGGTTTGACCTTCGGAGAACTGGCTACTTGCTTCAAAGTCATGATGGGTTTGTGGAAAACCAAGCCCATCGGATCGGGCAGCACCAGCGTCACTGATGGCTTACGGTGTTGTTAAAAGCACATCCAAAAATCATTAACCTTCGGTAAGGGAAATGTCGAAGACGATCCGACAGATTTAGCAGCCGGGGATAATCCGGTAGTCCCGCTCGGCGCCATTTCCCAAAGCTTCCATCGCAGATTGATACCCTGAACTGCGATAGGCGGCCAAGGCGGCTTCGACACTTTCGAACTCGATGACCACGACGCGGTTGTCGTTGCTGCCTTCAAGGATTTCTGCGGGGGCGCCTCGGGCGATGAAGCGGCCACCCTTGGCTTCAATCGCGGGTCCTGCGATCTGCGCGTAAGCGGCAAAGCTGTCAGCGTCGGAAATGTTTTTGTAGGTTACAACCGAATACGCTTTTGTCATTTAGTTTTCCTTTTTTGGTATGCGTTGGTTGGGTAATTAATCACAAGGCAGAAAGTTCCGAATTGGGAACACCAATCCCCTTAAGGATGATGCGCTTAACGCTACGTTTTGCGTCTTTCCACTGATCGTCTGACAGTGGAGTGGCCTGGTTCAGAGTTTCGATCTGATGATTGAAATCCGCGTAATGCTGTGTCGTAGCCCAGATCATATATAGCAAGTGGCGCGGGTCGATCGGGTCCATCAGATCTGCTTCAATCCAGCCTTGTATCAGTTCGATTCGGTTGTTGGCCCAATCGACAAGCGTTGTCTCTAGATAGTCCTGAATGACGGGTGCACGATGCATCACTTCGGACGCCCAAACCTTGGAACCAGCAGGGTGACGGCGAGAGATTTCCATCTTTGCGTCAATATAGGCCCCCAAACCCTCGGCAGGGCCAGAGGCGCTTTCGAACACCTCGGCAGCAAGCAGCCAGACATCGAAAATGTTTCGAACCACTTGGCGGTAAAGGGCTTCTTTAGTTGGAAAGTAGTAGTGAAGATTGGCCTTGGGCAATCCTGCAACATCAGCAATCAACTGCATGGTTGCCCCGCCGTACCCCGCCTCGGAAAAGACTTTCTCCGCAGCGTCCAGAATGGTTTTCTCATTCTCCTCGCGGATTTTCTTTCTCTTTAACGGGCGAACATTCGACGTCATTTATACCTAGCCCAGAATTATCTTGACCGGTTGGTCAGGATGTGGTGCTTTCAATTTGACCACATGGTCAGGTTTGCCGTCAAGGCATGAGAGGGCAACGGGAGAAAAGATATGGCTGCACCGGGGGAAAACCTGAAAATCAATGGCGACCGTTTGTGGGACAGCCTGATGGAAATGGCCAAGATCGGACCCGGCGTTGCAGGTGGTAATAATCGCCAGACGCTGACCGACGAAGACGGCGAAGGTCGTGCCCTGTTTCAGAAGTGGTGCGAAGCGGCGGGTTGCACGATGGGACTGGACAGCATGGGAAACATGTTCGCCACCCGCGCAGGTGAAGATCCCGATGCCTTGCCGGTTTATGTTGGCTCTCACCTTGATACCCAACCGACCGGCGGCAAATACGACGGGGTTCTAGGTGTCCTAGGCGGGTTGGAGCTGGTGCGCACGCTGAATGATCTGGGCGTGAAAACCAAACACCCGATCGTCGTGACCAACTGGACCAACGAAGAAGGCACCCGTTACGCGCCCGCGATGCTATCGTCGGGCGTTTTTGCTGGGATCCACACCGAAGACTGGGCAAAAGACCGCGAAGATGCCGAAGGCAAGAAGTTCGGGGACGAGCTGAAACGCATCGGCTGGGAAGGGGACGAACCCGTTGGCGCCCGCAAGATGCATGCGATGTTCGAGCTGCACATTGAACAGGGGCCGATTCTGGAAGCCGAAGGCAAGGACATCGGCGTTGTGACCCACGGGCAGGGGCTTTCGTGGACGCAGGTTACAATCACCGGCAAGGACTCGCATACCGGATCGACCCCAATGCCGATGCGCAAGAATGCCGGTCTGGGCATGGCTCGGGTGCTTCAGAAAGTCGACGAAATTGCATGGTCGCACGCGCCTCATGCTGTCGGGGCGGCGGGGCATATTGATGTCTATCCAAACTCCCGCAACGTGATCCCGGGCAAGGTCGTGTTCACAGTCGATTTCCGCTCGCCGGAACTGGCAGTCATTCAGGATATGGAGGCCCGACTGGCTATCGCCGTAAAAGAAATCTGCGATGACATGGGGCTGACCTATGAGATTGAAAAGGTAGGCGGTTTTGATCCTGTCGCCTTTGACGAAGGCTGCGTGACGGCTGTGCGCAATGCAGCCGAACGGCTGGGATACAGCCATATGAACATCATCTCCGGCGCGGGGCATGATGCGTGCTGGATCAATCAGGTGGCGCCGACGGCTATGATCATGTGCCCTTGTGTTGACGGGCTTAGCCACAACGAGGCCGAAGAGATTTCCAAGGAATGGGCCACGGCTGGTACCGATGTGTTGCTTCACGCGGTGGTGGAGACTGCAGGGATCTTCGAATAAATTTAGCCTTTGAAAAAGGCACAACGGGGAGAATTATCATGACCACAGTCATCAAAAACGGAACCGTCGTTACCGCCGACCTGACCTACAAGGCGGACGTGCTGGTTGAAGGCGGTCAGATCATTGAAATCGGCACCGACCTGAAGGGCGATAAGGAACTGGATGCGACCGGATGCTATGTTATGCCGGGTGGTATTGACCCGCATACGCACCTTGAGATGCCGTTCATGGGAACCTACTCCAGCGATGATTTCGAAAGCGGAACCCG
This sequence comes from uncultured Rhodobacterales bacterium, assembly GCA_964453855.1. Classification (GTDB taxonomy): domain Bacteria; phylum Pseudomonadota; class Alphaproteobacteria; order Rhodobacterales; family Rhodobacteraceae; genus JASMHC01. The sequence goes on from CAYVRN010000013.1 coordinate 34,891, forward strand.
TGCTGGTCTGGCTGGCGGCACGACGATGGTTGTCGATTTCGCCCTGCCGAACCCCGGCGAAAGCCTGCTGGATGCGCTTAAACGCTGGGACAACAAATCGACCCGCGCGAACTGCGATTATTCCTTCCACATGGCCGTCACATGGTGGGGCGAGCAGGTGTTCAACGACATGGAAGTGGTGGTCAAGGAACGCGGCATCAACACGTTCAAACACTTCCTTGCCTACAAGGGCGCATTGATGGTGAACGACGACGAACTGTTCGCCAGCTTCAACCGTCTGGCCGAGTTAGGCGCAACCCCGATGGTCCACGCCGAAAACGGTGATGTGGTGGCCGAACTTTCTGCCAAGCTGCTGGCCGAAGGTAACACCGGCCCTGAGGCGCATGCCTATTCGCGCCCCTCTCAGGTGGAAGGCGAGGCGACAAACCGCGCGATCATGATCGCCGATATGGCGGGCGTGCCGCTTTATGTGGTTCACGTCAGCTGCGAAGAAAGCCACGAAGCCATCCGCCGCGCCCGTATGCAGGGCAAGCGCGTTTGGGGCGAGCCGTTGATCCAGCACCTGACGTTGGACGAATCCGAGTATTTCAACAAGGACTGGGACCACGCTGCGCGTCGTGTGATGTCACCTCCGTTCCGCAACAAGCAGCATCAGGATAGCCTTTGGGCTGGTCTTTCATCGGGCTCGCTTAGCGTTGTGGCAACAGATCACTGCGCCTTTACCACCGAGCAGAAACGCTATGGTGTGGGCGACTTCACCAAAATCCCCAACGGCACCGGCGGGCTAGAGGACCGGATGCCGATGCTCTGGACCAATGGTGTCTCCACGGGCCGCCTGACGATGAACGAGTTCGTTGCAGTCACCTCGACCAACATAGCGAAAATCCTGAATTGCTATCCGAAGAAGGGGGCCATTCTGGTGGGCGCGGATGCCGATATTGTGGTCTGGGATCCCGAAAAGGAAAAGACCATCACTGCCGGCAGCCAGCAATCGGCCATCGACTACAATGTGTTTGAGGGCCACAAGGTCAAAGGCCTGCCACGCTTTACCCTGACCCGCGGCCATGTCGCCGTGCATGACGGCGAAATTCGCACGCAGGAAGGCCACGGGAAATTCGTAGCACGCGAGGCCAATGCCACGGTGAACAAGGCGCTGTCGCAGTGGAAGGAATTGACAGCACCACAACCGGTCGTACGCACCGGTATTCCGGCAACGGGGGTCTAAACGTGAACGACAGCCCTGTGATCGAGGCAAAAAACCTCGACCTGACCTTTGAAACCAATGACGGTCCTGTTCATGCCCTCAAGGGTGTGGACCTGACCATCAACAAAGGTGATTTCGTCAGTTTCATTGGCCCCTCCGGCTGTGGAAAAACCACGTTCCTGCGGGTGATTGCAGCCCTTGAGCATCCGACAGGGGGCACGATCACCGTTAATGGGATGAGCCCCGATGAGGCGCGGCGCCAGCGGGCCTATGGTTATGTATTTCAGGCTGCAGGGCTTTATCCCTGGCGCACCATCCGCGACAACATCCGCTTGCCGCTAGAGATCATGGGCTTTCCCAAGGCGGAACAGGATGCGCAGATCGACCGTGTTCTTGATCTGGTGGAATTGCGCGGTTTCGGCAAAAAATTCCCGTGGCAGCTTTCCGGTGGCATGCAGCAGCGGGCAAGTATCGCCCGTGCACTGGCGTTTGATGCCGATCTGCTTCTGATGGATGAACCCTTCGGGGCGTTGGATGAAATTGTCCGCGATCACCTTAACGAGCAACTGTTGCAGTTGTGGGGGTCGACCAACAAAACCATCGGGTTCGTGACCCATTCGATCCCCGAGGCGGTGTATCTGTCGACTAAGATTGTCGTGATGAGCCCCCGTCCGGGTCGGATCACTGATGTGATCGAAAGCACCCTGCCGCGTGAACGCCCTCTGGATATCCGCGACACGCCGGAGTTTCTGGAAATCGCCCATCGCGTCCGCGAAGGGCTTCGGGCAGGGCATGCTTATGATGATGAGTGAGGCTGACTAATGCGATCCATCCTTCCCATCCTCGCGGTTGTCTCAGCAATCGTCTTGCTGTGGTACGGGGCGGCTGTTTCGATGAATTCGAAATGGGCGCAGGATCAGGCGAAACGCGCGGATGTTGAACTGTCCTTCTCGGAACTGGTCGCCGACACCTGGAGCCAAGAGCGTCCGCGTCTTCCAGCCCCGCATCAGGTGGTTTCGGAGTTGTGGAAATCGACTGGCGAGATGGCCTTGAAAGGGCGGGCGTTTTCCAAACGGTCGTTGATCTTCCACGGTTGGATCACACTGTCCGCCACAATGCTGGGCTTTGTCATAGGTACGGGCGCGGGAATACTTCTGGCGGTGGGCATTGTGCATTACCGCGTGATGGATATGTCGGTGATGCCGTGGGCCATTGCCTCGCAAACCATTCCGATCCTTGCCATTGCCCCGATGATCATCGTCGTTCTGAATTCGATCGGAGTTCAAGGATTGGTGCCAAAGGCGATCATTTCGGCCTATCTAAGCTTCTTCCCCGTTGTTGTGGGTATGGTGAAGGGATTGCGCAGCCCTTCCATGGACCAACTGGACCTGCTGCGCACCTATAGTGCGGGTGTAAATGCGACCTTCTGGAAACTGCGGCTGCCTTCGTCGATGCCCTATTTGTTCACATCGCTGAAGATCGGCATGGCGGCGTCTCTGGTTGGGGCTATCGTTGGTGAATTGCCCACGGGTGCCATTCGGGGCCTTGGCGCACGGATGCTGACGGGCAGTTATTACGGCCAGACAATTCAGATTTGGTCGGCGTTGTTCGCTGCCGCCATCCTTGCGGCGGTTCTTGTTGGCATCATCGGCTTGATTGAACGTTCCACGCTGAAACGCATGGGGATGAGCCAATGAGCTGGGTAATCTTTGCAATTGTGTTCTGGGCGATGGGATACTGGGCAAATTACAAGTTGGCTAATGGCGCTCACAGTCAATCCCGATTGGTGAAACTGGCCGTTCCGGTGATCTTCGGCGTCACAATTATCGCTGTCTGGGAAGGGCTGGTGCGCGGGCTAAATGTACCCCATGTGATCCTGCCGCCCCCGTCTTCGATAGCAGAACGTTTTGCCAGCAGTCTTGATATTCTCTGGGTCGATTTCGTTCAGACCTTCGTGAAAGGCGCTTTGTCAGGTTACCTGATCGGCTGTGGATCCGCCTTTATCATTGCGGTGCTGATTGACCGTTCGCCGTTCCTGCAGCGCGGCTTGCTGCCCGTCGGCAATTTCATTGCTGCCCTGCCGATTGTCGGCACGGCCCCTATTCTGGTGATGTGGTTCGGTTTTGACTGGCAATCGAAAGCGGCTGTTGTCGTGGCGATGGTGTTCTTTCCGATGCTGGTCAACACGGTGCAGGGCTTGGCGGCCACCGACAAGATGCAACGCGATCTGATGGCGACTTATTCGGCCAGCTACTGGCAATCGCTGTTCAAACTGCGCCTGCCAGCGGCAATGCCTGCCGTTTTCAACGGGCTTAAAATTGCGACAACGCTGGCGCTGATTGGTGCAATTGTCGCCGAATTCTTCGGCAGCCCCATCAAAGGCATGGGTTTCCGCATTTCGACCGAAGTCGGAAAGCTGGGTCTCGATATGGTCTGGGCAGAAATTTCCGTGGCGGCACTGGCTGGTTCGGCCTTTTACGGTGTCGTTGCAATAATCGAGAAGGGGGTCACATTCTGGCACCCCTCGCAAAGAGGCTGAGCAATTATAAACAACCAACCGGGAGTAACTAAAATGATGAAACATATGAAGGCAGCGCTTGGTGCGCTGGCACTCACAACAAGCGGCGCATATGCGGCCGACGATGTGACTCTACAGCTCAAATGGGTGACCCAAGCGCAGTTCGCGGGTTACTACGTGGCGCTTGAGAATGGCTATTATGGTGACGAAGATCTGAACGTCACAATCAAACCGGGTGGGCCAGATGTGGCGCCTGTTCAGGTTCTGATGGGCGGAGGTGCTGATGTCATGATCGACTGGATGCCTTCGTCCCTGGCCGCGCGCGAACAGGGCGCGCCAGTGGTCAACATCGCCCAGCCGTTCAAAAGCTCGGGCATGATGCTGACCTGCCGCAAAGACACCGGCATCACCAGCCCTGCCGATTTCTCTGGCAAGACACTGGGCGTTTGGTTCTTTGGCAACGAGTATCCGTTCCTGAGCTGGATGAGCACCTTGGGCATAGGCACCGATGGCGGTGACGGCGTGACCGTGCTGAAGCAGGGCTTTAACGTCGATCCGATCCTTCAGGGTCAGGCCGACTGTGTTTCGACGATGACCTACAACGAATACTGGCAGATCATCGACGCAGGTCTTTCTGAGGACGACCTTGTGAACTTCAAGTATGAAGATCAGGGTGTCGCAACTCTGGAAGATGGTCTTTACGTGAAAGAGGACCGTCTGGACGATCCGGCATTCGTTGATCAGATGGCACGCTTTGTTCGCGCATCCATGAAGGGCTGGAAGTGGGCCGAGGAAAACCCGGAAGATGCGGCAATGATCGTGCTGGAGTACGACGAAACCGGTGCGCAGCAAGAGCATCACCAGATCCGCATGATGGGCGAGATTGCCAAGCTGACCGCTGGCTCGAACGGCGCGCTTGACCCGGCTGATTATCAGCGGACTGTTGACACGCTGATGTCGGGTGGCTCCGATCCTGTAATCACCGCAGCCCCTGAGGGTGCATGGACACATGCAATCTCTGACGCTGCGCTGAACTAATCAGAGGCGCAATGAAAATTGGCGGCCCTGCCATCTGGCGGGGCCGTTTTCGGTTTGGCAATCGGGATCAGGACGGAGACAGGGCTTTGCTGTAAAAGTCACGCAGGAAAGCATGTGCGCTGACGAAATGTTCTTCTTCGGAGCTGTCGAGAATTGCGCAGACCTGCACATCGAAGTCCGCATAGTGCTGGGTGGTTGCCCAAATGGAAAAAAGCAAATGTCTGGGATCAAGAGGGGTTAGTTTTCCCTCATCCATCCAAGCTTGAATAATCGCTGCTTTTTCATCGACCAAGGTTCGCAATTCACCTTGGATAGCGTCCATTATCCTTGGCGCCCCTTGAAGGACTTCGTTGGCAAACAGCCGGCTTTCGCGCGGTTGGGTGCGGGACATTTCCAGCTTTTCCGCGACATAGCCGAGGATTTCTTCGATCGGATCACCTTGGGGGTTCATCGATTTCAGCGGGTCCAGCCATTTTTCAAGCATGCCGGATAGAAGGGTGACGTGTATCGCCTCTTTTGAGGGAAAATAGTAAAGCAGATTGGGCTTGGATAATCCGGCCTCGGCAGCAATTTGATCAAGCGTAGATCCACGAAAGCCGTTCCGCGAGAACACTTCCAAAGCTGCATCCAAGATAGCTTGAGAGTTTTTCTTTTGAATGCGGGTATTTCGTTGTTGTTTCAAAGTGATCATATACCCGTTTTCGAGACTTCAGTTACCGCAAATAGTCTGTGCTGGATGGTCAATATTTACTCTGTCAATTTTGATCAACCAGCATTCGTTGTCAAATTGTCCCAGAAATTAGACGCATGAATATCATTCCGTGAGTGCAAAATTTTTATTTACCAATTGATCAAAATTAGAACATATGGTAAAAAATAGGATCATCAGGGAAAGAATATTTAATGACCAACGAACAATCAGCACCAGGAGTTGCGGCAGGACGTCTTTCCGCCGCGCAGGTCGCCGAGAATTTCAGCGATCTCCACCCTTCGTTAAGCGACCATGAGGCGCGCGTTGCCGCAGACCGTTGTTACTTCTGCCATGATGCACCGTGCATGGAGGCTTGCCCGACGTCGATCGATATTCCGCTTTTCATTCGTCAGATCGCAACAGGTACGCCCGAAGCGGCGGCGCGGACGATATTTTCGCAAAACATTCTGGGCGGCATGTGTGCCCGCGTTTGTCCGACTGAAACCCTATGTGAAGAGGTTTGCGTTCGCGAAGAAGCCGAAGGCAAGCCGGTTATTATCGGTCAATTGCAGCGGTATGCCACCGACCGACTGATGGGGCAGGGGGGGCATCCCTACCAGCGGGCTGCGTCAACAGGTAAAACGGTTGCCGTCGTGGGGGCTGGTCCGGCTGGCTTGGCCTGCGCGCACCGATTGGCGATGCATGGCCATGATGTCACGATTTACGATGCCCGTTCAAAAGGCGGCGGGCTGAACGAGTTCGGTATTGCCGCTTACAAGGCGGCTGACAACTTTGCTCAGAAGGAATTCGATTGGCTGATGGGGATCGGCGGTATTGCTTGCGAATATGGTGCGCGGTTGGGCGATAGCCTGTCGCTCGACGCGTTGCAGAACAAACACGACGCGGTTTTTCTCGCGATTGGTCTAGCCGGGGTCAATGCTCTGACAGTCTCGGGTGATCATGACGCTAATGTCTCGGCCGTAGACTGGATATCGGACATGCGTCAGTCGTCTGACAAAACAGACATCGCTGTGGGTCGCAACGTGGTTGTGATCGGTGGTGGAATGACGGCGGTGGATGCCGCGGTTCAAGCCAAGCTACTTGGCGCCGAGACCGTGACAATAGCCTATCGCCGCGACAAGGCGGCGATGGCGGCATCCGAGTTCGAACAGGAACTGGCAACGTCGAAGGGTGTGCATATCCTGTATAACGCTGCGCCGAAATCCTTGGCTTCTGACAGCATCACGCTGGCACGCACCGAAACCCGTGATGGCAAGCTGGTTGAAACCGGCGAGGAAGTCGTTGTTCCAGCCGATCAGGTGATGCGCGCAATTGGTCAGACCCTAGCGGGAGCGCCTGAAATCCTGGCGGTTGACGGTGGCAAAATTCAGGTCAGCGAAACCGGACGAACTTCGGTTTCTGGTGTCTGGGCCGGTGGCGACTGTGCATCAGGTGGAGAAGACCTGACCGTGACGGCAGTGGCCGAAGGTCGGGACGCCGCAGAAGACATTCACAACAGCCTGATGGGAGAGGGATAAGTCATGGCAGATCTAAGCTCGGAATTTATCGGTATCAAATCCCCCAATCCGTTCTGGCTGGCTTCGGCCCCGCCAACGGACAAGGAATACAACGTCCGCCGCGCGTTTGAGGCCGGATGGGGTGGCGTTGTTTGGAAGACTTTAGGCGAGGCTGGCCCGCCTGTCGTAAACGTCAACGGTCCACGATATGGCGCGATCCACGGGGCAGACCGTCGCTTGCTAGGGCTGAACAATATCGAGTTGATCACCGACCGCCCGCTTGAGGTGAACATCGAAGAGATCACCCGCGTTAAAAAGGATTACCCCGATCACGCGCTTGTCGTCAGCCTGATGGTACCTTGCGAAGAAGGCCCGTGGCGCGATATCCTGAAACGTATCGAGGATACCGGCGCAGACGGGGTTGAATTGAACTTTGGCTGCCCGCATGGAATGGCCGAGCGCGGTATGGGGTCGGCTGTGGGTCAGGTGCCCGAGTACATCCAGATGGTGACCGAGTGGGTCAAGAAACACTCGGACTTTCCTTGTATTGTGAAGCTGACGCCAAACATCACCAATATCCTCTATCCGGCCAAGGCGGCACTGGATGGGGGCGCAGATGCGGTCAGCCTTATCAACACGATCAACTCGATCACATCCGTTAATCTCGACACATTTGCGCCTGAACCGACCATTGACGGTTGGGGGGCGCATGGGGGTTACTGTGGGCCAGCGGTCAAGCCGATTGCCATGAACATGGTGGCCGAGATCGCACGCAATCCGGAAACCGCCAATCTGCCGATCAGTGGGATCGGTGGTGTCACAACATGGCGCGACGCCGCCGAGTTCATGACTTTGGGCGCGGGCAACGTGCAAGT
>CAYVRN010000013.1:42833-53161 GCA_964453855.1 uncultured Rhodobacterales bacterium
GTCAATGACGCCGAGTGCGTGGCATGTAACCTCTGTGTTAATGTCTGTCCTGTCGACAACTGCATCACGATGAAAGAGCTTAACCTTGGCGACATCGACGAGCGCACAGGCAAAAAGGTCGAGGAATACGCCAACTGGACAACCCACCCCAACAATGTCGGGGCAACCTGCGGGTAACAGAGGGTGATACTGTTCCGGTCCCTCCCACCGGACAGGCGACCTCTGGTAGAGGGGCATTTGGCCATGCTCCTCTTCTCGCTACTCGTGGCCGGGTCGAACTCGTTCGGGAAGCTCATCGCGAACGACATCGATCCGGCGGCGCTGACGGCCATAAGATTTGCCCTAGCGGCGGTCTTGCTGTTCTCAGGCCTGCTGGCCATGGGGCGGTTTCAGCTACAGCATTACCGTGCGCCTTGGCGGTATCTGCCCCTTGGCGCGGCTTACGCGACATTCTTCGTTCTGATGTTCGAGGCGCTTAAAATCACCAGTCCGGTATCCACCGCAGCAATTTTTACGCTGATGCCGTTCATGGCCGCCTTGATGGGCTGGGCTGTATCGGGGAAGCAAGTATCGCGGCTGGTTTGGAGTGCGTTGACAATCGGTGCGATGGGCGCGCTTTGGGTGGTGTTTCGGGGATCTCCAGCTGCCCTGTTCCGCTTCGAACTGGGGCGCGGCGAGTTGCTGTTCATGATCGGAACCGCCGCACACGCCGCCTATGCGGTTCTGGTTCCGCACCTGCGAAGGGGCGAACCGGTTTACGCCGTCACGCTGGGCGTGGCCATCAGCGGCGCACTTATTCTTGGCGTGCTTTACCTCGAAGAGATTCTAGCGACCGACTGGCTGGCACTTCCCATCCGTGTTTGGCTGGTGCTGGGGTATCTGGCCATTTTCGCCGGAATAGGCACGTTTTCATTGGTGACGCTCGCGGCGCAAAGATTGCCTCCGAGCAAGGTCACAGCCTATACTTATCTCACCCCTCTTTGGGTAGTTCTTTTGGAAATGGGCTTGGGAAAGTCAGTTCCATCCGCAATCGTTTTACTTGGCGGTCTGCCAATATTGGCAGCATTGCTGATTTTGTTTCTGGAAACAGAATAGAGGGTATTGTGCGCCTTAGAAACAGATCGACTCTTCAATTCTGGCTTAGTTTCGGGAACATCGAGGGCCTGGATCAACAAGCCCGACAACGAAACTGAAATCCGAAAATTTTCGACGACACACTTTCCCAGTGGTCACCTTAGCCAACCTCGAAGTCGCCTACGAACAAAAACATCACATATTTTAACATAACTATTCTTATCGGATTCGCAGCGCATTTTAAGCCCGGCCAGCGCGATTTCCCCACTTAAGCATCTGTGAAGGCACCGTAAACTTAACTGGTCTAAGATATGGAACGCCGTTTAGGCTCCGCTCTACACGGCGTTCACCTCAGCGATTTCACGCCAGGTTTGCATAGCAAGTGACCGCATTTTACGGAAACCGGCAGATGGCATTTCGTGGCGTGGCAGGAGGAACAGGTTGGAAATCGCGTCGTTGATGGAGGCAAAACTCTGCAGTTGCCTCGGTGATTTGAAACGCTTCATCACCCTCTCTCGCCGCCGCGTGGGCTGATGGGAAATCTCAGCGCGATTGTTCAAAACCTTATGTGATCGGTGCTCCACGCCTGGCATGATTTTCCGTTTGGCCGCCCCGTAAGAGCGCAATTTATCGTTATCATAACGCGCGGAGTAGAGCCTTGTTGTTTCAGCAGTTTTTGCATCAAACGCCGGACCGCTTTGTTGTTGCGGCGACTTTACACCACCACATCCAACACGAAACCTTCTTGATCAACGGCCCGCCACAGCCAATGCTTCACCCCGCGGATCGTGATGACGACTTCGTCCAGATGCCACTTGTCACCGTGTTTGCCAGCCGATTGACGACGGATGTTTTTCGCAAAACTCCGGCCAAACTTTTCTGCCCACGCTCGCACAGTCTGATGTGACACGATGATGCCGCGCTCGGCCAGCAGATCCTCGACCATCCGAAGGCTTAGGGGAAAACGGAAATACAGCCAGACGGCTTGCGCAATAATGTCGGGAGGAAATCGGTGGCGGTGGTATAAATGGATGCGAGTCATGTCTCCATGTCGCATGTACCGCAAGCAGGCGCATTAAGTTTACGGTGCCGTATCGAGAGCATGGTGCGCGATGCGTATTGGTGAGGACGTGCCGAAAGACTATCTACTCCTGAGCGCCCCAGCCCAATTCGTAATTGTTGGCAAGCTATACCGCTAGGCAACCTACACTCTCAAACGGCCTTTGCGGTCCGGCGTCCAGCGAAGAAATGGTGACCGCCGATTAACAGTGCTGCAAGGCCAATGCCGACCCACATTACGGTGGCAGTTTTCCACAAAACGAGTATTGCCACTATCAAACGCAACAGAACTTCGGGCGAACTGAGAGCGTTGCGGTCGAACTTGGCGAGTGCGGAGGCTGTGAGATAGAGCGCAAGACCGATGCGCAACCCGAGCGCAGCAAGCGCGGACCAATCTACAACACCGGAATACCCTTCGATCAGCGCGCGCCGCCCAGTTTCGTCGGTAATGGTCACGGCCTCTTCGATCAGTAGCAACTCAGGATACCACGCGAAGACAAACGGGACGGTGAACATGACGATTCCCACACGGACCGCCGCAATACCAGTACGCATCGGCTCCGTGCGTGTGATTGAGGCGGCAGCAAAGGCCGCGATGGCCACTGGCGGCGTGATCGCTGAGGCCACGGCGAAATAGAAGACGAACATATGAGCCGTGAAGAAGCTGACGCCGAGGTTTGCCAGGAGCGGCCCGAGAAGGAGCGCGACATTTACATAGGCTGGAACCGTTGGCATCCCCATGCCCAAGATTATGGCGCAGGCCATCGCACATGTGAGTGCCAGCATCAGGTAGACGCCGCCGACGATGTTGATCTCAGTTCCGAAAAGGCGCAGCACTTGCGCTTGATCAAGCCAAGTCGTGACTGCTCGGGTGAGCTCTCCGGTCAGGCCGCTTTCATTCAGAAAAGCCGAGATGATCGACACCGCAAAGAGCAGCAGGAACAGTCGCGAGATCAGCATGCCGCCGTCGGCAAGTGAGTGCAGCACTTTTACAGGACGGGCGCGCGTTTCAGGATCAAGGAACAGAAGCGGCACGAGTACAGCAACTGCCCACCAACCCGCAGAGACGGCATCGCCTGTGGCGTTGATCAAAATCTGCGTCACAAACGATGGCAGAATTGAAGACAAGAAGCCCGTGCTGATCGCGTCCTTGTTGCCCAACAAGAGCAACAGGATTGCCAGTATCGGTACTAAAATGATGACAAGGTTAAGCGTATCCTGCCGTGTCATTTTAAGATCGTCCGGGATCTCGCGCATGGCTTCCACCTTCTCACGCCGTGCCTGGAACACGACAGCCAGAAAGATAGAGAAGAAGAAGCACATCGCGGGAAGAAATGCTGCGGTAATGACCTTGTTATAAGGAACCGCGGTAAGCGCAACGAGAACGAAGGCAGCAACGCCCATAACCGGCGGCATGATTTGGCCACCCGAGGAGGCCGCCGCTTCGACGCCGCCTGCAAACTGCGGACTGAAGCCGTTGCGACGCATCATGGGGATCGTCAGGCGTCCGGTGGATAACACATTCGTGACTGGGCCACCCGTGATCGTGCCGAACATGGCGGACGAAACGATGGCGGCATGGGCCGGTCCGCCCCTTAGTCGACGGGTTGCTCGCACTGCCAGCTTAATCAGCGAGGTGCCACCAGCGGAGGTACCGAACAGCGCACCGAGGATGACATAGGGAAACACCTGATTGACTACGATGTCCATGAACCGGCCCATAAACCCATCGGGTGTGATAAAAACGTTGGTCGCCTTCTGGATAGCTGCGGCACGGACGTCGCCACCGTCAGCCCCAAGCTTGGTCAGAAGGAAGTTATTATCGCTGAGGTCGAACATCCAGATCAGCGTAGTACCTACGGTGTAAATCACGACGACGCTGGCGACCATCACGAGCGGTAACCCCCATACGCGAACATTATAAAGGAAGAAAAGCGTGATGATCGTGAAGAGTAGTGGAATGATCCAGATGCCAAAGCGCGCTTGGCATGCGGGTACTTCTGCCTCAAAGGAAATCCCCGGGATGACACCTTCTGAGCGCTCGGCGGCCTCTTGGATCAGTCGTGCCCGCTCACCTGTGATCTGGTCAATCAGGCAAATGGAATCGACCTCGACCAGATAACCGAAAGCGGCCAGAAACGCGGCAAAAATCAAGCCAGCATCCAGCAGCAAGCCGAGCCAGGCGCGCTGTGGCCGGTCTTTTTTCAATGCTCGGTAAACGCTCGAATCAAGCGCGACGATCACCATCATTAGAAGAAAGACGGGTGGGAAGAAATATTCAGGAGAAAAACCAGAAACGCGAAAAAACGGTCGGCCCGTCAGATCGCGCGCGAAGTCCTGCAAGCCTGGGATTTCCGGCATGGTATTGACCAAGCCGACCATCACCAGGATGATAGCAAGCCCGATGGCCAAACGCTGGCCGAAATCCTTGGGGGGGGTATGATCTGGCATGTGTGTCGCCCGTTCAGTCGAGGGCGATCGCAACCGTCCTCGACCATGTTGGATTAGGCGTCAGGGACGCAGGCAATCTGCGATCGTGTGGCCAGCATCCTCGTAAGCGCGAATTGCGCCAGGGTGCATCTTGACTTGAACCGCACCGCAAGCGCCTTGGGTCACGCCGTCGATATCTCCGAAACTGATGCGTGCGAACGGACCACGTGGCGAGCCGGTGATGAACCGCTCTTCAGCTTCGAGAAACGCCGTCACGATGTTATAGACAAGCTGCTCATCCATCCCGGCTGAAACGATTTGCCCAAACGCGGTCGCGAAGCTGTCAAAGCTGTCGTCATCGACCACGACAGTGATGTCGTTGCCCGCGTAGGCGTTTCGGAAATCTTCGATCGGAACCGAGTAAGGCGCGTTGCCCGGTGCTTTGAGGATCTGTTGTCCCAGCTCGCTGGCCAGAAGATCGGACGGCACATCGTGGATCGTAATGCCGCCCGCGGCCGCAATGGCGATCTCCCGGCCTGAGGGCAGACCTTCAGGAATTGTCCATGCGTCAACGCCGCCACCGGTGATAGTCGGAACCGCGTCAGGCCAAGGAGTCTGGATACCTTCATAGTCTTCACGGTCCTTGATTCCCGACAGCAGCTGGATCATTGCGCGACCCGATGTCAGCGCGGCCCCACGTGGCGGACCATTCCAGATGCGTTTGCCCGACATATCGCGAATGTCTTCAATCGGGTTGCTGTTATAATAGCCTAGCATCTGCGCCGATCCGGCATTGAAGAAGATGACCCGAATGTTCGCCGCCAGTTCGGCCCCCTGTTCGGGGCCGATGCCGCTATAGGCACCAATGCCTTTCGAAAGTAGGAATGGCAGGATCAGTGGCGCGGGGGCCATGTCCAGCCGCCCCTCAGCGACAGCTTGAACAGAGTTGGTCAGCGTTGCGCCCTCGGTGATTTGCATCGTGGCCACTCCTGCACTGTCGAGGACAGCCGCGAGCGTTGTGTCGATGTAATGAGGCGTCGAGCCAGGTGTTGTTGTTTCGGCGGTCAGTGTTGACTGAGCCGTTGCTATCATAGGCACAAGCGACAACGCGCAACCCAAGAGCGTCTTCTTGATCATGGTTTTCCTCCCTAAAGTTTTGCCCTCCTCCAAGAGCAAACGCCCCCGTCACGAAGGCTTCAGCCTTGAGGCTTGCATAAATTATATGACTTGTCACGTAATTATTTTTGGGGCTTAATCGCCGAGGCAGGAGGAGAATATGATGGTAACCGTCAGCGAGCGCGATATCGAAGGCATCGAGGCACGACGCACCCGCGAGGACTTCAATGTGTTTTCCCGCCTACCTGCGGTCTATGCCGCCTCTCGGACACAGGGTCAGCATCTTCTTCAAATCGGAGGCGGTCTGTCGATTGTCGAATGGCGGACACTCTGGGACCTGTACGAAGTGGGCCCGATGACAATTCGCGACCTTGCCTCGATCCAGCGCGCCGATCATTCGCTGCTTAGCCGGGCGCTTCCCGAGATCCGAAACAAAGGCTACGTCACCATGAGCAGAAGCGAGGAAGACGGACGGCTGACTATTGTCGCGCTGACCGAGGCCGGGCGAGAAGCCTACGAACGGGCCGCCCCTGTCATGGCGCGACGGCGCGCCGCCCTGCGGGAAGCCTTTTCGAAGAAGGAAATGGCGGAGTTCGTCGGCTATCTAGACCGCCTCGACACTTTTTTGCGGGCGCCGATTGAAGACATGCTTAAGAAAGACCTCACATGACCAAGACCCCGAACGTTCTGTGGATCATGGCGGATCAGCTGCGGTTTGATTATCTCAGTTGCTACGGACATCCGCATTTAGATACCCCGCATATCGATGCCTTGGCAGCTCGCGGTGTGCGCTTCAGCAACGCTTATGTTCAGTCGCCGGTATGCGGTCCGTCCCGAATGTCTGCCTATACAGGGCGCTACGTGCGCAGCCACGGGTCGACGTGGAACGGCATGCCGCTGCGTGTGGGCGAACCGACTCTGGGCGATCATTTGCGAGACGTGGGCGCGCGAGCGGTGCTCGTGGGCAAGACGCATATGACCGCCGACCTTGAAGGCATGGCTTGGCTGGGGATTGACCCTAAGAGCGAGATTGGTGTCGCCCGCTCGGAATGCGGCTTTGAGCCGTTCGAGCGAGACGATGGACTGCATCCCGACAGCCCCCGTCAGAACTGGTCAGCCTATGACGATTATCTCGTGGCGCACGGTTTTGAGTCGGAAAATCCATGGGAAGATTTCGCAAATTCCGGACTGGATGCTGATGGTGAACGGCTCTCGGCATGGCTTTTGAAGAACTCGCGGCTAGAAGCGAACGTGCCCGAAGAGCACTCGGAGACAGCCTACATGACGAACCGCGCGATGGATTTCATGCGCGACGCGCGCGAGGATGGCCGTCCGTGGATGTGTCACCTGTCCTATATAAAACCGCACTGGCCTTATATCGTACCAGCGCCCTACCACGACATGTACGACGAGCGGCATATCATTCCTCCGGTCCGTTCTACCGCCGAGCGTCAGACCGATCACCCTTTGATGCAGGCCTATCATGACGCTCGCGTCTGTCGAAGCTTTTCCCGTGACCACGTGCGCGACCATGTGATCCCGGCCTATATGGGCCTTATCAAGCAGCTAGACGACAATCTAGGTCGGTTGTTTGCGTGGATGGACACCGAAGGCTTCAGCAAGAACACGATCATCGCCTTCACCTCGGATCACGGTGACTATCTCGGCGATCATTGGATGGGCGACAAGGATTTCTATCACGAGGCGGCGGTCAAGGTGCCGTTGATCATCGCGGACCCGCGACCAGATGCCGACGTCAGCCGCGGACAGGTAAGCGACGCACTGGTCGAAATGATCGATCTCCCCACAACCTTCATGCGGGCATTGGGCTGCCCGCCAAAGCCGCACGTCATCGAAGGCCGCGATCTGTCACCAATCCTGCAGGGCAAAGACGGGTTTTCGCGCCGCTATGTGATCAGCGAACATGACTATCACTGGTCCGACATGGCGGCCGCTTTGGGCCAGCCACAGGAAGATGCCCACACGACGATGATCTTCGACGGACGATGGAAATACATCCGCTGCGAAGGCTTTCGGCCAGTGCTATGGGATTTGGAAACGGACCCGAAAGAACTCGTCGATCTGGGGGCATCGAACGATCCATTGCACGTAGAAACGCGCGCGAGGATGGAAGCCGCCCTTTTGGAGTGGGCCACGCGTCATCACACGCGGATCACCGCCACACCCGAAGTCCTCGCACGCCAGAAGCGCGCTGCCGAAAGCGGTATCCTTATCGGATTCTGGGACGAAGCCGAATATCTGCAAACAGTTGGAAAATCGTTCGGCTCCTTGACGCCTCAAGGACGCGGCATTCCATTCCGTTCCTAGGGTCTTTGTAATCAGGCCAAAGTGATCAATTTAGACTGCGCACGGGAAGAGTGCCATTTGCAATAACACCTAAAGTTGTGAAGGCACTCGCCTTTCGGAAGGCGGCAGCGCGGCTACGAAAGTCGTGTTCAATGTCCGTTTCTACGCTTGGCCGTCTTCGGGGCAGAGCGCACAAACGTAGCCATGGGCTCTGACCGGTCATTAGCTGCAACTTGCGCGAAGGACAGCTCTCTGTCTGGGCCCGACCGCTCAACTCCCCAATCCCAAAAGCCTTTTAGGACGATTCTCCACGCAACTCGCTCTTGTTTGGTGTTTTTAATTTCTGTTTTATTGTCGTTTAAATGGTTAATAGGTGAGGCGCGTGCAATAGCAAATTCGCTTCATGGCCAGAAACACACCCGACCAGTTCATCCGCGGCACACTACAATTGGATGGATAGCCCAGAACACGTGGGCCGATCAGTCGGGGTAGGCAATCAGAGGCGGACAGGCAAACCCAGACCTTGATTTCTTGCCTTGTTATAGACCAGACCCGCAGCGGCCACATCTTGTGCGGCAAATCCGACAGAGCGGTATATGGTGATGTCACGATCTTTTTCGCGTCCTCGCTTATGGCCCAAAAGCACCTCCCCGATTTCTCCGCGAACATGCTCTTTGGCGATGGCACCGCTTTCCAGTGCTTCCATGAGTTCGTGCGCTTCCTTAAGGGCAGAATCGAGATAATCGACGTAATACAGACTTCTCGTTACAGCCGCTTCGTCGAGCTCTACTTTCGGCGTCCGACTGGCTCCTACCGCATTGATATGACAGCCCTCGGGCAGCTCATTGCCTAATAACACGGGCGCCGTTGCCGGAGTGGAGCTGCAGATAATATCGGCGTCTTTGATCGTCTGTGCCACTGTCGGGAAAATGTCGACCTTAACCTGCCATTCCGCTTCGATTTTTTCTGCAAATCGTGCAGCATTTTCAGGCGTTCGTCCCCAAATTCGAATGGCTGAAATAGGCCTTACCGCGAGCATGGCGGCCACATGCAGGTATCCCTGCTCACCCGAACCGACCAGGGCCAGATTGGATGCGTCATCGCGTGCCAAGGCCCGTGTCGCCACAGCGCTGGCCGCTGCGGTGCGGACAGCGGTCAGATAGCCGGAATCGACAATCATTGCAGGCTGACCAGTCTCGGCTTCAAAATAAACCGTCACACCCGAATGGCTGGAATAGCCTTTCAATCTTGCCTCAGGAAACTGTGTTATCAACTTACAGGCAAATCCTTCAGGCTCTCCCAGATAACCTGGCATCCAAGCCAACATTCCCTTTCCGGCCTTAAAGCCGGATCGTGGCGGATTTACCAAATTCCCGGCGGAGGTTTGGCGCATGCAGTTGTCGATGGCTTCAATACAATCCTCCATTGTCAGGAGCTGCATCAGTGTTTCACGTTCAATGATCAGAGTTTTAAATTCATGAGTCATAGCCGTTTCCAATCATTGTCCATTCACATTGCCGGTACTTCCTGCGACCAGCTGTTTTTGTATTAGGGGCCATCAGGAACCGGAAAATGCAACTGAAATTGGCGCCCAATGGCGTGACCACTTGAGCTCATCCTCAAGTTCATATGCAATGCTGAACAAGGTGTCTTCAGCCCCTTTCGCAGCAATGAACTGCGCCCCCACTGGCAGCCCGTCCGGATTGAAGCCGGCAGGGACGGTTATGGCCGGATGTCCAGTGGTATTGGCAAAAGCCATGAACCTGATATCGCGTCTGCCACCAGCAAGTTGCGAAATGGGATCTTTATCAATAGACCGTTCAGCTGCATCCTTGGCGACGACCGGGACAGTTGGTGTCAATATGAGGTCGTAGCTTTCAAATAGCCTATCAAAGGAATCCGATATTTTACCAGCGGTTTCCATAAGGCGATTCCATTCAGCCTCGGGATCATCCGGCATGGCGCCAAGGAAGTACATCTGCATCTTTTCAAAATCACCATCTGCGACCGGTCGGCCAAAGGTTTCCTTGAATTGACCCGCGAAGCGCCCAGTCAAAACCGAAATCAGTGCCATGAATTGATCGAGAAAATCCTCCACATGATATGGCAGACAGTCCAGTTCGACCACTTCATGTCCCATCAGCTTGCAACGTTCCGCTGTCTGCATGATGACATCCAGCACATCGGCATCTGCACTTTGCCCGTCCGCGGTTTTCAGCCCGACGGCGATCTTTAGACGTTTTGAAGATGGTCCAGAGATGAAACCCAGTTCCGGAAGGGAGGCGTTGTCACCACGTCGTTCCGTAACCTTGAACGACATTGCCAAATCCCGAACAGAACGG
>CAYVRN010000014.1:0-8332 GCA_964453855.1 uncultured Rhodobacterales bacterium
TGCGGTCGAAGTAAGAAGGATGCGTTTCATGATTTTCCCTCGTGTTAGCATTCCATGAAATGCCGGTGATCCAGCATTGGCGATGTGTTTGCGCCGTAATCGCCTTTGGGTCAACAACGCGGCGGCCTGCTTGTGATGACTGTGGCGAAAATGATGCATTCGTGTCACACCACACCCTGCTGACATCGGCGAAAACCTGCCTTATGAAGCCAAAACAGCGCGTTACACAGGTATTCCGGAGGACACCATGGGATTGCAGGACATTAAAGATCGTATTCACTCTGCATGTTCTGACGCGGGGCGTGACGGGGAATCGGTGTGCTTGATCGCCGTTTCCAAGAAACAACCCGACGACGTGGTAGAGGCCGTTCTGGCCGAGGGGCATAAGGTGTTCGGTGAGAATCAGGTTCAAGAAGCCGCCCGCAAGTGGCCTGGCTTTAAAGAACAGTACGACGGGGTAGAGCTTCATTTGCTGGGACCGCTGCAATCGAACAAGGCGCGGCAGGCGATGGAATTGTTCGACGTGATCCACAGTGTAGACCGCCCCAAGATCGCCCGCACACTTGCGCGGCTGGCGGATGAGTTGGGGCATTGTCCAAAGCTGTTCTTGCAGGTGAACACAGGAGAAGAGCCGCAGAAAGCAGGGGTGATGCCCTCCGAGGTGGACGGATTCGTGGCCGAGTGCCGCGAGCTTGGCCTGCCCGTCATCGGATTGATGTGCATCCCGCCGGTGGACGAAGAACCTTCGTTGCATTTTGCCTTGCTGGCCAAGATGGCCAAGCGCAACGGGTTGGATGGATTGTCGATGGGCATGTCGGGGGATTTCGAAAAGGCCGTGGCGCAAGGGGCAACCCATGTACGCGTCGGCTCGGCAATTTTCGGTGAACGGGCGTATTAAGCTATTTGCTTACCTGACTGGTGCGATGACCCTGAGTTGGAATGGGGGCTGTCTGCCCCCTCTGCCTAGAGCAGATGCCCCGACTTCGCGGCTTTGGTAGCCAGATAGCCCTGGTTGTGGGTGTTCAGCCCCACTTTCAGCGGCACCCGTTCGGTGACTTTAATGCCTGTCTGTTCCATCATCTCGATTTTGCGGGGGTTGTTGGTCAGCAGGCGAACCGACGAAAAACCCATCTCGCGCAGGATATGGCTGCCCAGTCGGAAATCGCGTTCATCGTCTTCGAACCCCAGACGGTGGTTGGCCTGCACTGTGTCAAAGCCCTGATCCTGTAGCGAATAGGCACGCATCTTATTGGCCAACCCGATCCCGCGGCCTTCTTGGTTTAGATATAGCAGAACGCCCGCGCCCTCGGCCCCCATCTGCGCCAAGGCCCCGTTAAGCTGCGGACCGCAATCGCATTTCAGGCTGCCCAGAACGTCGCCAGTAAAACAGGCCGAGTGCAAACGCGCCAGAACCGGTTTGTCGCGGTTCGGGCGACCGATTTCGATGGCATAGTGTTCTTCGCCGCCGTCTTCGGGGCGGAAGATATGCAGACGCCCCGCCTCGGATGCCGCCATGGGCAGGCGGGCGGAAATAACCGACGACAGTTCAGAGGTTGCGGCGACAACCGGCCCTGCGGATGCTGCGGGGATCACGGTTAAGTCCTGATCGGTGGCGAATTTCAGCGGGGTATCCAGTTCACAAACCAGAACCGACGGTAGCAGTCGCGCAGATTTCGCCAACAAGATCGCCAGCCGCGCCAAGGAAGCGTCACCCTCGCGGTGCGACACCATTGGCCCCTTCATCGGGCTGCGCAGGTCATCGGCGGGGTCGGCCACGCCACGAACCCAGTTCAGACTGACATCATCGGGCAAGGATATCCGCGCGATGTCGCCGTCGTAGGCGCGAGCTTTCAGTGTCTCGGCACGGCGGGCTGTGATCACGAGACTGGCTTGTGTGCCCAAGCCGCGCAGATCGGTCAGCCGTTCCGTAGTCAGGGTTTCCACCGCCAACACCAGCGCCCCTGCGCCGCCGTCGGTCAGAATCACCGGCACGCCCATGCGCAAATCGGCCCGTGCCCGGGCGATGCGTTCGGTAATGTCGGGGGCGAATGCCATGCAGAATCCTTTCGACTGTCGGGTTTCCTCTAGACCCAACTGTCACAAATTGAAACATTTCCCTTGCATCTCACACGTCCGCGTGAAGCGATTGAAGCATATCTTGCGCAAAACCGTGGATACCCCATTTGCTGACCAAGAGAGAAACGGAGGACGCCACATGGCTCAGGTAAAGAAAATCCTTTTGGTCGATGATGACGACGATCTGCGTGAGGCATTGGGCGAGCAGCTGATGCTGTCGGAAGAGTTTGATGTGCATGATGCAGGCAGCGCGTCTTGCGCCATGACCAAAGTCAAAGAAGGCATATTCGATCTGCTCATTCTGGATGTTGGTCTGCCTGACATGGATGGTCGCGAGCTATGTGCCCTGATGCGCAAGAACGGGGTGAAATCTCCGATTCTGATGCTGACAGGACACGATACTGATGCTGACACCATTCTGGGTCTGAACTCGGGCGCGAATGATTATGTGACCAAACCCTTCAAGTTTCCGGTCTTGCTGGCCCGCATCCGCGCGCAGCTGCGCCAGCACGAACAATCCGAAGATGCAATCTTCCAGCTGGGACCCTACAGCTTCAAACCCGCGACAAAGATGCTGGTCACTGAAGACGACAAGAAAATCCGTCTGACCGAGAAAGAGGCGAATATTCTGAAATTCCTGTACCGGTCACAAGAATCCGTGGTGCCACGCGATACGCTGCTGCACGAGGTTTGGGGGTATAACGCAGGGGTCACGACCCATACGCTTGAAACGCACATTTACCGTCTTCGGCAGAAAATCGAACCAGATCCTTCAAATGCAAGACTTCTTGTGACCGAATCCGGCGGGTATCGGCTTAATGCTTAACGAAATCGTAACTTTGACGTACATCAATTGAAGATGGCACAATCGTTGCTATCTATAGTGTATCAGGCTTGGTCTGATTGACAGTTCCCGCCGCATACCCGGGTAATGGTATGCATCCTCCCTGTTGGACTGACCCGGGCTTGTCCCGGGTCTTTTTTTGCTCGGGGCTTGGTTTTCGTAGACCAATGTTAAAGGATGTTCCCAATCACATCGACGGGGACACTTTATGAAGCCGACTGCCTTTGCCAATCCGGGAAAATTCTATCGCGGGAATATCCACACCCATTCCACTTTATCCGACGGCCAGCTGGAACCGGACGAGGTCTGCCGCCGCTACAAAGCCCAAGGCTATGACTTCATCTCGCTCACAGATCACTTCATGGGGCCGTTCGATTACCCGATTGCGGACACCCGCCCGTTTCGGGATGACGATTTCACCACCATCATCGGGGCCGAGTTGCATTCCGGTGCGAATAGCCTGGGCGAAATATGGCACATTCTGGCCGTAGGTCTTCCGTTTGACTTTGCGCCATCGAATTCACCGGGCAATGATCCTTTGCCCGATCAGGAAACAGGCCCGCAGATTGCCCAGCGTGCTGTGGATGCCGGAGCGTTTGTGGCTATTGCCCATCCCGAGTGGTCGGGACTTTCCGAGGCGGACATGGCCTCGATCACGGCGGCCCACGCGGTGGAAATCTACAACCACGGATGCGAGGTGGAATGCGACCGCGCCAGCGGATTACACGCGGCCGATGTTTTGGCACGCGATGGCAAGCGGGTCAGCTTTATCGCCACCGACGATGCGCATTTCGCCCACGGTGAAAACGACGCCTTTGGCGGTTGGGTTATGGTCAAGGCGGAAGCCAATAACCCCGACATGTTGCTGCAGGCGTTAAAAGACGGGGCGATGTATTCTTCGACCGGACCAGACATTCATGACATCGAGATCAACGGCGATGAGATGGTAGTCAAATGTTCCCCAGTCGAAGGGGTGTTGGTGCTGGGTCAAACAGCCTCGACCATTGGTGCGTTTGGTGACGGACTGACAGAGGCAACGTTGGACATTTCCCGCCTGTCGAAAAGCCCGTGGATCAGGATCGTTCTGATGGGGTCGAATGCGACAAAGGCTTGGAGCAACCCGATCTGGCGGGGATGAGCCGCAATCGCTTGCACCCGTTGTCTGTGCAGGGCATGGTCCCACGAATACGTGCGAAACGGAGACCCCTATGCCCTTCACTCTTGCCACCTGGAACATCAACTCGGTCCGACTGCGAGCGCCGCTGGTCGAAAAGCTGATGGTCGAGGAGATGCCGGACATTCTGTGCCTGCAAGAGTGTAAAAGCCCCGTCGAGAAGATACCGTTCGAGCGGTTTCAGGCGCTGGGCTATACCCATATGGTGGCGAACGGGCAGAAGGGGTATAACGGTGTTGCGATCTTTTCGAAACTGCCGATGAAAGAGGCGGGGATGAAGGATTTCGCC
Organism: uncultured Rhodobacterales bacterium; assembly: GCA_964453855.1. Lineage (GTDB taxonomy): Bacteria > Pseudomonadota > Alphaproteobacteria > Rhodobacterales > Rhodobacteraceae > JASMHC01. The sequence goes on from CAYVRN010000014.1 coordinate 4,384, forward strand.
AGCCTCGGCCACGCGCGCCACATTGCGGGGCAACTTGAGGACGGCACGACCATTCACAATTTCTACGTCCCAGCAGGCGGCGACGTGCCCGACCGCGAGGTGAACGAGAAGTTCGGCCAAAAGCTGGATTACCTGACCGAAATGCGGGACTGGTTCCACAGCGACAAACCGCAAAAGTCCATTCTGGTGGGTGATCTGAACATCGCCCCGCGCGAGGATGATGTGTGGAATCACAAGAACCTGCTGAAGATCGTCAGCCACACCCCGATCGAAGTCGAGCATCTGGCTCAAACGCAGGAGTCCGGTGACTGGGTCGATATCACCCGTCAGGATATCCCCGAAGGCCAGCTTTATACTTGGTGGTCGTATCGGGCCAAAGACTGGAGCGCCGCCGACAAGGGTCGCCGTCTGGATCACATCTGGGCCACACCGGATATTTCCAACGCCGCACATTCCAGCCGCGTGGTGCGCGATGCGCGCGGGTGGGAACAGCCCAGCGATCACGCGCCGGTGTTTGCGACGTTCGATCACTAAAACTGTCTGAAAGTGCCGTGATTGCGCCGTGATTTCGTCGCGGCAGATACCCTGTGCTTGTCGAATATCTGCCTATGGGTGGTTTTCAACAGTCTGAGGTATCAAAATGCAACATCCGGCACGCGCAACTTTTCCGGTGAAAACCACCCAAACCGAACCGGGCATCTTCCGGCTTTTGCGGGAACTGGGCGAGAGCACCCTGTTCATCCCCTACGAACCCCGCAGACACTAATGACGAAACGTCTTTGTTCCCTTCTGAAAGCAAACCGCTAGTGTGCGCCCAAATTTTATTCTCAGGAGGGAACCCATGGAAGATATCGTCATCCTGTCCGGCGCACGGACCGCCATCGGCACATTTGGCGGCTCGCTCGCCAACACGCCGCCGATTGAACTGGGCACCATTGTCACCAAAGCCGCGCTTGAGCGAGCGGGCGTCGAGGGCGGTCAGATCGGCCATGTTGTTTTCGGCCATGTCATTAACACCGAGCCGCGCGATATGTATCTTTCGCGCGTCGCCGCGATGCAGGCAGGGATTCCCGATACGACCCCAGCGATGAACGTGAACCGTCTGTGCGGATCGGGTGCGCAGGCCATCGTCTCTGCCACACAATCGCTAATGCTGGGTGATGCGGATTTCGCCCTGGCTGGCGGCGCCGAAAACATGAGCCGTTCACCGTATATCGTTCCGGCCCAGCGCTGGGGCGCAAAGATGGGCGATGTTCAGACGCTGGATATGATGCTGGGCGCACTTAACTGCCCGTTCGGAACAGGCCACATGGGTGTCACTGCCGAAAACGTTTCGGCTGAACATGATATCAGCCGCGAAGCGCAAGATGCATTTGCCTTGGAAAGCCAGAACCGTGCAGCGGCGGCGATCGGGGCCGGATATTTCGACGACCAGATTGTGCCGGTTCCGGTCAAAGTGAAACGCGATATGGTTGATTTCGTCCGCGACGAACATCCCAAGGCAACCACCGCCGAAGCATTGGCCGGTCTGCGCGCCGTCTTCAAAAAGGACGGCACCGTCACTGCAGGCAACGCCAGCGGCATCAACGACGGCGCGGCCGCGGTTGTGCTGGCCCGTGCATCGGCTGCCGAAAAAGCAGGTCTAAAACCCCGCGCTCGCATTCTGGGTTACGCGCACGCCGGTGTCCGCCCCGAGGTGATGGGCATCGGTCCGGTTCCCGCCGTGGAAAACCTGTTGGCCCGAACCGGTCTGAGCATCAGCGACTTCGACGTGATCGAATCGAACGAAGCCTTCGCCGCACAAGCATTGGCTGTGAACAAAGGCTTGGGTCTGGATCCCGCCAAAGTGAACCCGAACGGCGGCGCGATTGCACTTGGTCACCCCGTTGGTGCCACCGGCGTGATTATCACCGTCAAAGCCCTGAATGAGCTTGAGCGTACCGGCGGCAGCAAAGCGCTGATCACCATGTGCATCGGCGGCGGTCAGGGTATCGCCATAGCAATCGAGCGGATGTGATAAGCACTTTCTAAACCCATTGCCTGTAAGCCGGAAAGAAACCTCTGGCTTACAGGACACAACGAATGGATCTTGCGGCGCGATTGGCGCAGGAACGCCGCGCCAGACTTGCGGCGGAACGGCTTTTAGAGCTCAAACAGGAAGAACTGTTTGCGGCCAATCGCAAACTGGGCATCCGCGCCCGCGAACTATCACACGAGGTCCACGAAACCCGGGCCGAGGTTGCGACAGTCCGCGATGAAAACACCCGCGTTAAATCCGATCTGAACCAAGCCCGCGAACAGGTGCAAGTGGCTGAACGGCGCTTGTGGGATTCGGTGCAGACTATAAGCGACGGGTTTGCTGTTTTTGACTCGGACAGCCGGATGATCATGGCCAACGATGCCTATCTGTCGATTTTCGACGGTCTGGACGAAGTCAAGCCCGGCATCACCTACGCCCGAATTCTTCAACACATGACCGACGAAGGCATTGTCGATATCGGCACCGAAACACGCGCCGACTGGCGGCAGGAAATGCTGGCACGATGGAACAATGCAGAGATCGAACAACGCGTGATCCGCTTGTGGAACGACCAGCATGTTCGCCTTGTTGATCGCCGCACCAGCGACGGGGATATCGTGACCTTGGGCATCAATATCACCGAATCCGTGCGCTATGAACGCGAGCTTGAAAAAGCTCGCGACCGGGCCGAGGTCGCAAACCGCGCGAAATCCACATTCCTTGCCAACATGAGCCACGAAATCAGAACACCGATGAATGGCATTCTGGGCATGTCCGAACTACTTGCCGAAACACAAGCGAACGAAGAACAGCAGCTTTATATCGACACGATCCGCAACTCGGCCGAGGCGTTGCTGGTGATCATCAACGATGTGCTGGATTACTCGAAGATCGAAGCGGACAAGCTGGAACTGCACCCTGCCCCGTTTGACCTTGAACGGTGCATTCACGAAGTCATCCTGCTGTTGCAGCCCACTGCGCGTGACAAAGGGCTGACGCTGCTGGTGGATTACGATCTGTTTCTGCCCACCCGCTTTATCGGCGATCCCGGGCGCATTCGGCAAATTCTGACGAGCCTGTTGGGCAATGCGGTCAAGTTTACCCTGACCGGTCATGTGGTGGTTCGGGTCACCGGCATGACCGCTGATGACGGCAGCGCCCGCATTCACCTAAATGTCGAAGACACGGGAATCGGCATTCCCGCAGACAAAGTCAGTCACATCTTTGGCGAGTTCAATCAGGTTGATTCAGAAAAGAACCGCCAGTTCGAAGGTAGTGGTCTTGGGCTTGCTATCACCCAACGCCTTGTGCGGATGATGGGGGGCGATATCTGGGTTGAATCCGAAGAGGGCGTCGGATCGTGCTTTGGCCTGCACATTGACCTCAAGGTTGAAAGCGAAGCAGCCCCACCGCCGCTTTGTCTGGAAGATGTTCGGCGGATTATGGTGGTGGATGATCTGGAACCGAACCGGATTATTCTGGAAAAACAACTGCGGCAACTGCAGATCGACGTCACATGCTGCGTCTCGGCGGCTGACGCGCTTGATCACCTGGGCGACGGATTTGACCTGATTCTGACCGACCACAACATGCCTGACATGGACGGGCCAGAACTGGCGCAAGCGATCCGTCAACGGGGGGATGAAACGCCGATGATCCTGCTAAGCTCGAACCCCGGTTTCGCACGGAATGATCCGGCCAAGGGCCTGTTCCGAATGATCCTGCAAAAACCGCAGCCGCGGAATGAATTGTTCAAAGCGCTTGGTCAGGTGCAGGAAGACACCCCCAAACCAGTCGCCCCTACCCCGCCGCCCGCGCCGATAACGGGTCAACTGCGGATACTGGCGGCAGACGACAACCGCACCAACCGGATGGTGCTGGGAAAGATGCTAAAGACGCTCGATATCGACCTGCATTTTGCCGAAGATG